>CAZYDR010000059.1:0-22730 GCA_964645285.1 uncultured Alphaproteobacteria bacterium
CCAGGAGACCATCCGCACGGCCCTCGCCATGGGTGCCGACCGCGGCATCCTGGTCGAGACCGATGCCGAGTTGCAGCCCCTCGCCGTGGCCAAGCTCATAAAGGCGGTGATCGATCAGGAGCAGCCCGATCTGGTGATTGTCGGCAAGCTGGCGATCGACGACGACGCCAATCAGACCGGCCAGATGCTGTCGGCGCTGCTCGGCTGGTCCCAGGGCACCTTCGTCTCGAACCTCAAGATCGCCGACGGTACCGCGACCTGCGTGCGCGAGGTTGACGGCGGGCTCGAGACCGTGGCTCTCAAGATGCCCATGGTGATGACCACCGACCTGCGACTCAATGAGCCGCGTTATGCGTCGCTGCCCA
This sequence comes from uncultured Alphaproteobacteria bacterium, assembly GCA_964645285.1. GTDB lineage: Bacteria > Pseudomonadota > Alphaproteobacteria > JAAXGF01 > JAAXGF01 > JAYZAP01. Next base: position 366 of record CAZYDR010000059.1, read on the forward strand.
ACATCATGAAGGCCAAGAAAAAGCCTATCGACGTCAAGACTCCCGACGAACTGGGTGTCGACGTGACGCCCCGCCTGAACGTCCTCAAGGTGGTCGAGCCGGCCAAGCGTGAAGCCGGCGTCAAGGTTGCCGATGTGGATGAGTTGTTGACCAAGTTGCGTGATGAAGCGGGAGTGATCTAATGGCCGTTCTAGTATTTGCCGAGCACGATAACGCTGAGCTCAATGTCGCCACCCTGCACGCGGTTGCCGCGGCGTCGCAGATGGACAGCGATGTCCACGTTCTGGTCGCCGGCCAGGGCTGCGGCGCGGTTGCCGAGGCGGCCGCCCAGGTTTCCGACGTTTCCAAGGTGCTGGTCGCCGACGACGGCGCCCTGGCCAACCTGCTGGCCGAGAACACGGCGCCCCTGGTAGTCGACCTGGCGTCGGGTTACAGCCACATCGTGGCGGCCCACAACGCCGCTGCCAAGAACATCCTGCCCCGCGCGGCGGCGCTGCTCGATGTCGCTTTGGTCTCCGACATTGTAGCCGTCGAGGCGCCGGACACTTTCGTGCGGCCGATCTACGCGGGCAACGCCATGGCCACGGTGCAGAGCAGCGATGCCGTCAAGATCATCACTGTGCGGACCACGGCCTTCGCCGCGGTCGAGGCTAGCGGCGGATCAGCTACGGTCGAGGCGATTTCCGGCGGCGCCGATGCCGGGTTGTCAAACTTTGTCGGCCAGGAGCTATCGAGTTCAGAACGGCCCGAGCTGACCAGCGCGCGCATCGTCATTTCCGGCGGTCGCGGCATGCAGTCGGGCGAGAACTTCCACCTGCTGGAATCCGTTGCGGACTTGCTCGGCGCCGCGGTCGGGGCGTCCCGCGCCGCGGTCGATGCCGGCTATGTGACCAACGAGTATCAGGTCGGCCAGACCGGCAAGATTGTCGCCCCGGACCTCTACATCGCGGTCGGCATCTCGGGCGCCATTCAGCACCTCGCCGGCATGAAGGACTCCAAGGTCATCGTCGCCATCAACAAGGACGAGGAGGCGCCGATCTTCCAGGTTGCCGACTATGGTCTTGTCGGTGATCTGTTCGATGTGGTGCCGGCCCTCAAGGCGGCCCTCGAAGAAAACCCGCCGTCGCGCTAGACTGCCTGCAAATGACAAAGGCCCCGCACGATGATTGATAAGATTGGCGTAATCGGCATCGGTCAGATGGGTATCGGTATTGCCCAGGTCTGCGCCGTATCCGGCGTCGCGACCACTATGCTCGACATCGACCCGGACCGGGTGGAGGCCGCCGTGGCGGCCATCACAAGCAACCTCGATCGCCAGGTCAACCGCGAACGTATTTCGGGCGCCGACCGGGATGCCGCCCTGGGTCTGCTATCGACGGCGGTGGAATACAGCGACCTGGCCGATTGCGATCTGGTTATCGAGTCGGTCAGCGAGGTCGGGGCGCTCAAGCGCGAGGTCTTCACCCAGCTCTGCGCCGTGCTCAAGCCCGAAGCCATCATCGCCACCAACACCTCGTCGATCTCGGTGACCAAGCTGGGCTCCAATACGGACCGGCCGGGCAAGTTCATGGGTATGCACTTCATGAACCCGGTGCCGGCCATGAAGCTGGTCGAACTGATTCGCGGCCTCGCCACCGATCAGGAGACCTTCGCGGAAATTCGCGAGCTCACGCTTAAACTGAACAAGACCCCGGTCAGCGCCGAGGACTTCCCGGCCTTCATGGTCAACCGCATTCTGCTGCCGATGATCAACGAGGCGGTCTATACCCTCTATGAGGGGGTCGGCTCGGTCGAGGCCATCGACAGCGCCCTGAAGCTCGGCGCCAACCACCCCATGGGACCTCTGGAACTGGCCGACTTCATCGGTCTCGACACCTGCCTGACGGTCATGCAGGTGCTCTACGAAGGCCTCGCCGACACCAAGTACCGGCCCTGTCCCCTGCTGGTCAAATACGTCGAAGCCGGTTGGCTCGGCCGCAAGACCGGCCGCGGCTTTTATGATTACTCGGGCGACGAGCCGGTGGCGACGCGTTAGTACCATCGGTCAAAAGGAATGACCGATGGGCGTTCAATCGTCACGCAGGCTCCCGCCGAACGGTCGGCGACCCGCGGTCGCGGGCTGGAAGAAAGAATTTACGAGGAGAAGAATTCCAGCGGGCATTCTTATGGCCGCTGGCAAGCGCGACCGCGCGTCGCCGCTTATGCGGCGGGAGCCCGCGTGGCGATTGAACGCACTTTCCAAAAAAGGCGAAGCATCATGGACTCCTGGACCGTCTATCTCTCAGGCGAAATTCACTCGGATTGGCGCGAGCGCATCCATGCCGGCGTCGCGGCCGCCGGGCTGGCGGTTGAACTGGTCTCGCCGGTCACCGACCACGACACCAGCGATAACGCCGGGGTAGAAATCCTCGGGGCCGAGGACAACAGCGTCTGGCACGACAGCAAGGGCGCCAAGCTCAACGCCATCCGCACCCGCACCCTGATCGAGCAGGCCGATGTGGTGGTGGTGCGCTTCGGCGAAAAATATCGCCAGTGGAACGCTGCCTTCGACGCCGGCTACGCCGCCGCCATCGGCACCCCCATCGTCACCATGTACGGCCCCGACACCGCCCACGCCCTCAAAGAGGTCGACGCCGCCGCCCTGGCCGTCACCGAGACCCCCGAACAGGTGGAAAAAATCCTCGCCTACGTGACCCAAGGCAAGTTGTAGCCCTACTCGGCACTGGCCGTACTTGTGGGCAGGGTCAGGTAGTAGCGCATGAGGGCGATTGACGCCGGGCTGTCCCATTCGGCGGCGCCGACGACGCGGCCGACTTCATTGCCCCGGTGATCGATCAGGATGGTGGTGGGCAGGCCGGTCACCTTGAGTTGCCGTGACAGGCGACCGTAGGGGTCGTGGTAGCCGGCAAGTTCGGTCAGGCCGAAATGATCGTAGAACGGGCCAATGACCCCGTCCTCGCGGTCCTCGTTGATGGCTAGCACTTCGAAGCCGTCATTGCCGAGTTTGGTTTGCAGGCGTTCGAGGGACGGCATTTCATGGACACAAGGGGGGCACCAAGTGGCCCAGAAATTTATCAGTACCACGGTGCCGCGTTTGTCTTTCAGGGTGACCAGAGCACCCTCGGCGTCGGTGAAGCGGACATCGTGTAGCCGCTTGGCCGGCGTGGTGACTTGGAAGCCCAGGACCCTCTCGGCGTCGTTGATGGCGGCGGCCTTTGAGGCGGCCGAGGCCGAGTGAAGGCTTGATTGCGCGGCGAATGCGGCGACAATGGCGCCAATCGCCAAGCTCGCGCCAATGTGAGCGAGTTTTTTCAACATGCGTGTCACAATAGTCGAACCATGAACGCCAAGGCAAAGCACAAGACCGTGAAAGAATCCAAGACTAATCCACCCAAGGCCAACCCCATGTGGGGCGGGCGTTTTGCCGCTGGCCCGGATGCGCTCATGGAGGCCATCAACGCCTCCATCGACTTCGACAAGCGGCTCTATGCCCATGATATCGCCGGCTCACGGGCCCATTGTTCCATGCTGGTGGCCCAGGGCATCCTGAGCGCCGCCGACGGCGCGGCGATTATTGGCGGCCTCGATACCATCGAGACGGAGATCGCGGCCGGTGACTTCACCTTTGACGCCGGGCTCGAGGACATCCACATGAACGTCGAGGCGCGGCTAATCGCGCTCATCGGCGAGGCGGGCGGGCGACTCCACACCGGGCGTTCGCGCAACGACCAGGTGGCGACCGATATTCGCCTGTGGCTGCGCGACGTGATCGACGGCTTCGATAGCGATTTCCAGGCCCTTCAGGCGGCGTTGATCGACCAGGCCGAGGCCCATACGGTAACGGTCATGCCAGGTTTCACTCATTTACAGTCGGCCCAGCCGGTCACCTTCGGCCACCACATGATGGCCTATGTGGAGATGGTCGGCCGCGACCGGGGACGCCTTGCCGATTGCCGCAAGCGGCTCAACGAAAGCCCGCTCGGCGCCGCCGCCCTGGCCGGCACGTCGTTCCCCATCGATCGGGTCGCCACCGCCGACGCCCTCGGTTTCGACGGACCCATGGCCAACTCCATGGACGCGGTGTCGGATCGCGATTTCATCGTCGAATTTCTCGCCGCCGCATCCATCGCCGCCGTTCACCTGTCGCGCCTGGCAGAGGAACTGGTCCTGTGGTCGAGCGCCCAGTTCGCCTTCGTGCGCATGTCCGACAGCTTCACCACCGGCTCGTCGATCATGCCGCAGAAGCGCAATCCCGACGCCGCCGAACTGGTGCGCGGCAAGACAGGCCGGGTGGTCGGCGCCCTGGTCTCATTGCTGACCACTCTCAAGGGCCTGGCCCTGACCTTCAGCAAGGACATGCAGGAGGACAAGGAGCCGTTGTTCGACGCCACCGACAACCTGGCGCTGTCGGTCCGCGCCACCACCGGCATGATTCAGAGCATGACCGTCAATCCGGACGCCATGATGGCGGCCACCGCTGCCGGCTTCCCCACGGCTACGGACCTGGCCGACTGGCTGGTACGCGAGCTCGGCCTGGCGTTCCGCGATGCCCATCACGTGGTCGGGCGCATCGTCCGCTTGGCCGAGGACGGCGGTATCGGTATCGTCGAGGTACCGCTTGCGGCCATGCAGGAGGTCGAGAGCCGCATCGATGAGCGCGTCTTCGACGTGCTTACCGTGGAGCGCTCGGTGGCCAGCCGCGTGAGTTTCGGCGGCACTGCGCCGGAGCAGGTGCGGGCCGCCATCATCGCGGCGCGGGAGCGTTTCCTGTGAGCCGCCTCGTGGTCATTCTGGTGATTGTCCTGCTCGCCGGTGGTCTTTCGGCCTGTGGCAAGAAGGGACCGTTGGAAGCGCCGGCCGCCGGTCTTGCCGGCGCCCATGAGGTGCAGCCCACATGAACCATTTTGATTACCGTGACGGCGTGCTCCACGCCGAGGATGTCTCGCTCATGGACATAGCCGCGTCCGTGGCGACGCCGTTCTATTGCTATTCGACGGCGACGCTCGAACGCCACTACCGGGTGTTTGCCGAGGCCTTCGCCGACGTACCGGCAACCATCTGTTATGCCCTCAAGGCCAACGGCAATATCGCCGTGGTGCGAACCTTCGCCGATCTTGGCGCCGGCGCCGACGTGGTTTCGGGCGGTGAGTTGCGTCAGGCCATGGCCGCCGGGGTGGCGCCGAGCAAGATCGTGTTCTCCGGCGTCGGCAAGACCGCCGAGGAGATCGCCCTCGGGCTCGACCAAGGCATTATGCAGTTCAACGTGGAATCCCTGCCCGAACTCGAGGCCATCGCCGCCATTGCCGAGGCGCGGGGCCAGTGCGCTTCGGTGGCGCTGCGGGTCAATCCGGATGTGGACGCCCTGACCCACGAAAAGATTTCCACCGGCCGCAGCCACAACAAATTCGGCATCGCCATGGACGACGTGGCAGCGGCCTGCGCCCGCACCGGCGAACTGCCCGGCGTCGATCTGGTCGGTCTGGCCGTCCATATAGGCTCGCAACTTACCGAACTGGGCCCCTTCGAGGCCGCATTCGAGCGTTTGGCGGATTTGGTGCGTGATCTGCGTGGCCAGGGCTATGCCATGCGTCGCCTCGACCTCGGCGGCGGTCTCGGCATCCAGTACGCCGACGAGACGCCACCATCGCCGGCCGCCTATGGCGCCATGGTCAAGCGGGTAACCAAAGACCTCGATTGCGAGCTGATCCTCGAGCCCGGTCGAATGATCGTCGGCAACGCCGGTGTGCTGGTCAGCCGGGTGGTTTACGTTAAGGAATCCGCCGGCCGGCGTTTCGTCATCGTCGATACGGCCATGAATGATCTGCCGCGCCCGGCGCTTTACGGCGCCTATCACGATATCGAGCCGGCTGTGGCGCCTGCCGCTGACGCGGTGATCGCGCCGGCCGATGTGGTCGGGCCGGTCTGTGAAAGCGGAGACACCTTCGCCCTGGAGCGGCCCTTGCCGCCGGTGTCTGCTGGCGACCTGATAGCGTTTCGCACCGCCGGGGCCTATGGTGCCATCATGGCGTCGAGCTACAATATGCGGCCCCTGATTCCCGAAGTATTGGTCACCAGTGAACGCTTCGCCGTGATCCGGCGGCGGCCCGACTATGACGAGATGGTGTCTCTCGAAGCGCTGCCGGACTGGCTGTCAAACGCGCCGGCCCGGGGCCGGGGTGCGGCGTAATGGCGCGGATCGATAAACCCCGCGCCCTGGCGCGCGCCATGCGCCGCCGGCTGTGGCTGGCCAAACTGGCGCTGGTCTGGGAACACCTGTGGCCCGCCATCTGGCCGGCAGCGGCGGTCGCCGGCATGTTCCTTGTCGCCACCCTGTTTGATTTATGGCGCCTGGTGCCCGGTTGGCTCCATGCCGGCGCCCTGATTCTGTTCGGTGCCGGTGTCGCCGTAGCTCTGGTCCACGGCTTGCGGCGCGTGACCATGCCCGGCGAGGCCGAGGCCATCCGCCGTCTCGAATTGGCCACCGGCCTCGACCACCGGCTCCTGAGTTTGCTCAACGACCGCCCGGTAGCCGGTATCGGCGACCAGCAATCCCTGGAATTGTGGCAGGTTCATCGCCAGCGCATGGCGGAACAGGCCGGCTGGTTGCGGTTGCGGGTCGGCATGGCGTCGCCCCATCTGGCGCACCACGATCCTCTGGCATTCCGAGTCGCGCTGCTGCTGGTTCTAGTCCTCGCCTTCGTCGCTGCCGGCGGCGACAGTGGCAATCGTCTGGCGCGCGCCTTCCAACCAAATTTTGCCGGCGCCGACATGGGTCCGGCGGAACTTACCCTGTGGCTGACACCGCCGGCCTATACGGGGGTGGCGCCGCTGTTCCTGGCGGCCGGCGAAACTCAGCTGTCCGCGGTTCAGCCAACCAGGGTTGTGGTACCCAGCGGTAGCACCGTGCTGGCCCGGGTTCACGGCGGCTACGGCGCGCCGACCCTCGGCGTCGATGATCAGATTATCGCTTTCGACATGGTCGACGCGACCAATTTTGAACTGACCACGACCTTGACCGGCGGTAAGCGTCTGGTGGTGGCCCAGAATGGCGATCCCCTGGCGACTTGGCCGCTATCGGTCGTCACCGACCAACTGCCGCTCATCGAGTTTGCCTCGCCGCCGGGCCGCAGCCAGCGTGCGGCGCTCATGCTCAACTATCTTGCCGAGGACGACTACGGCCTGGTTTCGGTGGTGGCGACGGTCTCCCTGGTGAGTGATCCAAACCAGAACTTTTCTCTCGATCTGCGTTTGCCCAGTGGCAATGCGACCCTGGCCGAGGAGATCAGCTTCCACGATCTGACACCTCATCCCTGGGCCGGTGTGGCGGTGACCATCGGTTTAACCGCCGCCGACGCGGTCGGCCAGGTTGGCGCCAGCGAGGTGGTGACCACCCAGTTGCCCGAGCGCATCTTCAGTCATCCGGTGGCGCGGCGCATTGTCGAGGAGCGACGCAAGCTGGTGCTCGACCCGTCGTCGCGTAACGAGGTCAGCAACGCCCTCGATGATATCGCCTCGCGGCCCGACCATTTCTTCGAGGAACTGGGTGTGTTTCTCGGTCTTCGCGCGGCCCGCTGGCGGCTGTTCTACGATCTCTCCGACGAGGTCATCGACAATGTGCAGAGGTTGTTGTGGGACCTCGCCCTGACCATCGAAGACGGCCCGCTGGCGCTCGCCGAGCAGATCTTGCGCGACGCCGAGCAGGCTCTGCTGGATGCCCTGGCAAGCAATGCCAGCGATGCGGAAATCGACAAGCTGGTGGATGAGCTACTCAAGGCGCTGGACCAGTTCCTCGACGCCATGATCGAGCAGGCCATGGCCAACCGGGAAGAAGGGCCGAGCTTCGAGGAAGAACTGCTGCAGTCCATCGAGCGCGATCAGATCCGCGATCTCATCGAACAGGTCCGCGAATTGGCGCGCACCGGCTCACGGGAAGCGGCGCGGGAGTTGCTGGAACAATTGCAGATGGCCCTGGAGAATATGCGGGCCAGCACCATGATGGGTGAAAATCAGCAAGGCGGCGGCGAGGGCGAAGAAATCCTGCGCGATCTCGAAAGCTTGATGGACGCCCAGCAGAAGCTTCTCGATGAAACCTTCCGTATGTCCCAGGGGCGGAGCGGTGACATCGACGCGAACTCGTTCCAACAGGGCGCAGCCAACCAGCAGGATATCCGCGACAAACTCGGCGCACTCATGCGCCGCTGGGGCGAGACCGGGCAGCAGATCCCGCTGCCTCTCAACCGCGCTGATCGTTCCATGCGTGAGGCCCAGCAGGCTCTGGCGGCGGCATTGGCGGGACAGGCCATCGATCCCCAGACCCAGTCCATCGAACAGATGCGCGACGGAGCACAATCGATTCTCGAGACTCTCATGGAGCAGATCGGACGGGCGCCGCCGCGCCCCGGCGGCATGGTCGGCGGCCTCGGCGAAAACCTCGACCCTCTGGGCCGGGGCATGCTTGGTCAAGGTATGCAGGACGAGAGCATGACCAAAATTCCCGATCAGGCCGATATCCAGCGCAGCCGTGACATTCTCGACGAACTCTACCGCCGCGCCGCCGAATACGACCGGCCCGTGCTGGAACGCGAATATATCCGCCGCTTGCTAAAAAGATTCTAGCTGCGTCTTTTTGGTTTGGCCCTCAGTTACCGGGCGCGGACATTCGTCCGCTTGGCTCCCGCCGCATAAGCGGCGACCCGCAGTCGCGGGCTGAAAGTAAGAAGATTGGAGCACCCCCAGCGGTCATCGTTTGACCGCTGGCAAGCGCGACCGCGCGTCGCCAACCGTTTGGCGGGAGGCCGTGTGCCGCTTGAACGCGCTTTTCAACAAAACCTGAACTCCACTAGTGGAGTTCAGGCCCGGCCTTGAGGGCGGCATCGACGGTGTCGCAGATTTCGCTGAGGGAAAATGGCTTGTTGACCACCTAGTGGACCAGGGCGTCGAGGTTGTGGGCGCGGTCGCGTTCGGCGGCGTAGCCGGTTATCAGAACCACTCGCAGGTCGGGAAAATTCTTGGCTATCTTGAGCGCCAGGCCGACGCTGTCGAGTCGGGGCATGGCAATATCGGCGAGAAGCAGATCGAAGGTACCGTCGTGCAGGGCGTCGAGCGCCTCGCTGCCGTCGCAGGTCACGGTGACCTCGTGGCCGCGCTGAAGCAGTGCACGGTTGACGAACTCGCGGACCGACGGTTCATACTCGGCTATCAGTATTCTCGCCATTGACCTATTCCCTAACCTGCTGGCCGTCGATCGTACCGATGTACGGGAGATCACGATAGTAGTGCGCGTAATCGAGACCATAGCCGACCACGAAGCGGTCGGGAACGGCGAATCCCACGAAGTCGGTCTCGCAGGCGATTTTCCGTTTCCCCGGCTTGTCGAGCAGCATGCAGACTTTCACGGCATCCGCGCCGCGCTCCAGCAATAAGGTTTTGGCGGCAGCCACGGTGCGCCCTGATTCCAGAATATCGTCGACGATCAACACATGCCGATCGCGCACGTCGTCGCTGATATCGCGGGCGATAGTCACGGCTCCCTTGCTCTCGGTGCCCTCACCGTAGCTCGACAGGGTCATGAAATCGACCCGCGGGCTCATACCGGCGCCGTGGAGGGCCCGGATCAGGTCGGCGGCGAAGACGAACCCGCCCTTGAGAATAGCCACCACGACCACATCGCCGGGCATGGCCGCGGCAATCTCGCCAGCCAGGGCCTCGACCCGGTCGGCGATGACCTGGGTGCTGTACAGCGGTTCGACTTTGAACAGTTCAGCCGGCGCCATGGTCGCGTATATGGATTGCGCTGGCCATTACATCTCGGCCCCCTCAAGGACCACATGAAGGCTGACCGCATTCTTCGGCGGGTCGGTAATGCGGATGCTGAACGCCGTCGTCTGGCCAGGCGCCAGTTCGCTGTCGGCGGGATCCGCGTAGCTAGACTCGATGACATTCTGTGTGGCGTCCAGCACCTGGACGATAACCCTTGGAACGTCGCGGCGGTTATCGGAAATATTGGTGATTTCGCCGGTCACCTTGACGATTGTTTGACCGTCCTCCGACGATGGGTCTTGCTGGACATTGCGCACGACTAAACCCCGGGCCACGGCGTATTCATCGAGACCGAGGCCGGCATAAATCTGGGCCGCGCCGGGCCACACGGCAATGATGCGGTCACGCGCCAGGAGCGTGCCAGCGGCCACCGCGACGACGACCGCAAACAGGGCGGCCCAGCCCACCCAGGCCTTCTTGATGCGGCTCTTCCGCAAGGCCGGCAGGTTCGAGCCTGGCGGGATCGGCTTGACCTTCTCGGCCGGCGGCAGGACATCAACCAGCTTGGGCATGTCCACGGGCGGCACCTCGCTCCAGCTATGAGAGCAGCGGGCGCAGCGCACCACCCGCCCGGTCACGCCAAGTGACGTCGGGTCGATCAGGTAACGCGTCGAGCAGGACGGACAGGTCAGGATCATGGTTGTAATTTTCGCCTTAAAACCGCCTACTTATAGGCGCTTTGCCGACGCTATGGCAAGACTGCGTCCGGGCACTGGGTGGGGCAAGCTGGACGGCGGCGGCGGGGTTGTGTCATTCTCTGGCGCGACGGTCATTCGTCCATTCACTGGGCGGAGAAGGGGGCGCATTGGTTCGTTTCGAGAACGTCGGCATGCGCTACGGCAGCGGTCCCGAAGTGCTGCGCGATATAAGCTTTAAGCTGGAGCCGGGGTCATTTCATTTCCTCACCGGGCTTAGCGGCGCCGGAAAATCCTCCCTGCTCAAGCTTCTCTACCTGGCTCACAAGCCGTCTCGGGGTCTGGTCACCTTGTTCGACCAGGATATCGCCACCGCGCCCCGTGAGATGCTGCCCGCCCTGCGCCGGCGTATTGGCGTGGTGTTCCAGGATTTCCGCCTGCTCGACCATCTTTCGGCTTTCGAGAACGTCGCCCTGCCGCTGCGTATCGCCGGGGTCCGCGATTCACTGATCCGCGACCATGTCGGCCAGTTGCTTGACTGGGTTGGCCTGACCGACGACTACGACCTTGGCCCGGCGGCGTTTTCCGGTGGCCAGAAACAGCGTCTGGCCATTGCCCGGGCGGTCATCGCGAGGCCTCAACTGCTACTCGCCGACGAGCCCACCGGCAACCTGGACCCGGATCTCAGCCTGCGGCTGCTGCATCTCTTCGAGGAGCTTAACAAACTCGGCACCACGGTGTTGATCGCCACCCATAACAGGGACTTCGTCGCCCGTTTCAAGCATTCCGCTATGCATCTCCACGAGGGCCGCCTGGTCGATGGCTCCGAACCCCACCTCAAGGCCGGTTGAGGTGCTGGGTCGAGGGGCCGATCTGGCGCTCGACGCCGATCCGGCGAACCGCTATCTGCCGTGGATCGTGGCGCTCATGGTTTATCTCGCGGCCCTGGCCCTGGCCGGCGCCATGGTGCTTGGATCATCGGCCGGGCGCTGGCACAGTGGCCAGAGCGATCGCATGACCGTGCAAGTGCCACCGATCGAGGGCAGCCTGGATAACGCCCAGGCCACCATGGATCGCGCCGCCGCCGCCGCGGCATTGTTGCGCGGCACCGCCGGGATTGCCGATGCCCGCCACTTTGAGCGCGATGAACTGGTGGCTTTGCTGGAGCCCTGGCTCGGCGCCGGCAATGTGTCACCGGAACTACCGTTGCCCGGCCTTGTCGACGTGGTAGTGGCGCCGGGCGCCCGTCCCGATCCCCGGGCGCTTGAACTGGGCCTCCAGGAGATTGCTCCCGGCGCCCGGGTCGATGCCCACGGCCAGTGGCTGGAGCGGCTAGCGGCGACCGCGCGGACCTTGCAGGTGGTAGCCCTGATCGTTGTTCTGGCCATCGCTTCGGCGGCGGCGGCGACCGTGGTGTTCAGTACCCGCACCAGTCTGGCGGTTCATCGCGAAACCGTCGAGGTGCTCCACCTGATCGGCGCCCAGGACGGCTTTGTCGCCCGCGCCTTCGAGCGCAATGCCCTGTGGATGGGCTTGCGCGGCGGACTTATCGGCCTTGGCCTTGGGGCCCTGACATTTGTCGTCATCGGCCAGATGTCGGTCGGCCTCGAAGCGCCGCTCATGCCCCGGTTCAGCCTGACACCAGGCGGCATGATGGTGCTGGGATCGTTGCCCCTGGTAAGCGCCGGGATCGCCATGGTGACGGCGCGGTTCACCGTGCTTCGGGCGTTGGCGGACATGCCGTGAGGCGGATATGGCAGCGGCCACGGCGGCGTGGCCAATTGGCGCGGTTGGTCGCTGGTGTCGCGCTCGTGGCGGTGCTGGCTTGGAGCGCCGGCCTTATTTGGTTTACCGAGAGTTTGCCACGTGACGTCGACAATTCCCTTGAGGTTACCGACGCCATCGTCGTGCTTACAGGAGGCACCGGGCGGCTAGCCGCGGGGCTCGAGCTTTTGGTCCGGGCGCGGGCCGACAAGCTTTTCGTATCAGGGGTCTATCGCGGCATCGAAGTCGACGAAATTCTTCGTGTCTTCCGCCAGGCGCCCGAGGAACTGGAGTGCTGCGTCGCGTTGGGTCACAGCGCCACGGACACCCGGAGCAACGCCCATGAGACCGCCCGGTGGATGGCGCTGGAAGGATTTTCGTCCTTGCGTCTGGTGACGGCCAGTTATCATATGCCGCGCAGCCTGATGGAGTTTCGCCGGGTTATGCCGGATGTCCGGCTGATCGCCCATCCGGTGTTCCCGGCCCATGTGCGGATCGACGCCTGGTGGCGGTGGCCCGGTACCGCATCGCTACTGGCCGGTGAATATATCAAGTATCTCGTCGCCGCGGTGACCCCGGCCTGGCTCGCCGGCGCCATGGTGCCGGACCAGGAGGCGACGACGCCATGATTGTTCTCCGATCGGCGTTGTTCAACATCCTGTTTTATGGCTACACCACCCTGACCGCGCTCCGCATGGCGCCGTTGTTGCTGCGACGGAACGCCGACGTCGGCCCCGGCGTGCGGCGTTGGGCCGAAGGCGTTAACTGGCTCCTCGAACATGTGATCGGCATCACCTACGAGGTGCGCGGGCACAAACATATTCCCGAAGGACCGGCGTTGGTTGCGTCCAAGCACCAGTCGGCCTGGGACACCATTACCTTTCATACGTTCATGGTGGCGCCGGCCTACGTCATGAAGAAGGAGCTGACGAAACTGCCGCTCTACGGCCGGTTCACCCAGATGGCCGGCTCCATCGTGGTCGACCGCAAGGCCGGCGCCCAGGCCATCAAGGGTCTGGTGCGCGATTGCCGCGCGTCCCTGGCGACAGGTCACCAGATCGTCATTTTTCCCGAGGGCACCCGCGCCACGCCCGGTAAGCGGTATCCTTATCAGCCGGGTATCGCCGCGCTCTACCGTCAACTCGACGTGGCCGTGGTGCCGGTGGCCCTCAACTCCGGCCTGTTCTGGGGGCGCCATAACTTCATCAAACATCCCGGCCGCATTGTCGTCGAGTTCCTGCCGCCAATTCAGCCAGGTATGGATCGCCGGAAGTTACTTGTGGAACTGGAGGAGCAAATCGAGGCCGCGACAGCGAATTTGATTTCCGAAGCGACAGAAGGTGGTTCTAGGGATAACTCTGGGGATAAACCTGTGGATATGTCCTCTTAATGTTCTTTTTCCATCAATTTTCTTGCGCTACAAAATATAAAAAATGGGTTAAAATAACGCCTTAGTCCAAATTTTTGCGTTGTTAACTATTTTGATACATAACGGGAACAAAGTTGACCTCGGCCTCACACATGCCTAAACTCATAGGTTCCGGCCCCCTTTAACGGACGTGTCATGCCTGATATCGCGCCAATTTCCCTGCAGATCTGGGATATGAAATACCGCCTCAAGGCGGCGGGCGGCGAACCGTTGGACGCAACCATCGATGACAGCTGGCGCCGCGTCGCCCGGGCCCTGACCGCGCCCGAGGGTGATGCCGATGGTTGGGCGCGGCGTTTCGAACAGGCGTTAGCCGATTTTCGCTTCCTGCCGGCCGGGCGAATTCTCGCCGGCGCCGGGGCCGATCGTTCGGTGACCCTGTTCAACTGCTTCGTCATGGGCGAGATCCCCGACGACATGACCGGCATCTTTGAGCATCTCAAGGAGGCCGCTCTGACCATGCAGCAGGGCGGCGGCATCGGCTACGACTTCTCGACGCTGCGGCCCAAGGGCGCGGTGGTCAAAGGGGTCGGCGCCGACGCTTCGGGACCGCTGTCTTTCATGGACGTGTGGGATGCCATGTGCCGCACCATCATGAGCGCCGGCCACCGCCGCGGCGCCATGATGGCGACGCTCCGTTGCGATCACCCGGACATCGAGGCTTTCATCGACGCCAAGCGCGAGCCCGGCCGCTTGCGCATGTTCAATCTCTCGGTGCTGGTAAGCGATAATTTCATGGATGCGGTGCGCAACGACCGGGCCTGGGAGCTGACCTTCGACGGTGTCGTTCACGGCAGTGTCTCGGCCCGCGAGTTGTGGGACAAGATCATGCGGGCGACCTACGCCTATGCCGAGCCCGGCGTCATCTTCATCGACCGCATCAACCGCCGCAATCCACTGGCTTATGCCGAGACCATCCACGCGACCAATCCCTGTGGCGAGCAGCCGTTACCGCCCTATGGCGCCTGCCTGTTGGGGTCAATCAATCTGGCGCGCCTCGTCGAGGCGCCGTTCGAGGCTGACGCCACTCTCGATTTGGCGGCCCTTGATGATCTGACCCGCACCGCCGTGCGCATGCTCGACAACGCTATCGACGTCTCCAACTTCCCGCTCGAGGCTCAGGCCCGCGAGGCCCAGGCCAAGCGCCGTATCGGCCTCGGCGTTACCGGCCTGGCCGACGCCTTGATCATGTGCGGCGCGCGCTATGGCTCCGACGCCTCCATCGCGCTGGTCGATGAGTGGATGCACGCACTGCAGCGCGCCGCCTACCTGGCATCGACCGAACTGGCGGCCGAGAAGGGCGCCTTTCCGCTCTACGACGCCGAGGCCTATCTTGCCACCGAGGCGACCCAGGGCCTCGATGACGATATTCGCGAAGCCATCGCCAAGCACGGCATCCGCAACGCCTTGCTTACCTCGGTGGCGCCCACGGGCACTATTTCCCTGCTCGCCGATAACGTCTCCTCGGGGCTCGAGCCGGTGTTCAGCTATTCCTACACGCGCAATCTGCTGCTGCCCGACGGCAGCCACAGCGTTGAGGAGGTCAGCGACTACGCCTATCGCCTGTTCCATCGCCTTCATGGCGACAGCGCACCCTTGCCCGACGCCTTCGTCGATGTCGAGCATCTCACACCCATGGACCACCTGCGGGTCCAGGCGGCGGTCCAGGCACGGGTCGACAGCTCGATTTCCAAGACCATCAATGTCGCCGAGGGCATCGCCTTCGACGACTTCAAGAATATCTACCATCAGGCCTACGCCATGGGCTGCAAGGGCTGCACCACCTACCGGCCCAACCCGGTAACCGGGGCGGTGCTTGAGACCAAGCCCGAGGACGACGGACGCCAGGCCGAACTGCCGCTCAAAACTCAGTCGCCGCCGGACTATCACTTCGAGGCCGGCGGCGTGGTCTACATGACTCAGCCTCTGAGCCGCCCGGAGGAGCTGCCCGGCGCCACCTACAAGGTGCGCTGGCCGGAGAGCGACCACGCCATGTACATCACCATCAACGACATCATCGTGGACGGCCGGCGCCGGCCCTTCGAGATGTTCGTCAATTCCAAGAACATGGAGCACTACGCCTGGACCGTGGCCCTCACGCGCATGATCAGCGCCGTGTTCCGCCGCGGGGGCGATGTCTCCTTCGTGGTCGATGAGCTCAAGGCGGTGTTCGACCCGCGCGGCGGCCAGTGGGTCGAGGGCCGCTACGTGCCGTCGATTCTGGCGGCCATCGGTGACGTCATCGAGCGCCACATGATCGATATCGGCTTCATGCCGGCGCCGGACGCCAAATCCCCGGCCGCCGAGTCCCTGCGCAAGGCCGCCGGCGACGAGACCGTGGACAGCCGCTTCCGGCGCTGCCCGAAATGCTCCATGCCCAGCCTGATCCACCAGGAAGGCTGCGACATGTGCACCTCTTGCGGGTATAGCAAGTGTGCGTGAGGAGACCTACCAGCGCCCACATGCAGGCGCCATGGCCGCGGTTTCCAGTTTGATCGGATAGCGCGCGCGGATGGCGGCGTCGGTTTTGCTGTCGATGTAATCGGGATAATGGGTCGAGAGCAGCTCGCGGACACGCTCGCGGGCCCGCATCCGCATGTCCGGGACGCCGGCTTCTTCCCAGATTTTCGGCGGGCCGCGGTCGGCTAGGTCCGGATAGAGGTATTCGGTTTCCATGAGCCTCAGGGTCTGGTTGTGGCCGAGGAAGTGGCCGGAGTCTTCGGCGACTTCGGCAATCACGTCCACCGACAGGGTCTCGTCGCTGACCTCGATGCCGCGCACCGTGCGAAGCACCTGGCCGAGCATTTCGTTGTCCATGACCACGGTCTCGAAGGAGCAGCCCATGATGCTGGCCAGCATGCCGGCGGATTCGTAGATCAGATTGGCCCCGGCGAGGCCGGCCAGGGCCGTGGTGATGCCCTTCTCGTAGCCGGCCTGGAAGTCGGGCAGCTTGGAATCGCTCATGCCGGCGGCGACGCCGCTGGGCAGGCCGTAGTAGTTTAGCACCTGGGCGGCGCCGGCCATCAGCAGCGCCTCCTCGCCACCGCCACCGGAGAACGAACCGGTGCGGAGATCCGTGGTGAAGGGGAAGGCGGTGAACATTATCGGATGGCCGGGCACGGCGAAATTGACCATCAGCACCCCGGCGATGGTCTCTGCCAGGGTCTGGACCAGAGCGCCGGCCAGGGCCGCCGGCGCGGTGGCGCCGGCCTGGGCGGCGACGACCATCTTGATGGGCATGCCGAGGCGCGCGGCGGCCAGGGCGACTTCGCTGTTGTCGTAGCCGAAACGCAGTGGCGAGACTACGGCGGTGGTATGGGCCTGGCAAAAGGCGCGCTCGGCGAAGCGACCCTCGCCGCCGAGGATCATATCGTACATATCGACCGCCGGAGCGACGCCGGAGGCGTCGTTGAAGCTAATACCGAAGTGTTTGGTGGTACCGGCGGCGCAGGCATAGGCCTTGTTGATGTCCATCTCGAAGCCGACCAGCTCGGTCGGGGCCACGGTGCGGCCGAACCAGTGGACGTTAGTCATGCGGTCGATCAGGCGGGCGAAGTCGTAAAGATCGACCACGGTCGAGGGCCGGTAGCGTCCGGTTTCGAAATCGGGCACCTGAACACCGGCGCCGGCGGTGCCGAAGTGGACCCGGGCGCCGCCGATCTCCATGTCGTGGGCGCTATCGCGGCCGTGGAGTAGGAATTCCTTGGCGCAGCCGTTCAGCATGTCCTCGACCAGAGCGCGGGGGAACAGCAGGCGGCCCGTATCGCTCAGGGTGCAGCCGTGGGCCAGCGCCATGGCCTCGACCTCGGGAATAGGGTCGGCCATGCCGACGTTGGCAAGCACGTCGAGAACGGCGCCGTGAATGCGCTTGATGTCCGGGTCCGACAGGGGCTGGAAACTGCCGCCGGTCATGCCCGGCGTAACGACGCGTCCGGCCCTGGCGGTCATATCCTCGCGTTTGGCGTGGCGCGAGGCGCGGCCTGCTCTTCGTCCTGTGTTGGCCGTCATGGCGTATTCTCTCCATCAACTTCCAGCAATAGCTGGTGGATCGGTCCGTCGGCGATGCCCAATTCGTCGAGATGCTCTACGGTGCTGCGCAGATAATTCGGGTTGTCGCCCGAGACTCCCACGCCATCGCGGATGACCTGCGCGGCCTCGGCTACGGGCAGGGTGCCGGCGTATTGCTCGTGGCCGGGATCGGCGACGTAGCAAACAGTTTCGATGCGCTGACCATTAATGGCCACGGGAATATTGCGCCGCTTGTAGACATGGGTCACCAGCTCGCGCTCGTCGAGGTAGGCGACGGTCGCCGCGGCGTCGGCGGCGGCCACGCGAAAGGCCCGGCCCCGGCAGGATCCGCCACGATCGAGGCCGAGGATCAGGCCCGGTCGCTCGCGGCTGCCCCGGTGGTGTACCGAGTAGATGCAAAACGCCCGGTGATAGCCATGGAGCAAGGCCGCCGCCGCATCCACATAGGGGAAGCCGGGGCGCCACATGATCGAGCCGTAGCCGAAGACCCAAATGTCATGGTTTGTTGTCGAGGTGCCAGCCATAACTAACCTTGTTAGCCGCCGTTGCGGCAGCGCGCAAGCCCTCGACCGCCCGGTGTTGGCGGTCTATAAGGCGGGCTGTTTCTCACACTCTTGGTTGCCATGCGCTTTCGCCACGTCCTCATCGCCCTCGTTGCCGTCGCGGTCCTTATTCCCGCCGGCTACACTGCCTATTGGTTCGATGTCGCCGCCTCGGTGCGCGAGAGCATCGCCGATTGGGCCGAGGCGCGCCGGGCCGAGGGTTTTCTGGTGGTCCATGGCGAAGTGGCGGTCAGTGGCTTTCCCGGGCGGCTGATTGCCCGGGTCGAGGCGCCGGCGGTGGCCCGGCCCGACGGTAAGCCGGCGTGGTGGTGGCGCGGTGATCGGCTTATCGCCGAGGCGGCCCCCTGGGCGCCCACCGTGATCACGGTGATCCTGCCGAGGGATATGGGTCTCAAATATCGCCGCCATGACGACGACCGCGAGGTTACGGCCACACTTGAGAGTGGAACGGCCTGGGTGACCCAGGAGGGCGGCGTCGCCCAGCACATCACCATGGAGGCCACTGGCATCGACGCCATGACGCCTCGCGGCCCGGCGGCACTGGTGCGTTTCGATGGCGAGGCCTGGCGCGGCGAAGGCGAAACCATCGAGATTGTCTTCGACGCCCGCCGCCTGATCCTGACCCCCGACGCTGACGGTCCTCTGGGCCGCGAGGTGACGACTGTTGCCGCAGCCGCGACCGTAACCGGCGCGTTGCCCGAGACGTCTGACCGGGCGGCTCTGGCGGCGTGGAGCAAAGCCGGCGGCACGGTTGAACTGCGGTCCCTGGGGGTTGAGTGGGGCGGCCTGGCGATCGAAGCCGAGGGCACCATGACATTGGACCAGATGCTACGGCCTCAGGCGGCGCTCACCGCCCGGGTCGCCGGCTATGGCGATGCCCTCGATGCCTTCGCCACGGCCGGCGCCATGCGCGCGGGCGACGCCTCCATGGCCAAGACGTTTCTCAATATCATGGCCAAGACGATTTCCGGCCGCCGGGTTATTGAAGTGGCGCTTACCGCCCAGGACGGAACCCTCTATGCCGGCCCGATACCCCTGGTCAAACTCAAGCCGGTATTGCCGGAGTAGCTACTCTTCGTCCGGCTCCGTCGCCTTGAAGGTGCCTGCCTGATGGGCGTCGATGACACCGCGGCGTAGTTCGCGGGTGCGGGTGAAATGATCTTCCAACGTAGCGCCTTCGCCCCGGCGGATGGCCCGCTGCAGCGCTGTTAGGTCCTCAGTGAAACGGCCCAATACGTCGAGCACTGCGTCGCGGTTCTTGAGGAAAACGTCGCGCCACATGACTGGATCAGAGGCGGCGATGCGGGTAAAGTCGCGGAAGCCGCCGGCAGAAAACTTGACCACCTCTTTTTGCAGGTGGTCTTCCAGGTCGGTGGCGGTGCCGACGATGGTGTAGGCGATAAGATGGGGCAGGTGTGAGGTGATGGCCAGCACCTGATCGTGGTGCGCGGCGTCCATGATCTCCACCGTGCTGCCGGCCTGGCGCCACAAGGCGGCAACCAGCTCGACCGCGTCCTCGTCGGTGCCCGGCGGCGGCGTAAGTACGCACCAGCGGCCCTCGAACAGGCTGTCGAAGCCCGACCCCGGGCCGGAATTCTCGGTTCCCGCCACTGGATGACCGGGCACCAGATGCACGCCCTTGGGAAGATAGGGCACCACGTCGGCCATGACCGAGGATTTGGTGGATCCCACATCGGTGACGATGGCGCCGGGCTTCAACGCCGGGCCGATGGCTTCGGCAACGGCCTTGTAGGCGCCGAGCGGCGTGCTCAGTACGATCAAGTCAGCGTCTTCCACCGCCGCCGCCGGATCGTTGGTGACGCTATCGGCGAGGTCGAGATCGCGCACCGTGGCTAGGGTTTCGTCCCGGCGGGCGCAGGCGACTAGGTGTGCGGCCAGGCCGTCGCGGCGGATAACCCGGGCGAGGGACGAGCCGATCAACCCAATGCCGATCAGGGCGACGCGCTGGAACAGGGGTTTCTCCGTCATGGCTTATGGCGCCATGAACTCGCCCAGCACATCAACCAGCCGGCGCATGTCTTCTTCCAGGCCAATGCCGATACGCAGGCAGTCGGGCAGCTTGTAGCCACCCATTTCCCGCACCACCAGGCCATGCTCCAAAAGCACGGCGTTGGCGGCGTCGGCGGTCCGCGCATTGTGACCGGCCCGCTCGGGAAAGCGCACCAGAAGGAAATTGGCGACGCTCGGATAGACCGTCAGGCCGATCTTGCCCAATTCGTCGGCGACCCAGGGAAGCCAGCGGTCGTTGTGGCGCCGTGCCCCGTCGACGTGCTCCTGGTCGCTAACGGCGGCCAGGCCCGCAGCCAGGGCCGGACCGGTGACATTGAAAGGTCCGCGTACCCGGTTGAGCACATCGGCTATGGCTGCCGGACAATAGGCCCAACCGAGACGCAAGCCGGCGAGGCCGAAAATCTTCGAGAATGTGCGGGTGATGACCACGTTGTCGTAGTCCTCGACCATGGAAAACCCGCCGTCGAAATCATCGACGCCGGCATATTCCGCGTAGGCTACATCAACCACCAACAGGGTGTCAGCCGGCAGGCCCTCGCGCAGGCGCCGGATTTCCGCACCCGGTACATAGCTTGCGGTCGGGTTGTTGGGGTTGGCGATGAAGACGATCTTGGTGTTGTCGCCAGCGGCGGCAATAAAGCCGTCAATATCAGAACGGAGATCGGGTTCGGGCACGATTACCGGCATCGCCCCCGCCGCCATGGTGACGATGGGATAGACGAGAAAACCGAACTCACTCATCACCACGTTGTCGCCAGGTCCGGCATAACAGCGGGCTAACAGGGACAGCAATTCGTCCGAACCGGCGCCGCAGACGATACGATCGGCATCCAGGCCGTGTTGGTCGGCCAGGGCCGAGCGCAGGGCGCTGGCGGCGCCGTCGGGATAGTGGTGTAGGAAATCGGCGCCCTGATTGTAGGCCTCAATCGCGAGGGGTGAGGCGCCGAGGGGCGATTCATTGGAGGCCAGGCGGGCCATCCGGCGCGTCGGCGCCGCCGGCGTCTTCGAGCCGCCGGGAACATAGGGCGTGATGTCGAGAATTTCCGACCGCGGGGTAGGCGTCGCCATATCAGCCGCCGCCGGATTGTGATTTACCGATGGGCACCGCATAGCCGCCGAGACCGACAAAACGGATGATCTGTTCGCCGAGCTTGGCGGCGGCCGCACCGAGCCGGGCATCGCCGTCGCCGACGAAATTCCCGACCTGGACCAGATGAAGCTGGGTCGGCGCCTTCTTGGTTTCGCTCCAGGCGGTGATATCAACGGCCGGCAGGCCGCTGGCGTCGAACGCCTGCTTGAGGCTATCCCGGCTAAGCCCGGCGCTTGCCTCGACGGCGATGAAGGAGACGTCGCCGCCGCTGGCTTCCTGTTCGGAAAGGGCGATGGCCAGGGCGCCGAGATCCTCGAACGGCTCGTGGTCGTGCTCGATGAACGGCAGACGGGCGATGATGCGCGGAATGTTGGCACCGGCAAAAATCAGATGCGGCCACCAGGGCGCGGCGTCATCCTCGGCGGGAATGGGCAGAATGCCGATGGTGGCGGTGCCATCGACAACCGCGCGGATCACCGGATTAGCGGTGCGGTGTAACGTGGCCTTGGTTGCCGAGCCGTATTGGTCGCGGGCCACATCCCAATAGCCGACGGATTTCTCAGGGGCGTGGACGGCGATGCTGAACGGACCCTGGAGCCGCGTCGTAGCGGCAATCAACTCGCGCCAGATGCGCACCACCACCGGTGCCGGAAAGCGGCCCCGATGCTGCGCCACAAGACGGCGCAAGATACGTGCCTCGCGGGCCGGGCGTATGGTCAGATCACTCGGCGCCGCCTTTTTCAAGGCGCCGATTTGCTCGACGATGTCGACACGGCGCATGAGCAGCTCATGCATCTCGTCATCAATAACGTCGATGTCATCGCGCAGGTCGTCTATCGATCGCGAAGGAGCGGTCATGGCTTGGACTAGGGCTTGGAAAAGGGAGCGGTAGTTGTATCCCCGCAAAACCCCAAAATCAAAGAAAACGTTGACATTGTCAGCTCCGAAAACCTAGGCTCAGGACTCATTGATTGATCCAGAAGATGACGATATCAGCGATACAGA
>CAZYDR010000060.1:0-22591 GCA_964645285.1 uncultured Alphaproteobacteria bacterium
CAAACCACGCATATCACGCGGTTCATCAACACGGTCAAGCAAAGGCGTCTGGTTGAATAGGATCACGGCCCTCTAGCCAATGTGACCACCATGTCAGTTCCGGCGATCGACGACGAATCGCGCTGCCTCTTTTAGGAGAATGGCCCCATCGCCGAAGGAATCAAGCCGCCCGATGGCGCTATCGACCAGTTGGCGCGAATAATCGCGGGCGCCTTCGAGGCCCAGCAGATCGATGAACGTGGCCTTGCCATGGTCCGCGTCCTTGCCCACCGCCTTGCCGAGCTCGGCCTCCGTGCTTTCGATATCGAGCAGGTCGTCGGCAATCTGGAAAGCCAGGCCGAGGTCGCGGCCATAGGCCGCCATGGCCTGGCGATGGTCCGGCGTGGCCTCGCCGAGAATGGCGCCGGCCTCGCAGGAAAAGGCGATCAGGGCACCGGTCTTAAGATTTTGCAGACGGGTGATGCCGGCCAGATCGAGATCATTGTCGGCTGCCGCCAGATCGATCATCTGGCCACCGACCATGCCGGCGGGACCAGCCGCCATGGCGAGCCCGCCAACCAACTCGCAGCGCACCGCCGGGTCAGGGTGGGTCGCGTCACCAGCCAGCACCTCGAAGGCGTAGGTCAGTAGCGCGTCGCCGGTAAGAATCGCCGTGGCCTCGTCGAACTCGATGTGGCAAGTCGGCTGGCCGCGGCGCAAATCGTCGTCGTCCATGGCCGGCAGATCGTCGTGAACCAGTGAATAACAATGGATCATCTCGACCGCGGCGGCGGCGCGCAGCGCCGGCTCGCCCTCGACGCCGAGCAACCGCGCGCTCGACACCGTGAGGAACGGCCGCAGCCGCTTGCCCCCGGCCAGGGAGGCATAACGCATGGCCTCGGCGACCCGGCCCTCATGGCCCTCGGGCTCGGGCAACAACCGCGCCAAGGTGTCGGTCACCGCCTGGGCGGTCTCGTTCAGCGCCTGGCTAAGATCGCTCATTCGATGTCGGCGGGGGCGGTGTCGAGGGAACCGTCCGCCGCTTCGACGATCTTATCGATTTTGGCCTGGGCTTCCTTGAGCTTGTCCTCGCAGTGACGCTTGAGCAACGCGCCGCGCTCATAGGACTGGATGGCTTCGTCCAGTTTGCCCTGTCCGGTTTCAAGTTCGCCGACGATATCCTCAAGCTGTTCGAGGGCGTTCTCGAAGCTCAGCTTCTTGATGTCGGCGGGCAATTCTGTTTTGGCCATAGGCTCCCCCTTGTTGGCTGGAGTGTACGCAGCCGCCCCGCCTGACACAACTGCTCTAGGCAGCCATCAGGGCGCGCACATGAGCCGCCGCCGAGCGCCCCAGGGCGCCCAGGTCATAGCCGCCCTCAAGGGTCGATACCAGGCGCCCGTCGCAGCAGTCGTCGGCGACACGGGATATCTCGGTGGTGGCCCAAGCGTAATCGTTCTCATGGAAGTTCAGCATGGCCAGCGGGTCGTCGGCGTGGGCGTCGGAGCCGGCCGAAATCAAAATGAAGTCCGGCGCGAACGCGCTCAATGCCGGCAGGATCGTACCGGTCATGGCGGCGCGGAACTCAGCGCTACCGTCGCCCGCCGCCAGGGGCACGTTGACGATGTTGCCGACCCCTTGCTCGTGAGCCGCGCCGCTGCCGGGGTAGTGGGGGTACTGGTGGGTCGAGCCGAAAAACAAATCACCGTCGGCCTCGAACATATGCTGGGTACCGTTGCCGTGGTGGACGTCGAAATCGACCACTGCCACACGGCCAAACCCGTGGACTGCCCTTACCTGGGCGGCGGCGATCGCCACGTTGTTGAACAGGCAGAATCCCATGGCCCGAGCGTGTTCCGCATGGTGGCCCGGCGGGCGCACGGCGCAAAAAGCGTTCTTCCCGTCGCCGGCCACCACAGCATCGACGGCGGCGCAGACACCGCCTGCCGCCCGCAATGCCGCCTCGCGCGAACCCGGCGACATAACCGTATCCGGTTCGAGTCGCAGCCAACCCTCGATTGGCGCGGCGTCGAGCACATGGCGCACATAATCCGCCTGATGCATGCGTTCGATTTGGGCAATCTCCGCGAGGGGCGCCTCGCGCCGCTCCAGCGCTTCGAATTCGCCGGCGCCCAGGGCGGCAAGCACGGCCCGCAGGCGATCAGGCCGTTCCGGATGCCCGGCGCCGGGATCGTGTTCGATACAGGACGGATGGGTGAACAGCAGCGTGGTCATGGCGGGCCTCGTAGGGGTTTTGGCGGAGTGTTCCACATCAGCACCCATGGCGCCAGATATCGGATCATCGCCATGGCGCCTAGGAAACCGCCGGTGTATGGTCCCGTCGCCATGACATACCGACATTTTATATTCGCGGTGGCCTTGTTTGCCGCCGCCTTCACCGTGACGCCGCAGACCCTGGCCCAGGACGACGCCACCCTGGTACAGGTTGATACAGTCGTGCAGGAACCTTTGACCCAGAAATTCACGGTGATCGGCCGGCTCGTGGCGCGCCAGCACGGCGAGGTCGCGGCCCGTATTTCCGGCCCCCTAGCGGAGATGCGCGTACACATTGGCGATCGGGTCGGCAAGGATGACATCATAGCCGTGATCGACCGCTTGCGCCCGACATTGCGGCGCGACATCGCCGCCGCCGAGGTTGCCGCGAGCAACGCCGGTCTGGCTACCGCCGAAGCCCGATACGCCATGGCTCTGGCCGGGGTCGGCCAGGCCGAAGCCCAGCTTACCCAGGCCCGCCAGGAACTCGTCCGTATCGAGAAACTGCGCAATTCGACGGCGTTTTCGCCGGCCCGGTACGACGATCAGCAACAACTCGTGGCGGCGGCCAACAGCGAGGTCGATTTCGCCCAGGCCACGGTCCAGGAAGCCCAGTCGCTGATCGAACAG
The DNA here is from genome assembly GCA_964645285.1 of uncultured Alphaproteobacteria bacterium. GTDB lineage: Bacteria > Pseudomonadota > Alphaproteobacteria > JAAXGF01 > JAAXGF01 > JAYZAP01. The sequence continues at coordinate 2,881 of CAZYDR010000060.1, forward strand.
GGTCGGGCCGCCATCCTCCGGGCGCGCGCCACTCTCAAGATCGCCAACGATGACCTACGCCACACCGAAGTCCGTGCGCCGTTCGACGGCGTCGTCACCCTGCGCCATACGGAGGTCGGCGCCTTCGTCGAGATTGGCAGCCGGGTCATCACTTTGATTAATGATCGCGATATCGAGATCGAAGCGGACGTTCCCTTCGAGCGGCTTGGTGGTTTGGCGCCGGGTGTCGAGATAACATTCCTACTCGACGATGACGTGCCTCACACCGCGGCCGTGCGCGCCATTGGCGTCGAGGAGAACTCACGCACCCGCACCCGGCCGGTGCGCTTCACGCCGCTGTTCGGCGGCGACGCCGGCAGCCTCGCCGACGGCCAGTCGGTGACCATCGACCTGCCCATCGGGCCGCCCCGCGACGTGGTCTCCGTGCACAAGGACGCCATTGTCCGCAACGTCACCGGCGCCGCAGTCTTTGTGGTGATTGACGGCATCGCCGAGCATCGCCTGGTCAGCCTGGGCGAAGCCATCGGCGCCCGCTTCGAAGTGCTCGACGGCGTGGCTCCCGGCGACGTGGTGGTGGTGCGCGGCAACGAACGTCTGATGCCCGGCCAGGCCGTACAGTTCGAAGGCGACACCTAGATGAACCTCATCCAGGTCGCCATTCAACGGCCCATCGCCGTGGTCGCGGCGGTGCTGATGACGGTGATGTTCGGCCTGCTGGCCCTGCGCACCATTCCGATTCAGCTGGCGCCCGACGTGCGGCGTCCGGTTATCACCATCACCACCAACTGGCTGGGCGGCGCGCCGGCTGAGATCGAGCGCGAAATCATCAACCGCCAGGAAGAGGTGCTCAAGGGCCTCGAGGGCATGACCGAGATCGAGGGCCGCTCTCAGGACGGCCGCTCGCGCCTAAAGCTTGAATTCAGGGTCGGCCAGAACATGGACCGCGCCCTGCTGCTGGTGGCCAACCGCCTGGATCGGGTAACCGGCTATCCGGCCGAGGTGGACAAACCAACGCTCCGCACCGCTGGCGCCGAGGACCAGTCGATCGCCTGGTTCGTACTGCGCCGCCTCGATGGTAACGAACGCGCCATGAACAGCTATGGCGACTTCGCCGCCGACGTCATCCAGGATCACATCGAGCGGGTGCCCGGCGTTGCCCGGGTCGATGTCTACGGCGGCTCCGAGCGTGAGTTGCGGGTCACCATCCATCCCGAGCGAATGGCCCGCTTCGGCCTCACCGTCCCCGCCGTCATCGGCGCCATGCGGGCGGCCAATCTATCGGTCTCGGCGGGCGATGTGGAGGAAGGCAAGCGGCGTTACGTGGTGCGCGCGGAATCCGAACTCAACACCGTCGACCAGGTCCGGACCGTGGTGTTACGCAGTGACATGGACACGGAGTCCGGCCGCTTTGCCCGGGCCACCGTGGCCGATATCGCCGATGTCGCCTTCGCCTACAAGAAGCCGGTCTCCTATATCCGCTACAACGGCGAGGCGGCGCTCGGCATGTCGGCCAAGCGCGAGGCCGGGGCCAACGTCATCGAGACCATGGCCGGCGTTCGCGAAGCCGTCGCCGATTTGCAACGCGGCCCAGTGGCCAATGCCGATCTCCATTTTCGCCAAGTCTACGACGAGACCATCTACATCAATTCGGCCATCGATCTGGTACGCCAGAATATCTGGGTCGGCGGCATTCTGGCGGCGATTGTCCTGATGCTGTTCCTGCGCTCGATGCGCGCCACCCTAGTAATTTCCCTGGCTATTCCGGTCTCGGTCATCGGTGCCTTCGTCGCCATGGCCGCCATGGGCCGGTCGATCAACGTGGTCTCCCTGGCCGGCATCGCCTTCGCCGTCGGCATGGTGGTCGACGCCGCCATTGTCGTACTGGAGAACATCTTCCGCCTGCGCGAGTGCGGCGTGCCCCGGTTCGAGGCCGCTTATCGCGGCGCTTCGCAGGTGTGGAGCGCGGTGCTGGTATCGGCCCTGACCACGGTGGTGGTGTTTATTCCCATTCTGGTGCTCGAACTTGAAGTCGGGCAGCTGTTCCGCGATATCGCCGTGGCCATTTCGGTCTCGGTGGTGCTGTCCCTGGTGGTGGCGGTAACCGTAGTGCCGGCCCTGGCCACCAAGCTGTTGGCCGATGTGACGGATAATCCGGTGCGCTTACCGGGTATCGACCATTTTGCCCGGGCGTTTTCGTCCGGGGTGCTGGGGTTCGTCGATTTCGTAGTGCGCAGCCGGATGCGCTCGCTGATCGTGGTGGCGCTCATCTGCGGCGCCGCCGGCGGCGCCACCGTGAGCTTCATGCCCAAGCTCGAATATCTGCCCAACGGCAATCGCAATCTGGTGTTCGGCTATTTGCTGCCGCCGCCGGGCTACAATCTGGAAACCACCGTGAAGATCGCCGAGGGCATCGAGCAGATCATCGCGCCCCTGTGGGATCCCGACATTGACCAGACGACCCTGCCCGGCAACCCGCCCAGGATGGACCGGTTTTTCTTCGTCGCCTGGCGCGGCAGCACCTTCCTGGGCGCCGCCGCCGAAGACCCGTCACGAGCCGCCGAGCTGATCCCCATCCTCCAGGAACCGGCCTACAAGGAGCCCGGCACCTTTGGCTCGATCAGCCAATACCCACTGTTCGGCCGCAGCCTGGGCGGTGGACGATCCATCAAACTTGATATTTCCGGCCCCGATCTCGCCCAGGTGCTGGCCACCGCGAGCGACGCCATCCAGCGGGTCGAGGCCGCCCTGCCCCTGGCCGAAGGCAATCAATACCGGCCGATCCCCGGCCTTGAGCTGGGGGCGCCGGAGCTGCGGGTCATCCCCGATCCGGTGCGCATCACCGACAACGGCCTGACCGCTACCGGTCTGGCCCAAAGCATCGATGCCTACAACTCGGGCTTACGGGTGGCTGAAATTACGGTCGATGGCCGACGCATTGATCTGACCCTTCAGGGGCCCCAGGGCCACGTCAATCAGACCCAGGGCCTGGGCCAGATTCCCGTTGTCACCTCGGCCGGGCTGATCCTGCCGCTGAGTTCCCTGGCGACTATCGAGCAGACCATGGGACCGACCGAAATTCGCCACCGCGACCGGGTGCGCACGGTGACCATCGACATTCAACCGGCTCCCGATATGCCCCTGGAAACCGCCATTGAGATAGTGCGGAACGAGATTATCGCGCCCATGGAGGTCGCCGGCATGCCGCCGGGCATACGTCTCGGCCTGTCGGGCACCGCCGACAAGCTGACCCAGACCTGGAGCGCCATGAAGCTGTTCCTGGCCATCGCCATCGCCATTACCTACCTGCTCATGGCGGTATTGTTCGAGAGCTTCGCCTATCCCTTAATCATCATACTTTCGGTGCCGCTAGCCACCGCCGGCGGCATGGCCGGGCTTGTCGCCCTCAACCAAATTACCTACCAGCCCCTCGACATGCTGACCATGTTGGGCTTCGTCATTCTTGTGGGCATCGTCGTCAACAACGCCATCCTGCTTGTCCATCAGACGCTTTATCTGATCCGCGAGGAAGGCCACGATGCCCATTCGGCAATCCGCGAGGCGACCAAGAACCGACTGCGGCCGATCTTCATGTCGACCATCACCAGCGTCGTCGGCATGTTGCCTCTGGTGCTGATTCCCGGCGCCGGTTCCGAGCTTTACCGGGGCCTCGGCTCGGTGGTTGTCGGCGGGTTGTCGCTGTCGGCGATCCTGACCCTGGCCATCATCCCGCCGCTCATGAGCATCTTCCTGAGCTTCCACGCGGCGCATCGCTCCCAGGCCGCCCACGCCTTCGATGGTGATAGCCGGGCAATCTAAGGCGTGGCGGCCGTCTCGCGATCCAACTCCCGGTAATCGCCGGTCCGCAGATGGCACGAGGCCAAGTGGCCGCCGTTGCCGTCGGCGCCGCGCAGTTCCGGTGACTTGTCGGCGCAAACCGGCGCCGCGATGGGGCAGCGCGGGTGGAAAGTGCAGCCCGATGGCGGGTTGAGCGGGCTCGGCACGTCGCCCTGAAGGACCAGGCGCTCGCGGCGACCGATGGTGCCGGGTACAGGCACGGCGGAGAGTAGCGCCTGGGTATAGGGATGGCGCGGATCGCGATACAGGCTATCGCGGTCGGTGATTTCGACGATGCGCCCGAGGTACATCACCGCGACCCGGTCGCTGATGTGCTCGACCACCGCCAGATTGTGGGAAATGAACAGCAGCGTCAGGCCGAGCTCGCGCTGGAGTTCCTTCAGGAGATTCAGCACCTGAGCCTGAACCGACACGTCGAGGGCGGAAACCGGCTCGTCGCAGACCACGAACCTGGGCTTCTGGATCAACGCCCGGGCGATACCGATGCGTTGCCGCTGGCCACCGGAGAACTCGTGCGGGAAGCGCTGGGCGTGCATCGGCTGCAATCTGACCAGGCGCAGCATCTCGACGACCCGCTGGTGGCGCTCGTCCCGGTCACGGACGCCGTGGACCAACAAGCCTTCGCCAATGCTGTCACCAATCGGCGCCCGCGGGTCGAGGGACGAGAACGGGTCCTGAAAAATGATCTGGGCCTGGGCGCGGAACGGTGTCAGGGCGGGCCCGTCAAGAGCGGTGATGTCTTCGCCGCCAAAGCGGATACGGCCCGACGTGGGATCAAGTAACCGCACTACCACCCGGCCCAGGGTTGATTTGCCGCAGCCGGATTCGCCAACCAACCCCAAGGTCTCGCCCTCCTCGATGGCCAGACTGACCCCGTCGACCGCCTGAACCTGGCCGGTGGTGCGCTGCAGCAGGCCGCTCTTCACCGGGAAGGATTTGACGAGATCGTCGATTTCGATCAGGGCGCTCACGACTTGTCACCTTCGTGGAGCCAGCAGCGCACCTTGTGGCCGGGTGCAATCTCGCGAAGCACCGGACGCTCGCTGTCGCAAACGCTCATCTCATTGGCCACCCGCACCCGACAGCGCGAGGCGAAACGGCAGCCCTTGGGCAGGTTGACTAGGTTCGGTACGGTGCCGGGGATCACCGCCAGTTCGTCCTGATGCCGCCCGAGCGTGGGGATCGAACCGAGCAGGCTTTCCGTATAGGGATGCTGAGGATTGCCGAACAGGGTGGCGACGTCGGTTTCCTCGACGATCTCGCCGGCATACATCACCGCCACCCGGTCAGCCATCTCGGCGACCACACCCAAATCGTGGGTAATCAGGATGGTGGCCATGCCCGACTCGCTTTGCAGATCCCGCATAAGATCGAGGATCTGCGCCTGAATGGTCACGTCCAGCGCCGTGGTCGGCTCGTCGGCAATGAGCAGGCGGGGCTCACAGGCCAGGGCCATGGCGATCATCACCCGCTGGGCCATACCGCCGGACATCTCGTGGGGATAGGCCGTGGCCCGGCGTCCGGGATCGGGAATACCGACCCGGTCGAGCATCTCGATGGCGCGCTTGCGGCCGACCTTGCGCGTGGTCTGGCGATGGATTTCGAAGACCTCGGATATCTGCAGGCCGACCTGGGCTACCGGATTGAGCGATGACGCCGGATCCTGGAAGATCATCGACATCTTCTCGCCGCGCATTTCGGCCATCTCAACCTTGCTCATGTCGAGCAGGTTCCGGCCGTCAAACAGCACCTCGCCGTCTTCGACCCGGCCCGGCGGCGACACCAGGCGCATGACCGACATGGCGGTAACGCTCTTGCCGCAGCCGGACTCGCCAACCAGACACAGCACCTCGCCGGGAGCGACCTGGAAGTCGATGCCATCGACCGCCTTGGCAACGCCGTGACGGGTATGGAACCAGGTATGCAGGTTGCGCACCGCGAGAAGCGGCTCACGCGCCGCCGCTGCAGAGGGCTGCGCCATCAGTCGTTGAGCCGCGGATCGAGGGCGTCGCGCAAGCCGTCACCCAACAGATTGAAGCCGAGCACGGTGATCATGATGGCGATACCGGGGAAGAACACCAGATGAGGCGCGTTGAACACCTGATTGCGCTCGGAGCCCAGCATGGTGCCCCACTCCGGTGTCGGCGGCTGGGCCCCGAGGCCGAGGAACGACAATCCGGCAGCGTCGAGAATGGCGCTGGCGATGCCGAGGGTCGACAGCACCACAATGGGTGTCATGGCGTTGGGCACCACCCGGACCAGCAGAATGCGCAGACGGCTGGCCCCCAGGGCCCGCGACGCGGCCACATAGTCGAGTTCCTTGATCGACAGCACACTGGCGCGCATGACACGGGCGTAAGCCGGCAAGGTGACGATGGCGATGGCCAACAGAGCGTTGCGCAGACCCGGCCCCAACACGGCGACGATGGCGATGGCCAACAACAGAGATGGGAATCCGAGGATTACATCCATGATCCGCATTATTAGATTGTCGACCCAACCACCCCAGAAGCCTGCGATGGCGCCCAGCATGACGCCGAAGGTGACGGCAAACCCGACCGTGGTAAAGCCGATGGAAAGGCTGACCCGGGCGCCGTAGATAATGCGGCTGAACAGATCACGGACGTTGCCGTCAGTGCCAAGGATGTGCTGCGGCTTGGCCCCGTCGCAACCCAATATATGGATACAAGGCGCCGTACGTTTCTTGACGTCTTCGATGCCGATGAGCACCTGCATCGGATCGTAAGGCGCCAGCAACGGCGCCGCCACGGCAATGGACATCATAGTGCCGATAAAAATCAGACCGATCACCCCGGTCTTGCGCCGCAACAACCGCCCGAGCGTAGTTTTCCACAAAGCCGTGGGACTGCCGAGAAGCTGCTCGTCGTCCTGGCTCTCGGCGAACGCGGCGGCAGTGCGTTTGAGGGTGGTAATACTCATTCCAACCGTATCCTGGGATCGAGAAAGCCATACGACACATCAACGATCAGGTTGATCATCATGTACGAGACTGCGATGACCACCGTGAAAGTCTGGATGATGGGATAGTCGCGGGCGGTGATCGCCTCGAACAACATGCGTCCGACGCCGGCCAGGCCGAACACGGTTTCGGTCAGCACCGCGCCGCCAAGCAGCGCGCCCAACTGCAGGCCGAGGATCGTGACCACCGGCAGCAGGGCGTTGCGCAGGGCGTGGTTTATCACCACTCGGCGCTCACCGGCGCCCTTGGCATGGGCGGTGCGGATGTAGTCGCGGCCCAATACTTCGAGCAGGCTGGAGCGGGTCATGCGAGCGATAATCGCCATGGGAATGGTGCTGAGCGTGATAACCGGCAGAATGAGGTGGCGTACCGCATCCTTGAACAGTTCCCAGTCACCGGTGATCAGGGCATTGAAAATGAAATGGTTGGAGATGAATTCAAGGAACTTCGCCCAGAACGTGCCAGCGGTAATCGCCCAGCCCCAGACCTCGTAGAACGGCACCGAGGTCAATCCGGCGGATAATCGGCCCGATGGCGGCAACCAGAACGGTGTCCCCTTGAGCAACAAGGCAAAGGCGTAGGCCAACATCAGACCAAGCCAGAAAACCGGCATGGAAATTCCGATATTGGCAAATATCATGGTGCCCACATCGACGCTGGTGTTGTGGCGCATGGCCGAGGCGATGCCGAGCGGCACACCGACCAGAATAGCTAGAACAAGACCGCCGAGAGCCAACTCGATGGTCATGGGCAGCCGCTCGATGAGTATTTGCGCCACCGGCCGGCTGAAGCGAATGGAGTTGCCAAAATCGCCCTGGGCGACGTTGCCGACGTAGACGGCAAACTGAACATAGACCGGCTTGTCGAAGCCGAATTTCGCGTCGAATTTGGCGCAGATTTCCGGGGTGGTTTTTTCGCCGAGGATCGCCTTGCACGGGGTCCCCGGCACCATGCGAGCCAGGGCGAAGGTCACCAGCAGGATGCCGAACAGCACCGGGATCGACATGAAAATACGTCGAATGATATAGCCCAGCATGGCTTCAGCTCATTCGTAGAAAGTAGGGCGCGCGGTGCGGATGCACCACGCGCCCTTTAACAAAATGGATCGGTGCAACGGTATCACTCGCCGTTGATCAGACCGTCCCACAGGTAGGAGTAATAGCCGAACGACCCCGTATTGCCTTTGTGGTTGGGGTTGGCGGCATCGATGCCGGCGGCCCAGGAGGCAACCACATCGTTAGCGTCCAGGTCCGAACCGTCATGGAACTTGACGCCGTCACGAATGGCGCAATTCCACACGCTGGCATCGGCATTGCCGGTGCAGCTGGTAGCTACCCGAGGCTCGGTCGCGCCGGAGTCGATGGCATAGCCGAGCAAGGGCTCGACAACCTGCTGACAGGCGGCCAGGGACTCACCGTCGGTCTCATCAGCACAGTAGAGGCTGATGGGCTCGGCGTTCTGCATGAACACGAAAGTGTTCTTGCCGGGATCGGCGAGATGGAACAACGGTGCGCCGAACGGCCGGAAGTGGGCGTTCTTGACACCGGCCAAGGCGGCGGAAGCCGAGGCGCCATGGGCGATCGGTACCATGGGAACCAGGTTCTTGATAGCGTTGTTGGCCTGAACGTACAGCGGCCGCGCCGTGGCCAGATCAGCCACTGTCGACGCCTCCTCAAGCACCTCGTAGATCTCCGGGTACGGCGTGCCGTACTGGGGATTTTTCGAGCTGAAGTGGAAGTCGAGGAAGTTGGTGACGTGGGGATAGTCGGCGCCCCAGCCCAACAGGTAGAAGCCATCGAGCCGGCCATTGGTGGATTCATCAATGAACTCACCTGATTCCATGACCACGACCTCGGCGTCGATGCCCAGGTTCTGCTTGAGTTGAGTCTGGAACTCGACGGCGACGATGCCCGGTTCCGGCAGATAGCCGCGGAACACGTCACGATAATAGATCTTGGTCTTGAAACCATCGGAATAGCCGGCCGCAGCCAACTCGGCACGAGCCTTGGCGGCATCGAAGGTGTACCAGGACCCGCCCTCACAACCATTGGAGATCGAGCATGGCGTGAAGTGCGAAGCGACCTCGGAGCCCACCGGGAAGAAGTGATCGACGATGCGCTGGCGGTCGATACCCATGGCAATGGCCTTGCGCACCCCGAGATTGTCGAACGGCGCGAAGGTGTTGGTCATGGCCAGATAAAGCACGTTGGGGTTGGCCACCGGAATGAATTTGAGGTCTGAATCATTCTGCACCGCCTCGAAGTCGTCGGGGCTGAGGTTAGTGATCTGATCGACCGTACCGGCGCGAAGCTCGGTCAACCGGCCGGCGCCGCTATCGGCCCAGCGGATTACCAGGGTGTCATAGTTGGGCTTGGTGCCCCAGTAGTCTTCGAAGCGCTTGTAGATGATGCTGTCGCCACGGGACCATTTCTCAAGCTTCCAGGGTCCGGTACCGATGGGATTTTCAAGCAGAGCACCGCCGCCGCCATTGGCCGCGATATGCTCGGCCGGTTGAATGCCGAACGGCGTGAAAGCAGCCTTGGCGCTAAACGCCGGGTCCGGCTTGCACAGGGTGAATGTGACGTTTAGCCGGTCGGTCGCTTCGATCGACTTGATTTTGCCGCCATAGCTGCAGTCCGCCGCCGACACGCTGGTGCCGGTAAACGCACTGGCCTGGCCCGCCACGAAAGCGGTTGCTACAACCACCGCCGCGGCGCTAAACAGTTTCAATTTACTCATGATGTTCGTCCTCACGTTTAGTTTCCAATTATAGCTAAGGAATATCGTCATCCCGGCGGCCTCCCTGCTACCGGGCTTGTGGTTAATGATGGTACGTTCGGCCTCCCATAGCGTCAACAGCACCAAATGCAACTGCCGATAAATAGATCGCGAGCGCTCTATCAATGGCCATTGACCAAGGCCCATGCGGCGGACTAATCAGGTTTATGGATAGTGATTATCTAGTCATCGGCGGCGGCATTGCCGGCGCCAGCGCGGCCTTTGAGCTGGCCGGTCACGGCAGCGTCGTGCTGGCCGAGCGCGAAACCACGCTTGGCTATCACACCACCGGCCGTTCCGCCGCCATGTTCCTGGAAAACTACGGCGAGCCGCCGGTCCGCGCCCTGGCCGGCGCCAGCCGGGGCTTCCTGACCAGTCCTCCAGACGGTTTCGCCGCGGGACCGATCCTGGGGCCGCGCGGGGTTCTATTCCTGGCCCGCGAAGACCAATTGGCACGGGTCGAGGCGGCCCTGGCTACCAAGCGCGGCAGGCCTGGCGTCATCGCCGAGGTCAATCCGGCGCAGGCCCGTACGATGATCCCAGTGCTCAAGCCTGGTTATCTGGCCTCGGCGTTGTTCGAGGAAGGTGCCTCGGAAATCGATGTGAATACCCTGCACCAGGGCTTTCAGCGCGGGCTCAGGGCGCGGGGCGGCCAGATCATCGCCGACGCCCATGTCACCGCCCTTGAGCGTCGCGGTGGTCAGTGGCATGCCACCACCAGCGCCGGACCTATGACCGCCCGGGTGGCGATCAACGCCGCCGGCGCCTGGGCCGACGAAGTTGCCGGCCTGGCCGGGGCCGCGCCCATCGGGCTGGTGCCGAAGCGGCGCACAGCGTTCACCTTCGACCCGCCGGCGGGTATCGACCCCAGCACCTGGCCCATGGCGGTGGATATCGACGAGGAATTCTTTTTCAAGGTCGAGGCCGGCCGGGTCCTGGGTTCGCCGGCCGACGAAACCCCCATGCCGCCGTGCGACGTCCAGCCGGAAGAACTCGATATCGCCATCGCCGTGGACCGCATTCAGCGCGCCGCCGACGTGGATATTCGCCGCATCACCCATTCCTGGGCCGGGTTGCGCAGTTTTGTCGATGATCATTTGCCGGTGGTCGGCTACGACCCCCAGGTGGAAGGTTTTTTCTGGCTGGCCGGCCAGGGCGGCATCGGCATCATGACCTCGCCGGCCATCTCCCGCATGGTCGGGGCCCTGGCGACCGGTGCCGACCTGCCGCCGAACATCGCCGATTTTGGCATTACGGCGGCAACCTTCGCGCCGCAGCGCCTAGTCCAGAATTGTTAGTGAATCGTTTGACTAGGACCAAATATTCTTAAATTCAACCGGTTGACGCCACTCCCGCCGCCCCTAATACTATGGTTAATCGAGGTATCAATAAAATGGCGGGGGCATTTCATCTTGAAGGCGTCAGACCTTTTCGTACGCTGCCTTGAAAACGAGGGCGTCGAATACATCTTTGGCATTCCCGGCGAAGAAAACGCCGACACCATGATTTCACTCATGGATAGCCACATCAAATTCATCCTCTGCCGCCACGAGCAGGCGGCAGCGTTCATGGCCGACGTCTATGGTCGTCTGACCGGTCGGCCCGGCGTCTGTCTTGGCACCCTGGGTCCCGGCGCCACCAATCTGGTGACCGGCGTCGCCGATGCCAATATGGACCGCGCACCCCTGGTCGGCATCATCGGCCAGGCCAACACGGAACGGCTCCACAAGGAGAGCCACCAGGCCATGGACGCCATCACCATGTTCCAGCCCATCACCAAATGGGCCCAGACCATCTTCCATCAGAACAACATTCCGGAAGTGACCCGCAAGGCGTTCAAGCTGGCCATAGCCGAGAAACCGGGCGCCACAATCATCGAGTTGCCCGAGGATCTCGCCGAGCACGACACCAGCGAGCAGCCGATCCCGGTGACCCCGACCCGGCGGCCCGGCGCCGACCACAAGGCGGTCGCCCAGGCGGTTGACGTCATCGCCAGGGCCAAGAACCCGATCATCCTGGCCGGCAACGGCGCCGTTCGCAAACGCGCCTCGACCCAGCTCCGCCGCCTGGCCCACAAGGCCGGCATCGGCGTGGTCAACACCTTCATGGGCAAGGGCGCCGTGTCGCGCAACGACGATCACTGCCTCTTCACCATCGGCCTACAGGGCCGCGACCATGTCAACGAGGCCCTGGACGATGCCGATGTAGTGATCTCCGTGGGCTACGATTTGGTCGAATACGCGCCGAACTTCTGGAACAAGCACGGCGGCAAGAAGATCGTTCATATCGACTTCTGGCCGGCCGAGGTCGACGAGGATTATCCGGTGGTTGTCGATATTGCCGGCGATATAGCCGACGCCCTGTGGCAGATCAACGAGGAACTCAATGCCCGCCACGGCGACGCGCTGCCGTTGTGGAGCATTGGTGACCGCACCGACCTGCGCCAGCGGATCAGCGATGATTTCGCCATGGAGAAAGACGATAGCTCGTTTCCCATGAAACCTCAGAAGGTGCTGTGGGATGTCCGCGAGGTCATGGGGCCGGACGACATTCTGCTCTCCGATGTGGGCGCCCACAAAATGTGGATATCGCGCTATTACCAGTGCGATGAACCCAATACCTGTTTGATTTCAAACGGTTTTTGCACCATGGGATTCGCTTTTCCCGGCTCCATCGGGGCCAAGATCGCATTCCCGGAGCGCAAGGTGTTGTCGATCAACGGCGATGCCGGCTTCCTGATGAACGTTCAGGATATCGAGACCGCCGTGCGCTACAATGTCAACGTGGTCACCATGGTCTGGATGGACGGCGAATACGGGCTGATCAAATGGAAACAGCAGAATTCCTTCGACGGCCATCACTCGAAGCTCGACTTCACCAATCCCGACTTCGAGAAACTCGCCGACGCCTTCGGCGCCTGGGGTAAAACCCTGACGTCGCCAGATCAGCTTACGCCAGCGCTCGAGGAAGCCTTCCAACAGGACGGCCCGGCAATTATCGGCGTGCCCATCGATTACGCGGAGAACATGAAGCTGACCAAGCGCCTTGGCGAGTTGGCTTTCACGATCTAACAAAGTGCTAGAGCGTCTTCAGATCACACTGGAGAGCGCGGAAATACAGGGTTGTTTCAGGCCAGCGAATTGACCATCATGGCGGAAATAGGTTTCACGATAATGACTTGCAAGCGGACGTCAAAAATCTCCGCTTCAAATGGGAGAGGTAGAATGGTGTTCCGTAGGTTCGGAAATCTGTTCGCCGCCGCGGCGTTTTTCGTCGTTGCGCTGGCGATGCATCAGGCAGCTCAGGCTGAGCCCTACAACCAGGGTCCGAAGACGTGTCAGGAATGCCATGACGCGGAGTTCAAGCTGTGGGAGGGCACCCAGCACTTCAAATCCTTCCGCACGGTCCACAAGAAAGACGAGGCGAAGAAAATCGCCGTGGCGTCCGGCGGCAAGAAGAGCATGAAGAAGAACGCTGTCTGCATCATGTGCCACTACACCGCCGTGCAGAAGAAGGCCGGCGGCAAGGCCAAGCCCAAGGCCGGCACGTCCTGCGAAAGCTGCCACGGCCCGTCATCGGACTGGCTTGACGTGCATAACGACTACGGCGGACCCAACGTCAAACGCGAAGACGAAAGCGCCGAGCACAAGGCCGAACGCCAGCAGGCCGCGGTCGACGCCGCCATGACGTGGTCGTTCATGCGCTACGAAATCGCCGAAAACTGCATGTCGTGCCACGGTCTGGCCCGCGAGGAACTTGAGGCCGACGCCCTGGCCAAGATGCTCGAGTCCGGCCATCCCCTGAACCCTGACTTCGAACTGGTCGCCTACTCGCAGGGTTCCGTGCGCCACCGCTTCTACCCGCCGGCCATGACCACCAATACCGAGATGAACGCCGCCGAACTGGCCGAAACCTTCATCCAGGGCCAGGCCGCCAAGCTGGTATCGGCGAGCACCGCCATGGGCAAGTCGGATAATGCCAAATACCAGGAAGCGCAGCAGAAGCGCGCCAGCGACGCGGCGGCCGCGTTGTCGGCTGTCAGCCTGCCGGAAGCCGCGGCCCTGGTCGCCGATCCCACCGCCACCAACGCCCGCACTCTGGTCGCGGCGATCGCCGGCAAGGACCTGTCGGGCGAAGTCGGCAGCCTGCTCCCCGACCCCGCGACGTATAAATAGTGGAGCCAGGCAAGGAGAGACGTTAGTGGCAACATCCGTCTGGAATACCGGCCAGGACGACCCCGGCCAGCAGCAGACCGCCGACGGCTTCATGGTGCTGGTGGAGAACTCGTTCGCAATGATGGCGCGGCCCCAACGGTGGGATTCACCGTTCGGCCCGGACATGACTGATTTCGACGTCGAGATGTTGATGGGTCTGCCGGTCATCGCGGCGATGTCGCCCGAGCGCTTTCCGAAACACACGCCGCTCACCGGCATTCTCAAGAACGATACCCGGCTGCTTGACTTCAAGGCCGGCGAGATTGTCGTCCGCGAAGGCGATTACGGCAATTCGGCCTTCCTGATCCTCGACGGTAATTTGCGGGTGGTGCTGGCGCCCAACCTACCGCGCGACATGATCGGACGCCAGCAAGCCAAGAAGAAGAATTTCTTCCAGGCCGCCGCCCAACTGTGGACCAATACCTGGATTCCCGAGGTTCGCGATAAAACACGGTATGCCGACCAAGCCAGCCACGCTCATGGCAAGGGTGCCGAAACTCACGTGTTTCTCCAGGATATCCCCGCGGTGCTCGACCAGTACCGCACGGCACAGCTCACCGTCGATGCGCTGTTCGGCGAGCTCGCCGCTCTGGGACGGGTGCCGCGCACGGCCAGCGTATTCGCCGAAACCGACGTCAAACTACTTGAAATCCGCTGGCAGGGGTTGCGTGAAATCCGCAAATACGACGACAGCTTCCGCGCCGCCATCGACCAACGCTACCGCAATAACGCGCTGGACAACGCGCTTCGCGAATCCGAGCTGTTCGGTAACCTTGAAGAAGAAGAATTGCAGCGGGTCGCCGAAAGCGTGTTGTTCGAGACCTACGGCAGTTTCGACTGGAACATTTCGTACAAAAAACTGCGCTCGAGCGGCAAGGCCGGAGCCCAGCATGAGCCGGCGATTACCCGCCAGGGCGACTACCCCGACGGCTTGCTGATGATCCGCGCCGGCTTCGCACGGGTCTCGGTCAAGCTGGGAACCGGCGAACGCACGCTGAGCTATCTCGGCGCCGGTGACCACTACGGCTTTAGCGGCCTCTACTACGCCTGGCGCGATGGCGAGACCAGGGCTCTCAGCGCCTCGCTTACGGCGCTCGGCTACGTCGATGTGCTGCGGGTGCCGGCCCATATCCTTGAAACCTACCTGTTCCCCAAGATCGAGACACTGCCGCCACTGTTGTCGGACCTGGCGACAGGTCGACGATTGTCGGAAGATTCGGCCATGGAGTGGGCGGTCGAAGAGCGCTTTATCAACGGCACCAAGTCCATGCTTATCGACATCGACCGTTGTGTACGCTGCGACGACTGCGTCCGCGCCTGCGCCGCGACCCATGGCGGCAACCCACGGTTCACCCGCCACGGCAAGACCTTCGATCACTGGATGTTGGCCAACGCCTGCATGCACTGCACCGATCCGCTGTGCATGATCGGCTGCCCCACCGGCGCCATTCATCGTTCCGAAATGGGTGGCATGGTGGTGATCAACGACGACACCTGCATCGGCTGCGCCACTTGTGCGAACTCCTGTCCGTACAACAACATCCGCATGGTCGAAATTCGTGATATGGACGGTACGGCGCTGATCGACCCGGACAGCCAACGGCCCATCGTCAAGGCGACCAAGTGTGATCTTTGCGCCAGCAACCCGGGCGGCCCTGCCTGTATTCGGGCCTGCGCCCATGACGCCCTTCAGCGGGTCGATTTCGAAGGCGGCTCTATCTTCGAGAGTTTCCGGCGATGAAACTGGCCACCGCAAGGCGGATCGTCTACCTCATTCTTGCCGCGGCGCTGTTCATGGTTGCCGCGTTGCAGGTCCAGATCGGCTCGCGCACCCTCCACGACCCGGCAATCCTCACCGGCTATTACCTGTTCGGCCTGATGGTCTTGCTGGGGTTATTCAATTTGCGCAAGAAGCTCGCCATGATACCGCTGGGCTCGGCGGCGGCCTGGCTTCGGGTTCATGTGGTTGGCGGTCTATTAGCCCTAGCCTTGTTTTGGCTTCACATGGGTCGGCTATGGCCCGATGGTTTTTACGAGCAACTGCTGGCCCTGACCTTCTATCTGGTCAGTTTCTCCGGTGTCGCCGGTTATGTCTTGCAACGCGCCTATCCCAGCCGCCTTACCCAGAGCGGTATCGAGATCATTTATGAGCGCATCCCGGCGGAACTGGCGGCCATTCGCGAGGAAGCTGAGGCTCTGGTCATTAAATGCGCCGAGGAAACCGACAGCGACACCATCGCGCGCCATTACCTGGAAACCTTCCACTGGTTTTTCAGCCGGCCCCGGCATTTCTGGAGTCACGCCCTGTGCAATCGCAAGGGCGCTCATTGGGTGCGTCACGAGGTCGATCACCTGCGGCGTTACCTTAACGAGGCGGAACAAACTTACCTCGACCGCCTGGCTGAACTGGCGGTGACCAAGAACCGTATCGATTTTCACTATTCGGCCCAGTCGATTATGAAGCGTTGGCTGTTATTTCATCTGCCCGTGGCGGTGACCGCCCTGGCTCTCTCAATCTGGCATTTCATGCTCGTCCACGTGTACGCCCTATGACCGACGTCCTAGATCCCGATCGCTTCCGGTTCGACCGTAGTCCTTACGAGCGGCCGAACTTCAAGTACCGCTGTGGCCGGGGCGCGGCGTGGGGCAAGCCCTGCGTGCGCGGTCCCAACGCCGACGGCAGCTGCGGCGGTGCCGCCACTTGCAATCCAGTCAAGAACCAGAACGACCGTTTCGAGTGTCGGCGGCCAGCCATTGCCGGCGGCCCCTGTACGGACGGACCGTTGCCCGACGGCACCTGCGCCCTGTGCCAGCCACCCTGCACGCCACGGCGAAGTCTGCGTGGCATTCGCGGCCGCCTTGGATTGCTCGCCCTTGGTCTGGTGCTGGCCCTGGTGCTGGGTTTGTCTGGCATTTCGAACGGTCGCATCGGTGGCATCAGTTCATGGAATCCCGGGCCGCTGACAACCGGCCATGCGAGATTCATCGCCGCCGGCGACTGCACGGTATGCCATGCCCAGCACAACACCGGCCCGACCAACTGGATCGCTGCCGTATTCAACGAGTCCGACATCACCGGCAAGTGCACCAAATGTCACACCTTCGCCGGCCTGGACCGTCAGGCCCACAACCGCCTCAACCCCGGCCGCCCCAATATCGGTGAGACCACCTGCCAGATGTGCCACACGGAGCATAAAGGCAAGTTCGCCAACATCGTCGAGATCAGTGACGTGCAATGCGCCACCTGTCACGAAACCAAGTTCTCCAGCTTCTCGTCGAACCATCCGGCTTTCGGCAAGAGCTTCCCGTACTTCAGCCGCACCGCCATCAAATTTGATCACGGCAGCCACTTCGCCAAGCATTTCGCCGATGCCCGGTTTGCCGAACGGGCGCCGGAAACCTGCCTTACCTGCCATAGCCAGAGCCCCAATCAACGGGCCATGGTGCGCTCGGGCTTCGAGAAGACCTGCGAAGCCTGCCACGGCGGCCAGATGGCCCGGCGCGAACTGGTGCTGCTGCGCCTGCCCGAGTTCGAGGAAAACAACATCGACAGGGACAGCGTCATCGATGCCTGTGGCCCGATCTTCGACGAAGACGAGGAAGATGTTGCCGAGGACGAAGAAGAAGATGAAGACGATGAAGAATTCGAAAGCGTTTCCATGGAAGAATCATCGATAATCGGCGCCTTCCTCCTGGGCGTTGTGGCCGATGATCCGGATGAATATACTAAACCAATGCAAGAATTTATTCTCGCCATGGTTGAAGGAGGTCTGGAGCCAGTGGCCGAGATGATCGACGAACATAGCGATCAACCCATCTCGTCCAAACTACTTGCTGGTCTCAACCCTGAATCTGTCAAACGGGTGGCCTGTGCCTGGGCCGCCAACCTGGAGTACGAACTACCGGCCGACGCCACCATGGGCGGCTGGTACGGCGACTACCTCGAGCTGCGTTATCGGCCCCAGGGCCACGGCGACGCGGTTGCCCGGTCGTGGATTGAATTTTCAATTGCCGCGGCACAGGACGCCGAGGACGATGACGCCGGCGAACGGGTGACTGCGCTCCGTGACAGCATGCTCAACCCCAAGGAGGGCGTCGGCGGCTGTATCAAATGCCATGCGGTCTCGACGTACGACGAAGACAAAGACGATCTCGCCGTTGAGTGGCGTGCCCGGGACGTAGAACACTCGTCGCAAAACCTCAATTTCTCGCATGGCATTCACTTGCGCTTACTCGATGCCACGGCGGCCGAGCTCGACGATTCTCAGAAGGGCTGCCGATGGTGCCATGTGCTCGACCCGGAAGCCAATTTCGCCAGCGGCTACACCGATTTCGACACCCACAGCTACACCAGTAATTTCAAGGCGATCGCCAAGGAAACCTGCGCCGATTGCCACTCGGAAGGGAACGTACGGGAGGACTGCCAACTGTGCCACGATTACCATCGTGAGCCGTCCTTCAATATAAGGATATCAAGTCATTCGGATTAACTCTCCATTCATCGCCGCCCTGGCCGCCACATTCATGGCCGCCGCCTTATTGTTATGCGGACCTGTGGTCCTGGCCCAGACCGACGGGTCCGAGGCCCATGGCGAAATCCTTTCCGAGAATGCGTTTCCCAGCGCCTCGCAATGTGCCGCCTGCCATCAGCAAATTTACGATGAATGGAGCTCGTCGAACCACGCCTATGCGTCGATTTCGCCCATGTTCCATAAGTTCGAACAGGCCATCAATACGCTGACCCAGGGCACCATCGGTTCGTTCTGTGTGCGGTGTCACCAAAGCGCCGGCACCACCATGGGTGAGCCCCGTGAAGTGCCCTTGTGGGAGCGCAACCAGATTTCCCGCGAGGGCGTGAGCTGCATCGTCTGCCATCGGGTCGAGGACAACTACACCAAGGCCAACGGCGAGCGGCGCATCATACCCGGCGACATCAATCAGCCGATCTTCGGCCCCTATGGCGGCGCCGGAGTAGCCGAGGTCATCGCGGAAAAAGGCTTTTACAAAGTGGCGACCAGTGGCGAGGAACGCGGCACCCCGATCCATACCAAGGGCGTCAAGTTCGCCCAATTGTCACGGTCGGAATTCTGCATGTCGTGCCACCAGGTGGCGGTAAACCTGGGCATCAAGCTGGAAGTCGTGTGGGAGCAGTACCGCGCCTCGCCCGCCGCAGCCAAAGGCGTTACCTGCCAGGACTGCCACATGGGCGAGGTCCCCGGCGTCAACGCCGGCTATGAGACCGGCCCGTCGGCGGTGGTCAACGACGAGGAGGTCAACCCCGACCGTAAACATTCGAACCACGCATTCTACGGGCCGGGTTACCCCATCGCCCACCCGGGCATCTTCCCGCACAACCCGGAAGCCGAGAACTGGACGATCGAGGAATGGCTCGAATTCGACTGGCGCGCCGGCTGGGGCACCGAAGAATTCGAGGAAGCGGTCGACGAGGAGGAGATCGAAGTCGAATTCCCGGAAATCTGGGAAGACTCCTTCGACCGCGAGGAAGCCTGGGCGGTGATCGAAGAGAACCTCGAGAAGCTTGAGGACAAACGGCGCTTGCGCCAGGAGGTCATGGAGAACGGCTCTCGCATCGACGGGCCGTTCTTCGAAGACCCGCCCACGGTGGGCAGTGACTTCTCGTTCTCCTATAACGTGGTCAACACCGACGACGGCCATAACCTGCCTTCAGGATCCCTGGGCGCCCAGCCGGAAATCTGGCTCAACGTGGCGTTGATCGATCCTGACGGCATTAATGTCTGGGAGTCGGGTTACGTTGACTCCAACGGCGACATGGCAGACCTCCATTCCCTCGACGTCGCCGCCGGCACCATCGCTTACGACGATCAGTTATTCAATCTCCAGACCAAGTTCCTCACCACCAACG
>CAZYDR010000061.1:0-11897 GCA_964645285.1 uncultured Alphaproteobacteria bacterium
CTTCATGTACGCGCACCTCGGCGGCGGAGCGTTCGGCTTCAAGGCGGGCTTCTTCCTCGGCCTTAACGCGGGCATCCACGGCCGCCTGCTCGCGGGCTTCCTTGTCGCGTTCGCGGGCATTCTCGAGCGCGCAGGCGCGGGTGACCTTTTCCTCGGCTGTGAGGGTTTTGAGAACGATCGGCTGATGATCGCCGTCATCGGCCGCCGGTGCGAGCGTCGGCGCGACAGGCGTCGGCGCCGCAACTTCGACCGGCGGCGTCGCCGACTTGACCTCGGTCATACCTTCGCCCTGACCGGGCCTGAAGGTACGCTTGCGCTTGACCTCGACAGTGACAGCCTTCGAGCGGCCATGGGAGAAGCTCTGGCGCACCTGTCCGGCGGCCTCGGTCTTGCGCAGCTCAAGCCGGCCTGGGCGTTTAAGACTCAAAGGCTTCTTGTCGCCCGACTGGTCGTCGCCATCTGTCTCGTCGATATCGCTCATACTGTCCTAACCATTTCCGCCCGGGACCGTCCCGGAACCTCTTCGTCCAATCCACGCCGCAAACCGGCCAACCGGCCACTCTCGGCGATAAAGCGCGTGGCCAACCGACCGGTTGCCACGGCAACGTAAACCACATGCTCGCGACCCAACGCCCGGGCCAGTTCGGCGGCCGAGAACAAGGCCACCACAGGGGCCTCGCCATGGAGCCGTTCGAGCTTACGGCGGCTATCGTCGGCGGCGCCCGACGCCACCACGAAGACCCCAGCGCGACCCGCCGACAGCATCTCACGCACCTTCTCGAAACCAGCCGCCACGGCGCTGGCCCGGCGCGCCAGACCCAACAAATCAAGGCATCGCGCGGCGACCAGAGCTTCGACACGGTCGGCCAAATCAGGGTCAACCGACACGGCGGCCCGGAAACCTTTGGCGAAAGGATGTCCGGCGCAGGCCGTATGTACCACATCCCGCTCTGCGCTCAACCACAAACCCCGCCCCGGCAAGGCGGCGGCGATGTCGGGATAGACCCTGTTTTCGGGGCCGACCACGAAGCGAATCAACCGATCCTTGTGTTCGACGCGGCGCGTGACGAAGCATCGCCGCATGGGTCCAACTGGAGTTTCCAGGTCTTCGACAGGATTGTCAGCGACAGGGCTCATGGTCAGGTTTCACCGTTCCCACGCCTAGGCGCTGGCTGGTGTGTCGCCGTCGGCGGCTTCGGCGTCACCTTCCGGCGCTGCGTCGGCTTCGTCTTGGTCTTCGTCCTCGAACCAGTGCGCCCGGGCCGCCATGATGATGGCGTTGGCGTCATCCTCGGTCATGGTCGTACCCGGCAACATCTCGAGAAGCTCATCGCTGGCGAGATCGGCGAGATCATCCAGGGTCTTGATCCCCTGTTGCCCCAGGGTGACCAGCATATCCGGGCCAATACCCGAAAACGCGGCAAGTTCGTCTGTGACTCCCAGGGTTTGGCGCTCGGCATCAAGCTTCTTGTCGCGCTCGGCAATAAAGATGCGGGCGCGGTTGCGCAATTCCTCGGCGATATCCTCGTCGAAGCCCTCGATGGATGCGAGTTCCTCGATCGGCACGAAGCCGACTTCCTCGACCGACGTAAAGCCCTCGGCGACCAGCAAGTGGGCGATGACCTCTTCCACGTCGAGGGCCTCAATGAAGGCCGTCGAGCGTGAGTAGAATTCTTCCTGGCGGCGCTCGGACTCTTCATCCTCGGTAAGAATATCGATATCCCAGGTGGTGAGCTGGGACGCCAGCCGCACGTTCTGGCCACGCCGGCCGATGGCCAGGCTGAGCTGGTCATCGGGGACCACTACTTCGATGCGCTTGGTTTCCTCGTCGAGCACCACCTTGGTGATCTCGGCCGGGGCCAGGGCGTTGACCACGAAGGTCGCGGGATCGGGCGACCACTGGATGATGTCGATTTTCTCACCCTGGAGTTCGCTGACCACCGCCTGGACGCGGCTGCCGCGCATGCCGACGCAGGCGCCGACCGGATCGACGCTGCTGTCGGTGGACAGCACGGCAATCTTGGCCCGGCTGCCGGAATCCCGCGCCACCGCCTTGATCTCAATGATGCCGTCGTAGATTTCCGGTACTTCCTGGGAGAACAACTTGGCCATGAACTGAGGGTGGGTCCGCGACAGGAAGATTTGCGGGCCGCGAAGCTCGGGGCGCACGTCATAAATATAGCCGCGTACCCGGTCGCCCCGGCGGAACGATTCACGGGGCAGCAGTTCGTCGCGGCGGAGCAGCGCCTCGGCGCGGCCAAGATCGACCAGCACATTGCCGTATTCGACCCGCTTGACCAGACCGTTGACGATCTCGGCGATGCGGTCCTTGTATTCTTCGTACTGGCGCTCGCGCTCGGCTTCGCGAACCTTCTGGACAATGACCTGCTTGGCGGTCTGGGCCGCGATGCGGCCGAAATCGATGGGCGGCAAGGCGTCGACCAGATAGTCGCCGGCCTGGGCGTCCGGATTGCGGTCACGGGCGCTGTCGAGCGAGATCTGGGTCATGGGGTTTTCGATCGGATCCGCCACCTCGATATAGCACATCAACGAGATCTCACCGGTCTTGCGGTCGATATCGGCGCGGATGTCGTGCTCCTGGCCGTACTTGCGCTTGCCGGCGTGCATGATCGCCTGCTCCATGGCATCGAGTACGGTTTCCCGGTCGATCCCCTTCTCCTGGGCGACCGCGTCAGCCACCTGCAGCATTTCGACCAGGTTAAACCCTGTGCCGGTTTCGGTTTCGGTTTCCATTTACTCAAGCTCCAATTCTTTGCTCGCCGCAATCAGTTCGTCGGTCAGCACCAGCTTCGCCGCAACGATGTCATCATGAGGGACGGCGAAAACCTCGCCATCAACCACAATCCGCACTTCGCCATCACCAAATCCCAGCAACTCGCCGCGAAATCTTTTTCGCCCATCACGAGGCCGGGCGGTTTCGATTTTCGCCAAATAGCCGGCAAAACGCTCGAAATCGTCCGCGCGCACCAAGGGCCGGTCGATCCCCGGTGAACTGACCTCTAGGCTGTAGGCGCCGCCAATCGGATCTTCCACATCAAGCAATGCGGACGCCGTCCGACTGATCTCGCCGCAATGGTCCACGGTCATGGTGACGCGGTCATGACGCTCGGCCATGATTTGCAACGTTCGCGGCGACTGGGACGTCATTTTGACCCGCACCACATCGTAACCCAGCGCATCAAGGGCCGGCGCGACAAGACGCTCGATCCCGCTCTCCAATTCGGAGGCCATTCATTAAACCCAGGCTCTAAATACAAAAAGTGGGCCGGAAGCCCACTTTACACACGAGGGCCAAGTCCGGTCGCCAAGCCCTCAACTCAATGCAAGGTGGATATTACGCATCCCGCCTCACCCCGCAAGTCTTTTCTTGTCCAGCCCGGCCATGGCGATGGTCATTGACATGGCGGCTTAAAGCGTGATTTTCAAGCGCGACAGGGTCATCTCGCTCAACCACACCCCAGGGGTTTCATGGAAGGTACGGTTGTCTGGTACAACGCCGTTCGCGGCTATGGTTTCATCGAACCCGCCCATGGCGGCGGTGATGTTGTTTTTAGCCGCGCGGCACTGGCATCGACCTTCGACGCTGAGGGTCCGCGCCACGGTAACTCGGTATGCTATGAGGTGGCCGACGGCGAGCAGGGGCCCGAGGCGATCGATGTCAAGCCGGCCGGCTAAGTCCCATGACCACCGACAGTACGATAACCTACAGGATCGACGGTCCGGTCGCCGTCATTGCCCTGGACAAGCCAAAACTCAACACCCTCGACATCGCCATTCTCGACGGCCTGATCGCGGCCCTGAAGCGGGCTGGCGATGACGACGACATTCGAGCGGTTATTCTAACGTCTGCCCTGGAAAAGGCGTTTTGCGCCGGGCTCGACCTGGCGCCGGTATTGGACGGCGGCTCGGCCATGATGCGCGCGCTATTGCAGCGGCTGTACATCGAGCTGTTCGACGTCCAGCACAACCTGGGAAAGCCATCCATTGCCGCAGTCGCCGGCATCGCCCGAGGCGGCGGCATGACCCTGTCCCTGTCCTGCGACGTAGTGGTCGCGGCCGACACCGCCAGCTTCGGTTATCCCGAGTTCCATGTCGGCATTCTTCCGGGCATTCATTTCACCCACCTGCCCCGGGTGGTCGGCCGCCACAAGGCGTTCGAACTGCTGTTTGGCGCGGCGCCGTTCGACGCGCCGGAAGCGGCCCGGCTCGGCCTCGTCAATCGAGTGGTCTATACTGGTGACCTGATGGCCACGGCCATGACCATGGCTCGCGACTTCGCCGCCAAACCATCCCAGGCGGTCAAGCTTGGTCGCGCCGCCTTCATGGACATCAACGATGACGGCTACCGCCAGTCCATCGCCAGCGTGGTCGAAACCATGGCCCTGATGATCGACAGCGACGAAACCCGCGACGCCCTGCGGCGGTTCCTCAGACGAGAATAAACTCAGCCGCCGGGTACGAGAAACTGCATGCCGAGCCAGTGCCAGCGGCCGTCACGCCCGGGCAAGGTACAGTTGACGCGCGACCGGCCGGGCGGGAACGGCGCCTTGAGTCGGACCTCGATGCGCTGAGGACCGAGCCGTTCGATAGTTGCCGCGCCCTGGCCCGAGGCGAAGCAGTTGATGCGGCTGAGGCCTTCGACCCCCTTGGCCACGGTAAAGCCGATAGCCGGCGGATTGTTGTCGCCGATCACCGGGTCGCTGGGGGTCAGGTCGGTGACCGGCAGGGCCAGGGTGCCGCCGACCAGTTTGAAACGATCGAGGTCGCCATAGGCTTCGTTAAGAGCGAAACGCGGCAGGCCGAACAGATTTTCGCGGTCGTGAGCGACACCGGAGTGCTGGCCGAAGGCGGCGGTAAACCCGGAGGCGGCAACCTGCTCGGCCAGGGCGCGGCTGAACTCGCCATAGGGATAAGCGAACAATTCGGGCGCCCGACCGAGCTCGTCGCGGAACCGTGCTGAGGCCTTTTCGATATCGGCGCCATTGGCGGCGCTGTCGGCCTCGGCCATATGAGCATGGGAGGCGCCGTGGTGGCCGATGGTCACCCCGGCATTGGCGAGCTCACGAATCTCGTCCCAGGTCATCATGCCGTGGACGCCGGCATCGATGGGATTGGTCGATACGAACACGGTGAAAGAAAATCCTGCTTCCCGCAGGCGGGGCCAGGCCTGGTGGTAGACCGAGGTGAAGGCGTCATCGATGGTGATGCCGATACTGCGGTCAGGCAGGCTGGTTCCAGTGCGCAGCGCGGCGATGATGTCGGGCACCGGTAGCACCGTGTAGCCGCCGACTGTGAGTTCCTCGATATGGGCGACGAATTGTTCGAGGCGAATATTGGTCGAGGGCAGGTTCTCTTCTCCGAAGCGATGGTACATAAGGATCACCGCCGCCGACTCGGCGCGCGCCGGGGCCGCGCCATACACCGCGCCGACGGCGAGGGCGCCGAAGATCAGCATCCTGATGAGACGCCAGCCTCTGTATCGAAAAGCCATTACCATAGCGCCAGTGTGGCCGGTTGGCTGGGCTTGCACAAGAGCCACGACCGCCATCAACCGGACATCATGGCGGCGCCGGCGGCATCATGCGGGTGCCGGCGGCGCTGTCGGTGAGTACCGGATAGCGGCGCGGCTCGAACAACTGATAGTGCCACCACTCCTTGAGATAATGATCCCATCCTGCCGCTGCCATGAGGCCGAGCAGGACCATGCGGTTGCGCTGGGCGGCGGCGGGAATGGCGGTGCAGGCATGACCCGCAAGGGCGCCCGCCTGATCGACCCTGGAGCCCATATCGAGTTCGCGCCCGGACGGCTCGGTCAATGTGACGTCCACCGCCACGCCCCGGGAATGGGGCGAGCCGCGGCGTGGGTCGGCGAGGAAATCCGGATCCGGCGTGTGCTCCCACAACAGCCATTGCGCTTCCGACGGGCGAAACGCGTCATAGACCTTGAACCTGAGGCCGAGCTCGGCGGCAAGATCGATGGCCCTGGACAGGGCCGCGGCGGCGTCATCATGAAGATGGCAGCCGGGCCGGCCATAGACTGGCCTGCCGGTGAAATTATCGGCCGTGGCGTAGACCATGTATATGTCAACGTCGAACGTTAGCGGGCTGATCTCAATCACGGCGCTCTCCAAACATGCTATGATTCCATCGTGGCAGAAGAATATTATTTACGATGGCGATTCCCATAACATGAGAATTCTCGCGATCGATACGGCGACCGGGGCCTGTTCGGCAGCGCTTATGGACGGCGAGACGGTAGTCGCCCGCCGGTTTGTCGTCATGGCGCGTGGTCACGCCGAAGCGCTGCTGCCCATGGTCGAGACGGTCGTGGCCGAGGCCGGCGTCGCCTATAAGGACCTCGACCTGATTGCCACGACGGTCGGGCCGGGCACCTTCATCGGTCTGCGAATCGGCCTCGCGGCGGCGCGGGGTCTGGGCGTGGCAGGCGATTTGCCGGTGGTCGGCGTCACCACTCTGGAAACCCTGGCCCATGGCGTTGATCACGACATTCGCCACGGCCACTCGGTGGTCGCGGCCCTCGATGCCCGGCGAGGCAAGATCTATATCCAGGCCTTCGATGAACAATTGGCGCCGCTGGCGCCGCCGCTGGCACAGCCTGCCGAAACCGCCGACCTGCCGGCCGGGCCGCTGGTCATTGTTGGTTCCGGCGCGGCCCTGGTGAGGGCCGGCCTGGATCGCGACAACGGCGACATTTTCGTCGATGAGACGCAACTGCCCGATGCCGCCGTGGTGGCGGCCCTGGCCGGCCGACGCTTCGACCCGTCCCTGCCGACACCGCCACCTGAGCCGCTTTATCTTTGCGGTTCCGGCGCCCGCTTGCCGCCCGGCGCCGAGCCCTGAACCCTTGGGCAAGCTGAATTTGTGCATCCGTGACGCCGCTGCCGAGGACTTGGCGACTCTGGTCGATCTGCACGCCCTGGCGTTCGACGAGGCCTGGAGCGGGGATGCCATCGCCGGCGTCCTTTTCGGTCTCGGCGCCATCGCCTTGGTTGCCCAGGCGGACGACCGCGCCGCGGGCTTCGTCCTCGGACGTACGGCGGCGGACGAATGCGAAATCCTCACCCTGGCCGTGTTGCCGGCCATGCGCCGCCAGGGCATCGCCCGGGCCCTGGTCGAGGAGCTGTCGGTGCGATCCGTCGCGGCTGGCGCCGAAACCATGTTCCTTGAAGTTGCCGAAGACAATGCCGCCGCCGGAGGGCTCTATGCCGGTCTTGGATTTACCGCCGTCGGACGACGTCCGGGCTATTATCAACGCCGCGGCCAGTCGGACATGGCGGCGCTCGTGCTTCGCCGCAGCCTAGGTTTTTTTCAACCGTAGGATATAAATCTCGCTGTCGGGCTCCGACGGGTCGAGGCTGATCAGTTCGTGGCCGTGCTCGACGACGGCGTGAGGCACGTTTTCCAGAGGCTCGCCGCTGCCCAGTCGAATCTCGGCCGTCTGCCCGCTTGACATGCGTTCGATAAGCAATTTAGTTTTTACGAATGTCATGGGACAGATATCGGCTGTGATATCGAGATAATAGTCATAATTGCTGGACGCAATTTCGGTCATTGTTACCTTCGTTCTCGAGTCTTGTTGTTGCGCTGTCCAATCACACCGTCAGCTTTATGATCAAGTATACTACAAGAGGGGTATCGTTAAATGTCGGATCAGTCTGAGTCGAGCGATCTTCAGGCCCTGACGACAAAGGTCGTTGCGTCCCATGTGGCAAGTAATACAGTCGCCGCCGCCGACCTTCCCAAGCTTATCCAACCAGTTTACGACGCCCTGGCCGGCCTGTCTAACGGCGCTGGCGCCCAGGAGCGGCCTCAACCGGCGGTTTCCGTCAAGCGCTCGGTAACGCCCGATTATATCATCTGCCTCAAAGACGGCAAAAAGCTCAAGATGCTCAAGCGCCACCTCAAGACCAGCTATGGCCTGACGCCCGACGAATATCGCGAACGCTAGGGCCTGGCCGCGGATTACCCCATGGTGGCGCCCAGCTACGCGGCCCAGAGCAGCGCCTTGGCGAAAAAGATCGGGCTCGGCACCAAACCGCGAAAGCGGCGGCGGCGGAGCTAGATGTGAGACAACCCGGAAATGACCTTCGAGCAACAGAGTAACACCGTATTATGACGTCACGTATTGAGCAGGCCTGTATCGACATAGGTCTGAAAATGACCGGCCAGCGGCGGCTCATTGCCCGCGTGTTGTCCGATGCCAGTGACCACCCGGATGTGGAAGAGGTGTATCGGCGGACGGTCAAACTCGACCCCAAGATTAGTCTCGCCACGGTCTACCGTACGGTGCGTCTGCTCGAGGACGCCGAAATTCTCAAGCGCCACGACTTCCGTGACGGCCGCGCCCGTTATGAAGAGCTGTCGCGGAGCCACCACGATCATCTGATCGACGTGGATAGTGGCAAGGTGGTGGAATTTCACGACGACGAGATCGAGGAGTTGCAACGCCAGATCGCCGAAAAACTGGGCTACCGGCTGATTGACCACCGGCTCGCGCTTTACGGAATACGCATCGACGACGGCGAGGACAGCGAAGACTGATCGCAAGACGATAGCAGGACGATCCACCGCATATGGGGCCATCATGGCCAACGCCAGTCTGAACGACGACGTTACTGAAGAGCTTCGCGCCGGCAACCTCGAGGTTCGCCTCGCCGTTGACGCGGCCGACGTGGATGCCGCCCAGGACCTGCGCTATCGCGTCTTCTACGAGGAAATGAGCGCCGCCCCCAACGCCGCCATGGCGGCCCGACGCCGCGACTTCGACCGCTTCGACGAGATCTGCGATCACCTGCTGGTAATCGACCACGGCGGCGACCGGGCCGGCCGCGACGGCGTCGTCGTCGGCACCTACCGGATGTTGCGCCGCTCGGTGGCGGAGCGCCACGGCGGTTTCTACACGGCCGGGGAATATGACATCGCCGCCCTGCTCGCCCAGGATGGTGAGTTGCTCGAGGTCGGGCGCTCCTGCGTCGATGAGGCCTATCGCAACCGCGCCACTATCCAGCTGCTGTTTCGCGGCATCGCCGCCTATGTGGAGCATCATGGCGTGCCGCTGATCTTCGGCTGTGCCAGCCTCCCCGGCGTCGATCCGGCGGCCATGGCCACGCCGTTATCCTACCTCGCTCACAATCACCTGGCGCCGCCCACGCTGCGGCCGGTGGCCCTGGCGGAGCACTACGTGAACATGAAGCTTCTGGCCCCCGAGGCGGTCAATGCCCGGGCCGCCATCACCGCCCTGCCGCCCATGATCAAGGGCTACATCCGAGCCGGTTGCGTGATCGGCGACGGCGCCGTCATAGACCATCAGTTCGGCACCGTGGACGTCTGCATCGTGGTGCCCATGGATCGGGTCAGCGAGAGGTTCCGCCAGCGCTACGGGCACGGCGCCAACGCCCCGGCCGGCAACTAGTCGATATGCGGGGAGCGCCGCGCGCCGCGCCGCGGCTCCTGCTCTATGGCCTCTGGACCCTGGCGTTGCTGCCCGTTCAGGCCGCGGCGCTGCTGCTGCGCCTGGGTCTGGCTGAGCGACTACCCCTGTTCTACCACCGGGGCGTCTGCCGCACTCTCGGCCTCACCATCGAGCGCCGCGGCGTTATGTCGGCAACCCGGCCCACCCTGTTTGTCTGTAATCACACGTCCTACATCGACATCGAGGCGCTGGGCGCCGTGGTCCCCGGCTGTTTCGTGGCCAAGAGCGAGGTCGCCGGCTGGCCCGGCTTCGGGCTGCTGGCCAAGCTGCAACGAACCATCTTCGTCGAGCGCCGGGCCCAGCGCACCGCCGGTCAGCGCGACGTCATGGCCGAGCGCCTGGCCGCCGGCGACAACCTCATGCTGTTCGCCGAGGGCACCAGCAACGACGGCAACCGGGTACTGCCCTTCAAATCCGCCCTGTTCAGTGTCGCCGAGCGGCCCATCGACGGCCACCCGGTGACCGTGCAGCCGGTGTCCATCGCCTACACCCGCCTTGGCGGCATGCCCCTGATGCGCCACATGCGGCCGCTGTTCGCCTGGTACGGCGACATGGAACTGGCCGGCCATCTATGGACTCTGATGGGCACCGGCGACATCACCGTGGCCATCGAATTTCATGCCCCCGTGACCATCGATCAGTTCGGATCGCGCAAGGCCCTGGCCAACCACTGCCACCAGGTCATCGCCCACGGCGTCTCGGCGGCGATCCATGGGGCGGGGCAGGACGACATCTGACCCAGCTTGACTCTACAAGGCGCAATGCTAGACTCAGTCATTGTCTTGAATTTCGAGGGTTTACGGCTAAGTGACTCCCCGACCTGAGCGCACCCGAGGGTAGCGCGCGACCTTGACCAAGAAGCTTTTCATCAAATCTTTCGGCTGCCAGATGAACGTCTACGACTCCGAGCGTATGGCGGAGGTTCTGGCGCCGCTCGGCTATGGCCGCGCCGATGACAGCGCCGACGCGAACATGGTGGTGCTCAACACCTGCCATATTCGCGAGAAGGCCGCCGAGAAGGTTTATTCCGAGCTTGGCCGTCTGGCCCTGATCAAGGACGAGCGGGCCGCCGCCGGCCGGCCCATGGTCATCGCCGTGGCCGGCTGCGTTGCCCAGGCCGAGGGCGAGGAAATTTTGCGCCGGGCCGATTGCGTCGATGTGGTGATCGGACCCCAGGCCTATCACCGCCTGCCCGAACTGGTGGCTCGGGTCGCGCGCGGCGGCGGCGCGGTGCTCGACACCGACTTTCCCACCGAGCCCAAGTTTGATCATTTACCCCAGGGACGCACCGCCCGGGGGGTCTCCGCCTTCCTCTCGGTCCAGGAAGGTTGCGACAAGTTCTGCACCTTCTGCGTGGTGCCTTACACCCGGGGCGCCGAGTACTCGCGCCCGGTCGACCAAGTGGTGGCCGAGGCCCGTCAGCTGGTCGAGGGCGGCGCCCGCGAGATCGTCCTGCTGGGCCAGAACGTTAACGCATACCACGGCGACAAGGACGGCAAAACCTGGGGACTGGGACAACTGATCCGGCGTCTGGCTGACCTCGATGGTCTGGCGCGGCTGCGCTACACCACCTCCCATCCCCTCGACATGGACGACGATCTGATCGCCGCCCACGGCGAGGTGCCGGCACTGATGCCCTATCTCCATCTGCCGGTGCAGTCGGGCTCGGACCAGATATTGGCGGCCATGAACCGGCGCCATGGCATCGACGCCTACCATCGCGTTATTGACCGCCTGCGCGCCAGCCGCCCCGACCTCGCCGTGAGCGGCGATTTCATCGTCGGCTTCCCCGGCGAGAGCGATGACGACTTCGCCGCCACCCTAGCGGTGATCGCCACGCTTGGCTATGCCCAGGCCTACTCTTTCAAATACAGTCCGCGGCCCGGCACCCCCGGCGCCGAGCTGCCAGACCAGGTGCCCGAGAACGTCAAGTCGGCCCGGCTTGAGGCGCTGCAGTCGCTCCTGCGGGCCCAGCAGAACGCCTTCAATGCGGCCAGTGTCGGCCAAGTGCTGCCGGTGCTGTTCGAGCGCACCGGCCGCCATCCTGGTCAATTGGTCGGGCGCAGCCCCTATATGCAGGCGGTACACGCCATAGCGCCCGGCGCGGCGATCGGTGATATCGTTGATCTGCGCCTGGTCGAAGCCCAGGCCAACAGCCTTGCCGGCGAACCAGTTGAACCCGGGTGGGCCGAACTCGAAAGGACCGTGGCATGAGCCCATCGTTACGGGTGCCCGAGGCCGCTCGCGCTGTCGAGTCCCTGCACATGACCTTCGATGACAACAGTCTGTTGCCGGCCCTGTTCGGCCGTCACGACGAGCACCTCGCGCGTATCGAGCAGGCCCTCAGCGTGGCCCTGGTATCGCGTGGCAACAAGCTGGCGAT
>CAZYDR010000061.1:11907-22116 GCA_964645285.1 uncultured Alphaproteobacteria bacterium
GCGATTTCCGGTGCGCTATGGTCCGCCGAGGCCGCCCGACTGGTCATCGAGAGCCTGCGCCAACGGCTCGAGAAAGGTCTCGACGTCGATAGTGGCGAAGTCGATGCGGCCATCCGCCTGGTCGTGCAGGGCAGCGGCGGCGCCAACCAGAACCACGACGATCTGGCGATCATCACCCAGCAGCGCCGCATCAGTCCGCGCTCCCTGGTTCAGGCCAATTACCTGCGGGCGCTGCAAGACTACAACCTGGTATTTGCCCTCGGCCCGGCGGGCACCGGCAAGACCTATCTGGCGGTGGCCGTGGCGGCGGCGATGCTGAGCGACGGACGGGTCGACCGCATTGTGCTGTCGCGGCCGGCGGTGGAAGCCGGCGAAAATCTCGGCTTCCTGCCCGGCGACATGCGCGACAAGGTCGATCCCTACCTGCGGCCGCTCTATGACGCGCTGCACGACATGATGCCCAACGAAAAGGTGCGCCGCCGCCTCGAGAACGGCGATATCGAGGTCGCGCCCCTAGCCTTCATGCGTGGCCGTACCCTGGCCAACTCTTTCGTCATCCTCGACGAAGCGCAGAATACCTCGGCCATGCAAATGAAGATGTGCCTGACCCGCCTGGGAGAGAATTCGCGCATGGTGGTGACTGGCGATCTATCGCAGATCGATTTGCCGCGCGGCACCCAGTCGGGACTGCGCGATGCAGTCGATAAGCTTCAGGGCATTGACGGCATCACCACGGTAACGTTCAGCGATGTCGATGTGGTGCGCCACGATCTGGTCACCCGAATCGTCCGGGCCTACGACAAAGCGGATTCCGAGAAATCCGATAGCGGAGATCCTTCAACGTGAGCGACGACGGCCCTCCATCGAGACCGGACAGCACCGCGTCCCGTGCGGCTGCCATCACCGTCGAGGCGGTGGATTCCGCCTGGCTTGAGGCCCTTCCCGAATGCCCGGACTTGTGTCACGAGGCGACCCTGGCGGTCCTCGCAAAACTTCGCTTCGACGCGTTTTGCGATGCTCTCGAGGTCGGCGTTCGGTTGAGTAACGACCGGGAATTGCGGGCCCTCAACCAGCAATACTGTCACACGGACAAAGCGACCAACGTGTTGTCGTTTCCGGTCAGTGATTGTGTGGCCGGCGCGCTACCGCCGCCGCCCCCGGCCGGCGCTCCCCTAGCTTTGGGTGATGTAGTTCTCGGTCTTGAAACCGTATGCGCTGAAGCGACGGACCAGGGTAAGACCCTGGCCGACCACCTGCGCCACCTGGTGGTCCACGGTATCTTGCATCTAGCCGGCTACGATCACGAGGATAATGACGACGCAACCGTTATGGAGACCCTGGAAACGGACATCCTGGCCGGCCTCGGCATCGCCGACCCCTATGGGGCGGAACCCCGCACTTTGGCCCAGGGCGGTGCCCGATCATGAGCCGTAACGGCGCCTCCGACTCATCAGCTAACGGCAATGGAAACGGCGACGGCAGCCCGCCGGCCCCATCGTTTGTCCAGAGCCTGCGCGACTGGCTACGCAGCCTGGGGCCGCGGCGCAATGGTGGCGAAAGCCTGCGCGACACCCTTGAAGAGCTCATCGAACACCACGGCGACGACGAAGTGCCGGTTAGCCCGGACGAGCGCACCATGTTCACCAACCTGTTCAAGTTCGGTGAGTTGCGGATTGACGACGTCATGGTGCCGCGCGCCGACATCGTCGCGGTCGAACAGTCGACACCGGTCTCCGAGGTGGTCAGCATCATGCGCAAGGCCGGTCATTCACGTCTGCCGGTGTTTCGTGACACCCTCGATGACATCATCGGCATGGTCCATGTGCGCGACCTGCTGAAGTTCTGGGGTTCCGACCGGCCCGCCTCCCTGACCGCCGTGGTGCGGCGCCAGGTTTTCGTGCCGCCATCCATGCAGGTGCGGGACCTGCTGCTGCAAATGCGCGCATCGCGCATACACATGGCCATCGTGGTCGATGAATACGGCGGCACCGACGGCTGCGTCACCATTGAAGATCTTATCGAGGAAATCGTCGGCGACATTCACGATGAACACGACGCCGAGGAACTGCCGTTGTTGCTCGACCGGGCCAGCGGCGTCATCGAGGCCGATGCCCGGGCCTCGGTCGAGGACCTGGAAAGGCGTATCGGTTTCAGCCTGCTGTCCGAAGACGTCGGCGAGGACGTCGAGACTCTGGGCGGCCTGGTGTTCTCCCTGGCCGGTCGGGTGCCGGGCCGGGGCGAGCTGGTAACCCACCCGACGGGCCTGCGGTTCGAAGTCATGGAGGCCGATCCCCGCCGCATCAAACGCCTGCGTATCAGGCGGGTTCCACCGCCGCCGACCAGCGAATGATCGGCGCGGGATCAAGCCCGCCATGACGACCCTTAAACGCTGCGTGACGGCGTTGACCGGCTGGCGCCGCTGGCTCCTGGCCATGGTGCTCGGCGTCGCCGCCACCGGCGCCCTGCCCTCGCTCCACCTGTTGCCGCTCTTGATAGTCGCGTTCAGCGGCCTGGTCTGGCTGATCGACGGTTGCGCCCGCCGCCGCGCCGCTATGGCCGTCGGATGGTGGTTCGGATTCGGTCATTTCATGACCGGGCTCTATTGGTTCGGCCACGCCATGTTGACCGACCCGGAGCGCTTCGCCTGGATGGTGGCGCCGGCGATTCTCGGAGCCTCGGCGCTGCTCGCGATATTTCCGGCCCTGGCCGCCCTGGCCGCCCGGCTGGCCTCGCCGGGGGTCACACGGGTACTCATCCTGGCCCTGGCCTGGGCCGCCACCGAGTGGCTGCGGGGCAATCTCTTCACCGGCTTTCCCTGGAACCTGATCGGCACCGCCTGGACCGTATCGGACGCCATGATCCAGAGTGTCGCCGTAGTCGGAACTCTGGGTCTGGGCCTGATCACGGTGACGGTGGCGGCGCTACCGGCAAGCCTTGCGGATAACGGCGCCGGCGATCGCTTCCGCTGGACGCCGACAGTACTTGGCATCGCCCTGCTGGCAATGCTGTGGGGTGGCGGTGCACTGCGTCTCGGGGCCGCCGAAACCACCGCCGTCGACGGCGTCATGCTGCGCCTGGTCCAGCCCAATGTGGCGCAACACCACAAGTGGCAGCCAGAACGGCTTGAAGCCCTGTTCAACCGCCACCTGAGCCTGACCACCAGCGCCGGGTTCGATCAGGTGACCCACGTCATATGGCCCGAGACCGCAGTGCCCTTCTTCCTCGCCAACGAGCCGGAGCGACGGCGCATCATAGCGTCGGTCACGCCGGCCAGCGGCGCGCTCATCGCCGGCGCTATCCGCACAACGCCCGAGCCAACAACGCCGCGCCGGCTGTGGAATAGCCTGCACGCCATCAACGGCCGGGGCGATGTCGTCGCCACCTATGACAAGGCCCATCTGGTGCCGTTCGGCGAATACGTGCCGTTTCGCCACATCCTGACCATGGCCAAGCTGACCTATGGCGCGGTCGACTTCAGCTCCGGACCCGGGCCGCGCACCATCAAGATCCCCGGTCTGCCGGCCTTCAGTCCACTGATCTGTTACGAAGCGATTTTCCCCCAGGCAGTGGTCGATCCCGCGCACCGGCCCGGATTCCTGCTCAACATTACCAACGACGCCTGGTTCGGCGTCTCAAGCGGCCCCTACCAGCATTTCGCCAGCGCCCGGCTGCGCGCGGTCGAACAGGGCCTGCCCCTGGTACGGGTCGCCAATACCGGCATCTCCGCCGTGGTTGACGGCCATGGCCGGGTCACCGCCCGGCTAGGCCTGGGTCAAGGCGGTGTCCTCGACAGCCTCCTGCCGAAAGCCCTCGACCGCGCCACGGTCTACGCCCGGTGGGGAGATTGGTGGTTGCTGTTCGCCTGTCTTGTTGGGGGTGTTGCGTTGGCTCGGCAAATCAACCGCAACCGTTAATCATCGAAAGCGCGACAAAACTGGCACGCAATGGTATGCTTCGTGCCAAACTTCTCGGGGTACGACCGTATTCGGGGAGGCCGGGAATGGTAGTTTTAAAACAGGCGGCGATTGCCCGTGATTCGCTTGTCGAATC
Organism: uncultured Alphaproteobacteria bacterium; assembly: GCA_964645285.1. Taxonomy (GTDB): domain Bacteria; phylum Pseudomonadota; class Alphaproteobacteria; order JAAXGF01; family JAAXGF01; genus JAYZAP01. The sequence continues at coordinate 15,958 of CAZYDR010000061.1, forward strand.
AAGTGAAAATGGCGTCAATAGTTGCGAAAGTTGCGAAGAAGGGTTCTCACGGTGTGACAGCGAACCCTAATCCGGTCGATATTCATGTCGGTGGCCGCGTCCGGTTGCGGCGCACCCTGCTGTGTATGAGCCAGGAAAAGCTTGGCCAGGCGCTGGGGCTGACATTTCAACAGGTCCAGAAATATGAGCGGGGCGCCAATTGCATCGGCTCAAGCCGGCTTTATCACCTCAGCCAGATTCTCGACGTACCCATCGCTTTTTTCTTCGACGATATGCCGTCGGAAATCCTGAGCGGAGCATCGGGGCTGGGCGAGCAAATTCAACAGCGGTTCGAGCTCGACCCCCTAGTCAAGCGCGAAACCCTGAAACTGGTACGAGCCTACTACCGTATTACCGACGCCCGTGTTCGCAAGCGCTTGTTCGAGATGGTCAAGGCCATGGCGAAAGTGTCGAAGGCGGGCGACAAATAGGCCCATCGACCACGACCACGTCCGCCATGAAACCGTTCACGGCGCGCCGGTTTGCTCTGGTTCAGGATAAGCGCTTGACCCACGGCCCAATCATTGCCAAAAAGCCCCATCTGTAGCGTTCCAGTCAGCCAGCATCAGGGGGTCCGTCCGTGAAACGAGGCGATTATCTCTTTACCAGTGAGTCAGTTTCCGAAGGCCATCCCGACAAAGTCTGCGACCGGGTTTCCGATGCGGTGGTCGATCTTTATCTCGGCGCCGAAGCCGAGGCGCGGGTTGCCGTGGAGACCCTGGTCACCACCAATCAGATCGTCCTCGCTGGCGAAGTCCGTGGCCCCGACAGCATTACCCACGACGACCTGGAACGGGTTGCCCGCGACGCGGTGCGCGATATTGGGTATGAGCAGGACGGCTTCCATTGGCGCCACGCCAAGGTCTGTGTCTACGTCCATGCCCAGTCGTCGGACATCGCCCAGGGCGTTGATTCCCGTGATAACAAGGACGAAGGCGCCGGCGATCAGGGCATCATGTTCGGCTACGCCTGCCGCGAGACCGAGGTGTTGATGCCGGCGCCGATCCATTTGTCCCACGCCATCCTGCAGGCCATGGCCAAGGCCCGCCACGCCGGTGAGCAGCCCGGGTTCGGCCCCGACGCCAAGAGCCAGGTGACCTTGCAATATATCGACGGCAAGCCGGTCAAGGCGACTTCGATCGTGGTCTCGACCCAGCATGGTGCCGACTTGTCCCAGGAAGATGTGCGCGAACTGGTGCGGCCCTATGTGGTGGGCTCCCTGCCCGACGGCTGGATGTGCGACGAGGCGGAGTTTTACGTCAATCCGACCGGGAAATTCGTCATTGGCGGACCGGATGGCGACGCCGGCATCACTGGACGCAAGATCATCGTCGATACCTACGGCGGCGCCGCGCCCCATGGTGGCGGTGCGTTTTCCGGCAAGGATCCGACCAAGGTCGATCGTTCGGCGGCCTATGCGTCGCGCTATCTCGCCAAAAACGTGGTCGCCGCCGGGTTGGCCGATCGTTGCGTCATCCAGCTCGCTTATGCCATTGGCGTGTCCAAGCCCCTGTCGCTCTATGTGGACACCTACGGCACCGGTAACGTTGACGAGGACAAGCTCGCGGCAACACTGCTTGATCTGGTCGACCTGTCGCCCCGGAGCATTCGCCAGCACCTTGGCCTGAGCCGGCCGATCTATGCCCGTACCGCCGCCTATGGCCACTTTGGGCGCGAGCCCGAGGCCGACGGTGGTTTCTCCTGGGAGCGGCTTGATCTGGTCGACGGACTGACCGCCGCCCTGGGGTGACCGAACCGGCGGAGCGATCGACCCGCACAGTGTATGGACGACGACACGGCAAGAAGCTGCGACCGGCGCGGCAAGCGCTGATCGACGATTTACTGCCGCGCTTACGGGTTGAACTGCCGGCCGCCGGTTACCTCGATCCGGCTCAACTATTTCCCTCAGCGGTAACCGCCGGCCTATGGCTCGAAATTGGTTTCGGGGCCGGCGAGCATCTCGCCTGGCAGGCCCGCAATCACCCGGATACAGGAATTATCGGCTGTGAGCCTTTCATCAACGGCATGGCCGCTTTGCTGTCCCGGGTGGCGACCGACGACCTGAATAATGTGAGGGTGTTCGACGACGACGCCCGCCTGCTCATGAACAGCCTGACCGAGGCCTCGGTCGACCGCCTCTTCGTTTTGTTTCCCGACCCCTGGCCCAAGATGCGCCACCACAAGCGCCGGGTGGTCAATAGCGAGACCCTGGATGCCATGGCCCGCATCCTGAGCGATGGCGCTGAACTGCGCCTCGCTACCGACCATATGGGCTACTGCCGCTGGATGATCGAGCATATTGCGCCCCACCCGGCCTTCGAATGGCTGGCGCGGGGGCCCAATGATTGGCGTCAACGCCTCGATGACTGGCCCGAAACACGCTATGAATCGAAGGCGCTGACCGGATCAAAGCCGGTGTTCCTGCACTACCGGCGCCGGCCCAGAGCCTAACTCTCAAACCAAAAATGGCGCCCCCAAAAGGGACGCCGAAACCGGGCTGCGACTGCAGCGGCGTGCGTGAAGACGTCCTAGCCGTCGATCTCACGACCAACCGTGGTGAAGGTGCTCGAGAGGCTGTCGCCGAGCAGGCCGCCCGCGGCAATAATCGCAACGGCGATACTGGCGGCGATCAGGCCATACTCAATGGCGGTAGCGCCGTCCTCATTCTTGGTAAAGTTGCGAAGATACTGGATCATGTGGTCACCCTCTTGGTCAATGGATGCACCCTTGTTTTAGGGCCAGCGGCATGTTTCGTCTGGCAGCTAAGCGCCATATGGTTAACAAATCGCTAACATAGGAAACCCATACAGGACGCCGGAGAACAAGAAAACGCCCCTGAAACCAGGGACGCTTTTCTTGGTAACGGGCACGGCCATCGAGGCCACGCTCGCCAATAGCGATGTTCGGCTATTGGCCGTCGAGTTCGTCTTTCACATCGGTGAAGGTGCCCGAGAGGCTGTCGCCGAGCAGGCCAACCGCGGCGATAATCGCAACGGCGATGCCGGCGGCGATCAGGCCATACTCAATGGCGGTGGCGCCGTCCTCATTCTTGGTGAAACAACGAAGATAACAACGAAGATACTGGATCATAGGAAGACTCCTCTTGGTCAATGGATGCGCCCTTGTTTTAGGGCCAGCGGCATGTTTCGTCTGTGACAAGTGTCACAAACGAAACGACAATTCGTCTGGCAGCTAAGCGTCACATGGTTAACAAATCGCTAACATAGGAAACCCATACAGGACGCCGGAGGACAAGAAGACGCCCCTGAAACCAGGGCCGCTTTTCTTGGCAACGGGCACGGCCATCGAGGCCACGCTCGCCAATAGCGATGTTCGGCTAACTGCCGTCGAGTTCGTCTTTCACATCGGTGAAGGTACCCGAGAGGCTGTCGCCGAGCAGGCCAACCGCGGCGATAATCGCAACGGCGATGCCGGCGGCGATCAGGCCATACTCAATGGCGGTGGCGCCGTCCTCATTCTTGGTGAAACAACGAAGATAACAACGAAGATACTGGATCATAGGAAGACTCCTTGCGTGTCCTTCGGTTTTGCCGCGTGTCAAAATACCATGCGACGGGATATCGATATCGCAGTAACCGGACCGAACGTCATTCACAGTCCGAACGCGGCGCGTGACCAAGGTTTTACTACCGTCGGGCCCGTCGACGATACCCATAGTACGTAATGAGGTGCGTAACGCGTATTGGTCAATACGTAATGATGGGTCTTTTTTTTCGTAATCCCCTGATATCATACTGAAATCAAAAGTACAACGGCGCGGCAACGAGCCCCTCTCCTCATTTCGCAAGATTCAAACTGATGGACGATTAGCTCGTTCAGGGCTGTGCCAGCCATATGGTTAATGGGAAATTTGGTGCAATCCAAAGCTGAAACGGCGGCTCCGAATCTCCGAAACGAAGTGGAATGGCCGCCTGTCAGTTCCCCGATAACCTGGCGCTCGAAGCAGGATGACCGTACCCGGCGCCGCATCGATATCGCGGCTCGCCCGGCCGCTACGATCCTGGCATAGAGCAAATCGGGCTTCCCCGGCGAGGGTAAACAGGGCTGCCAGGTTGATGTAACGCAGCCTGTCGCGGTGGGCCGTAATACCCAAGGCGCCGGGTTCGTAACGCTGCAGCACCAGGTCATCAAGACACAGCGGTCCCGGGAACGGATTGTGCTCGAGGCAATCCACGGCGGCCCTGACCAGAGCCTCGGATCGCCAGGCGAAACCGCGAAAGGGACTGTCGTCGGTAAAGTCGACACAAACGCCCATATCCTGGCGCACGATGCTGTTGCCGCGGCCGACCACCGACCGGGCCGAACGGTATTCGGCGCTTTCCGCTGCCGCGAGCAACCGGCGGCGCTCATGTTCGTCCAGCAAGGGCAATGACACCGCGTCCTCGGCGTCAAGCGTATCAAGCGCCGCCGCGACCTCGTCCGGGCCACTCAGGAAATCCCTGTCGATCATTTGATCCCCATCCCACCGCCGTCTGGCGTTATGCTGGTTTCCCGCGAACAATCCCGACGCTACCGACGCCATGGATTTACCGAACCGCCTTGACCGGATGATCATGCGACTCACGGCCCAGCGCAACTGTCTGGCGCAGGGGCTGGCGCTGATTGCCGACCTGCCCGGCCCGATCCTTGAATTCGACCTCGGTAAGGGGCGGACCTATGATTACCTGCGCAGCCAAGCGAACGGCCGCCGCATCGTCGCCTTCGACCGTGAAATTCATTGCCCGCCCGACTGCGTACCAGCACCCGACGACCTCATTTCGGGCGACTTCCAAGACACTGTACCCGGCGCAGGAGACCGTATCGGCGAACTTGCCGCCCTGGTCCATTTCGACGTTGGTAGCGAAAAACCTGAAGTCGATACCGCCCTCGTCGCCTTTCTTTCAGCCGCCGCCGACCCGCTGATCGCCCCCGGTGGTATCGTTATCGCCGATCGTACCATGTCCAATCCGCGCTGGCACTTGCTGCCGGCGCCGCCGGGCGGCAGCGATGGCAGTCATTTCATGTACCGGGTTGAAGATTAGGAAATTCGTGATGGCTGATAACCACAACGAAGCGGCCACGATCATTGCCGACTCACGAGCCGCCGGGCAAACCCTCGGCGTGCTGCCCGATCATTGCCGGCCACGGGACGAAGCCGCCGGCTACGCGGTGCAGAACGCCGTACACCAGGCCCTGACGGCGCACGGCTGGGGCAGTCTGGCGGGCTACAAGATCGGCTGCACCACACCGCTCATGCAGGAACGGTTGGAAATCGACAGCCCCTGCGGCGGCGGCATTCTCGCCTCGACCGTCCATCGAAGTGGTGTCGCCCTGGCCTGCGCCGACTACGTCAAGGTCGGCGTCGAAACCGAAATCGCCGTGGAAATCGGCAAGGATCTGGCGCCGGGGGACGGACCCTTCGACCGCGCCGCCATGGCCGACGTGGCGAGCGCCTGCATGGCGTCCATGGAGATTGTCGACAACCGCTATGAGGACTTTCGCGAAAGCGGACCGCCGACCCTCATCGCCGACGACTTTTTCGGCGCCGGTTGTGTCCTTGGTCCCCGCGTGGCCACCTGGCGCGATCTCGATCTCGCTATTGTCGCCGGACGCCTGCTGATCAACGGCGAAGAAGTCGGCAACGGCCACGGCGCCGACGCCCTCGGCCACCCCCTCGAGGCTCTGGCCTGGCTGGCCAATATCCTGGCTACCCGAGGGGTCGGCCTTAAGCGCGGACAAGTGGTGCTGACAGGCAGTGTGGTTACCCCCTATAATCCAGAACCCGGTGATCAGGTGACGGTTGTCTTCGACGGCCTTGGTGAGGTCCGGGCCTCGTTTTGTTGAGCCCCGGAGTTATCATGACCGAGCCTACGGAAGATCCCCGCCTGATCCGCGCCGCCGCGCTTATCGCCGCGGCTCGCCTTGAACGACGACTGCTTGACCCCTTGCCTGCGGAGTCCCGGCCCGACGATGTGGCCGAGGGCTACGCCGTGCAGGACATCCTCCACCGCAAGCTGGGCAAGGCCGGGCGAGGCGCCAGGGTCGGCTACAAGATCGGCTGCACCACCGTGACCATGCAGGAGATTCTCGGCATCCCCCATCCTTGCGCCGGCGGCATCC
>CAZYDR010000062.1:0-21983 GCA_964645285.1 uncultured Alphaproteobacteria bacterium
TGTCCCTGGTATTGTATGCGCGGGACCGTGCCTTTCAGTGGCGTTCCCAGCTATGGCGGGGCTTTCGGTGCGGGCCTGGCTAACTAGAGCCTTCGAGCTTGATCGGGGCCGGGCCAAAAGGGACCCGGATCCCTGAGCTGTGGTGCCTGCGCCGTCGTACGTGCAAGGCTGGGGCTTTCAGCCATGGCCTCTGGCAGACGGGAGCGCTTTTGAGGACGCCCGGGTCATGCGCATTTGGGGGCTTAATCGGGATTGGTTGGAAAGGGACCCGAATTCCGGGGAACGAAATGCTCCTAGCAATGAAAAAAGCGGCAATTTAAGCGGCAATTTTTCCGACCCTGCTCAGAATTTTCGTTTCTCTGAAAAAGAAAAATACCTCCAACATATTGTATTAGCGGGGTTATTTTTGGTTTCGTGAATTGAATTTGAACCAACAACCTTCATGTTCAGAGCCTGATGGGGGCGAATGTGATTGTACTGTTTGAGCCAGGTTTCGATGACGATCTGAGCCTGTCTGATTGAAGTGAACCACTCTGCATTGAGACTTCCCTGCGCAGGGTGCCATTGAAGCGTTCGTTGTATCCGTTCACCGCCCCACGGTCCGCGTACCCCGGCCCCCGGCCCACTGCTCAAGGGCCTCGAGACACGCTTCACTGACGGCTTTTCGGTCGCCCGCCTAGTGCTGCTTCAGCAACCCGCTGCCAACCAGCAACCCGACGCCACTCTCACCAACCTCGACTGGCGCGGCGCTCGCGGAGGCGTCGTGCACGGGCGGATGATGCTGGTTCGTGAGTCATGTAACTGGTTGTTATTATGTCATAAATTGTGAATATAGTCTAACTTATAGGATGTGACATTCCGAACATTTTCTGAAATTTCCTAGGAGAGTCTTCTGTGCCTCGGGGTCTGCGTCGGTCAGGCGGAGGCCAGATACAGCATGGGCAGTGAACTCGGCTCCGTTGTCGGGGCGCCCCAAGGGGGGGATAATAGCGGACATGGCGCCTACGCTCTCCCACGCTTGGAGTTAGTCAGGATTGGGGCTTTGTAATTATCGCCTCGCCTGGATTCTCCCCGGCGACCCGCGAACCAAGCGGCACGCCAACCGAGTCTCCATTCAGTCCCTGGCATAAAAGCTATCGAGTACCGAGTCCGCCGGTCCGGTGAGCTGAATCGCGCGGAACACGGCGGCGCGGAGGAACGGGTCCGAGGTCAGGTCGCCGAACGCCGGGACATAAGCGGCGCCGCACAGGTCCTCGACCAGACGGCGCTCGAATAGGGCCCAACCGACGATGGAGCGGAAATCGGCAAAGACCCCGCAATGGCCGTCCTAGAGGCAGGAATCTACCACGACGCCGCCCTGGCGATGGGCCGACACTGCGCCAAGCGCCCGCAACACGCTGGTAAACTGGCCGACGTCGTCGTCCCAATAGGGATAGCGGGTCGTGAAGTAGGAGAAATTGCCGATGACGTCGAGACCGGCGGTAAGCCCGAGGATGGTGTTCTCGAAGCTTGCCGGCGCGCCAATGAGCGCCGCCCGGGGCTGGATCGGTACTGTTTGGCCCAAGTCCATCCAGTCGTCCGCGGTCCACAGGGCGGGCCCGGTTTCCTGGGACGCCGCTTCGCGCAGCGCAGCCGGGAGCCCCATGCGGCGCTCGAGGATAAGCTGATAGGCGTCGGGCGGCGGCAGATCAGCGGCCTCGAACTGGTGCCAAATTTCAAGGAGCGCCGCCTTGGTCAGGGGCCAGTCGGGCAAGCCGATATTGACAGTTATTTGAGACCGCCCCTCGGCCCGGCAGCGCAGCGCCCACTCGCGCTGGGACGCGACGCCGCGAAAGTCATGAAACGCGGTGCGCCGACGCTGAACGTCGCGGCCGGCGACGAAGCCTTCGGCAAGCACATCGCACCAATCGGGCAGAGCCGGCGGCAGCAGTTCATCGCGGCTGAACGCGGGAATCATCACCCCAACCCCACGGGATGCCCGACCGGGAACAACCGGCCCGCCCTGTACGCAAGACCCGTCAATCGCTGCCCACTAGCAAACGCCAGCGGACATTGCCTTCCGGGTGGACGATGTAGAGCAGCTTCGCCTTACCGGTGGATTCATAGTGCAGTTGCGTATCCTTGGGCAGAAATATGGTGTCGCCGGCGTTGCCCTCGAACACCTCACCGTCGATGACACATCGAAAGGTACCTTCGAGGACGTAGAAAATTTCGTCGTAGTTTATGAACCAGTCGGCATCAATGTCGTTGACCTCCAGGATACCAAAGCCGAGACCGCCACTCAGCGGCTGGCGGACGATGCGCGCGAAGCGCGACGTCACTGGGTCTTGGCCTATGCGGTCCTCGAAGACGACGTCTTCGGCCTTGATGACTTTAGCTTTCCACATTTTCCGGCTCCTCCGATACAATCTCAATCAGCCCGCCGCCCAGCCCCAGGGAAGGGCGGCGGCTCACTCCTACCATCGACGCTCGATTGATGCGGTTCCAACAAGCGCGGATTACGGAAACCATGCTGCTGAATTAGCGTTGCAATGTCCACCATTTGGCTCGCAGTGAACCATCACGGCCCCTCGCTCGGAAAAATCCCAATGGCCATGGCCTTGCCGTCCTGTTAGCTTGCCCGCCCTCACCATTCCGATACTCCACAGGCTATCGAAACCATGACATACCGACTCCTCTACGCCGTTCTCCTGACACTGATATTGGGTTTCAGCGCGGTCGCCCGGACACAGTCAGCCGATGACGACGTAATCGCCGTGGTCAATGGCGAGGCCATTACGAAAGCCCACGTGATGATGTTCTATCAATCCCTGCCTCAACAATATCAGCAGGTTCCCGTGGAGACCCTTCGCGACCAGATTTTCGAGAGTCTCATCGAACGCAAATTGCTTGCCCAGGCGGCGCGCCAAGCCGGCATGCTCGAGAACGAGGAACTCAAGCAGCGCATCGACTACATTACCGATGACGTTCTGCAGCAGGCTTATCTGAACCAGCTTATCGAGACCCGCGCCACCGGGGAAGTTCTGCAGGCCGCCTACGCGGAAATGGTCGCCGGCTATGATAACAGCGATGAAGTATGGGCCCGTCATATCCTGCTCGAGAACGAAGCCGACGCCCGCGCGGTGATCGCCGAACTTGAAGCCGGCGCCGACTTCGCGGAACTGGCCAAGGTGCGCTCGAACGGACCGTCCGGCGCCAGTGGCGGCGACCTCGGCTACTTCGTCCGCGAACAGATGGTCGCTCCCTTCATCACCGCCGCCTTCGAACTGGATGTCGGCGCCATTACCAGTGATCCGGTTCAGACCGAGTTCGGCTGGCATGTCATCAAGGTCGAAGGCCGCCGTCCGACCACGCCGCCGAGCTACGAGGAAGTCAAGGATAGTCTCCGCACCCAGGAAGCACAAGCCGCGCTCACCGAGCGACTCGCCGAACTACGGGCAACCGCTGAAATCCAGCGAACGGACGAAGGCGCCGCCCAATAGGCGATTCCGCCGGCACCGTCGGGTGATGATTTATGTCAAAGTAATGGTAAGGTTTCGCTGACATCCTGTAACGGTGGATAGCTGTTCGGGATTCAGATGCAGGAAACGTTCTCAGTATCGCCGTTGCGCGGCGATCGCATTCTTCAAGCCTATCCCCTGATCCGCGAAGCGGCCGGGGAGATATCGGTCGAGGAATGGCGCGCCTATATCAAGGTCATGCTCGCGGCCAAGAGCAAAGGCGGCGACGCCCATGATGTCGTCGGCATCTGTTCGTCAAACAACTACCTGCGCGGCCTGTTCACCTATCGCGTGGTCCCTGACATTCGCCACCAGCGCACCCTCGATGTCGAATATTTTGTCGTCGAAAGCGTCTTTTCACCGCGCGAGATTGCCACGGCGCTGATGGATGTTGTCGACGAGGTGGCCCGGGCCGAGGGGTGCAACGCCATTCATGCCAATCTGCCGTCGACCGCCAACTGGCTGGTCAAGATGCTCCATGACCGGGGCTATGGTTCGGGCACCTGGCAGCTTTCCAAACACCTCACCGACGACAGCACGACCAGCACCGCAGGCTAGACTTCTCCCAATTTCCTGTGGCCACCACATGAGGTTCGTGGCATGACGGTCGCTGACCGTTAGAACGTATTCATGGGTGGTGGGAATGGCCATACGGACTCTGACAACGATTGGCGCACTTGTTGTGGCGAGCTTCATGAGCGCCGCTTCGCCGGCCCCGGCCGGCGAGCCGGCACGCGCCAAGCGCCACATGATCGCCACCGCCAACCCCCATGCCAGCCAGGCCGGCCTTGCCATTCTGCGGCGCGGCGGCAGCGCCATTGATGCGGCAATCGCCGCCCAATTGGTGCTTGGGCTGGTCGAGCCGCAGTCGTCGGGCATCGGCGGTGGCGCTTTCATGCTCGCCTATGATGCCAGCGCCGACGCGGTTCACGCCTACGACGGCCGCGAAACCGCGCCGATGGCGGTGACGCCGGACCTGTTCCTCAAGGCCGACAGCGCACCCATGAAGTTCTACGACGCGGTGATCGGCGGTCGCGCCATCGGTGTACCCGGCCTCGTCGCCATGCTCGAGCAGGCCCATCAGCGCCATGGCAAGCTGCCCTGGGCAGCGCTGTTCGAACCGGCTATCGCCCTGGCGGAGGCGGGTTTCGAGGTTTCGCCAAGGCTTCATTATTTGATCAGCGAGGCAACCAGCATTGATCGCTACGACGTGGCGCGGGCCTATTTTTTCACCGCGGACGGCAAGCCCAAGCCGGTCGGAACGCAGCTGGTCAACCAAGCCTATGCGGTGACCCTGAGGGCCATTGCCGCGGGCGGCGCCAGGGCCTTCTATGAAGGCGATATTGCCGCCGATATGGTTGCCGCCATTACCGGCGCGGTGGGCAATCCCGGGGTTATGACCGTGGCTGATCTCGCCGCCTATGAGGCCAAGGATCGGGCGGCCGTATGCCGGCCCTACCGGAAATGGCGGGTCTGCGGCATGGGGCCGCCAAGCTCGGGCGGGGTTACCACCCTGTCGATTCTCGGCCTGCTCGAACACTTCGACTTGGCCGCCTTGACGCCAGGATCGGCCGAGGCGGTACATCTGGTCAGTGAAGCCAGCCGCTTGGCCTATGCGGACCGCGCTCGCTTCCTCGCCGACAGCGATTTCGTGGCGGTCCCTGTGCGCGGTCTACTGGATCGCGGTTATCTGGCCGACCGGGCCGCGTTAATCGACCACGACCAGTCCATGGGTGCCGCCGAGGCCGGCACACCGCCCTTTGATAACGGCGCGCCGCGTGCCGTTGAGCCGGAAACCGAGCAATTCTCGACCACCCATCTCAGCGTGATCGACAGCGAGGGCAACGCTGTCTCCATGACGTCAAGCGTTGAGAGCGCCTTCGGCTCGCGCCTCATGGTGCGCGGCTTCATGCTCAACAATCAGCTCACCGACTTTTCCTTCCGTCCCGCGGTGGATGGCGTTCCCGTAGCCAACCGGGTAGCGCCGGGCAAGCGGCCACGGTCATCCATGGCCCCGACCCTGGTGTTCGACAAAGGCGGCCAATTGTTGCTCGCTATTGGCTCGCCAGGCGGATCGCGCATCATCGCCTACGTCACCCAGGCGCTAATCGCCATGCTTGATTGGGGTCTCGATGCCCAGCAGGCACTCGATCTGCCCCATCACGTGAACCGTAACGGGCCCATCGATCTCGAATCCGGAACGCCGCTGGTCGACCTGGAAGCGGCTCTGGTCGAGCGCGGCCATGACGTCCGCCTGCGTGGCCTGAACAGTGGGTTGCATGCCGTCGTGGTCACGCCGGATGGCCTCGAAGGCGGCGCCGATCCGCGCCGGGAAGGGATTGCCCTGGGCGACTAGAACGGCTTCCCGATCGATTAACGAATACGAAAGCCTCATGGGGCTATGTTTCGTGACATTGGAATGATCGGGTCTTGCGGCGATACTGAACGATTGATTTGGATCTCAAGTCGGCCAACGTGGTTCTCCTGGAGGAGAACGGCGCTGTCCGGCGTCTGGTAAAGAGCACTCTGCTGGGAATCGGGTTCGGCACCGTCAACGAATGCGGTACCGCCGACCTCGCGCGCCGTATTGTCGAAGGCACGGAATGCGACCTCATAATTGTCGATCTCGACCATGAAGACGAAGCGGTTTGCTACATCATTAACGATATTCGCCACGCCCGCCTCGGCAACAACCCGTTTGTCACGATCATCGGCCTGTCTCACACCCCTGCCGAGGCGGTCATCGAAAAAGTCCTCGACGCGGGTACCGATGATCTGGTCCGAAAACCGATTTCGACCAAGCTTCTCAGCGAACGGATCACCAACCTGATCCAAAATCGCAAAGACTTCGTCGCCACGTCCGATTACGTCGGCCCCCAACGCAGTAAAGGCGTCCGCCCGGAGACCGAAGAAGCCGCCAAGGTCGAAGTCCCGAACCGGCTGCGCGATAAGGCATCCGGCACGAAAAAACGGGACGGTGAGGGACAAGTGGATGAAAAAGCAATCCAGCGCGCTGCTGAAGCGGTCAATCTGCAGCGACTTAGCGGTCTGGTTCTGTTGATCATCAATCAGTCGGCACAGCTTGAGAAAGCCGCCGCGAGCGGCGCCAACAGCGTCGACATCACCGAGGATGTGGCCAAACTCTCCCATCTGGTGGCCGAAGCCAAGCGCATCAAACTATCCCACGGTGTCCTCGGCACGTCTCAGCTCAATGCCTCCATGGCCCGGGTGATGATGGCGATCTCCGAGTCGCCGGCGCCCAGCGTGTGCCAGATAGAGGTTCTCCGCCTCCATGCCCAGGCCATTGCCGCGGCGACCCGGGGCGACAACTCCGCCGCCGACAAGGCGGTCTCCGCCCTCAACGAAGTCACCGCCAGCGACGCCCAGCCCGCCGCCGCCGACTAAGCGAATTCGGCCCTACCAGGCCCGTTTGCGATAGGGGTCTTTACACGGCGAACTGGAAGACATGGAACCGTTCAGCGGTTAACGCTTGTTTGAAACGGAAATATGCCCAATACCCCCATTGATTGGATCGATTCTCGATTACGAAAGCAATTCATGGCGACCAACGCCCGCAGTACATCGTCTTCGGACCTTCCCAGCGCCGTGCCGGCGCCGGGCGTGTCCCAAGTGCCCAACGCCATAATGCCCATGTGCGCGGCATGCGAAATTCGTGAGTTCACGTTCTGCTCGGCACTCCATGACGAAGAGCTGGGCCACCTCCAGGCGATCGTGCGCCAGGTCCGCATGGCGCCCCAGCAGCTGTTGTTCCAGGAGGGCGACGACGCAGGCAACGTCTACAACATCCTCGGCGGCATTCTGAAACTCTACAAACTACTGCCCGACGGCCGCCGGCAGATTACCGGCTTCGTCCATCAGGGTGATTTTCTCGGTATCGCCGCCAGCGGCACCTATTCCTACAGCGCCGAAGCGGTCACCGATGTTGCCCTGTGCCGGTTTCCCCGGCGTCAGCTTTATCTGTTGTTCGACCGCTTTCCCAAGCTTGAAGGACGGTTGCTCGGCATCGCCACCGACGAGTTGACCGCCGCCCAGGATCAGATGCTGCTGCTTGGCCGCAAGACGGCGGCAGAGAAGCTGGCGTCATTCCTGTTGGCCTTGGGCAATCGCATGAACGGTGAAGGCGGCGAGGACAAGCCGATCCCCGTACCTATGACCCGTGGCGACGTGGCTGATTACCTGGGCCTTACGGTCGAGACCGTAAGCCGCACGCTCAGTCGCCTCAAGAAATCGGGGTTGATCGAAATTTCCGAAGCCCACCGCATTACAATTACGCAGCTTGACGCGTTGCAGGACATCGCCGAGGGCTTCTAGTGTGGTGAACCAGAGGAGAGAGGTGATGCCTGCCATCCTGATTACCGGCGCCAATCGCGGCCTCGGGCTGACTTTCGTCAAACAATACGCCGCCCATGGTTGGCGCATCTTCGCCTGCTGCCGAAATCGTGACGATGCCGGCACCCTTGGCGCGGTCGCCGGGGCAGCCGGTGACACCGTGTCGGTCCACGCCCTGGACATTACCGACAGCGCCTCGGTTGCGGCCCTGGCCGACGAATTGTCCGACCAGTCCATCGACGTGCTGCTTAACAACGCCGGCGCCTATCTCGACAAGGGTGTCGCCTTCGGCGCCGCCGATTTCGCCGCCTGGGAGCAGACCTTCCGCATCAACACCCTGGGGCCCATGCGCATGGCCGAGGCGTTCGTCGGCCATGTGGCGCGGAGCGAGCGCAAGCAGATCGTCTGCATTTCCAGCAAAATGGGCAGCCAGGCGGACAACACCAGTGGCGGCGCCTATGCTTATCGGGCATCGAAGGCGGCGCTCAACGCCGTGGTCCGCAGCCTCGCCGCTGACCTCAAGGACCAAGGCATTACCGCCGTGGTGTTTCATCCCGGCTGGGTCTCAACCGACATGGGCGGCGACGCCGCCCCGGTCACGCCGGCGGCCAGCGTCCATGGTCTGAGGGAAGCCATTGAAGGTTTGAGTCCGGCGGATTCAGGTCGCTTCCTCAATTACGACGGTAGCGAAATTCCCTGGTAGGCGCCAAATGAAAGAGGCTCCGAAAACGGAGCCCCTTAATCATTTCGATAACCGACAACTTAGCGCACGAAGATGTGGACCTCGTTGGTCTGCACCGCGCTGCTGGTCGCCGTCGACAGGGTCACCCGGTCACCGGACAGTCCCATATCGGTCAGCGAGCGGAACACCTGCTCCGCATTACGCTTGGATTCGTTAGTGTTAAGCGCCACCTGAGCCGGTGTGCCCGAATTGGGGGCGACGGCGATGACATCAAAATTGGCCATGGGCACCCGATCAAGCGCCTGGGACAGAGCGCTATAGAGCGCCTGCTGGTAGGGCACATCGGGCCGGTCAAAGCGGATCACCACCAAAGGCTGGCGATTAGCATTCATACCCAGACTGGCAGCGGACTGAACCGCCGAGGTCTGCGTTGCCACCGCGGCGGCGAACGCCTGTGAAGCCAGCGGCGGGCCGAACATCTCGCCGTTCTTGACCGCCAGGGACAAGGCGGTGAGGTTGCGCCGCTCGTTATTGACGTAAGCAGTCTGGCGCGAAATCGTTCCGTGGATCTCGTTCAGCAGACGGTCGATCAGCACCACCGTACGATTAACCTCGTCCTCGATGAGGGCGAGCTGGCGATGATCTTCCTCGACCGCGCCGGAAAGCCCATAGGCCGCGCTGATCGACTCCACCAGATAGGCCGACATCGCCGATTGACCGGCGATATCGTTGGCCAGGGTGTTGAGCGCAGCGATGTCCGTGAGAATGCGGTCGAGTTCGCTCTGGGCCGTATTCCACTGGCTGACCAGCACCGGGTTACCCGGCGTGGTGCTGATTTGCAGGCGGGCGCTGATCGCCGCGACAATGGCGTAATAGCGTTGGGCGTTCTGCTCGGACACCAGGCGCAATTGCTGGAACCGGGCATTGCCATTGCCAATCGCCGATTTGAGCGACTGCAGCTCATTGGCATGCTGGCCGACCTTGGCCCCGACAAAGGTACCGGTGGCACCAATCGGCTGCGTCGACGCCGCCGCATAACTGGGCGCGGCCAACGAGCCTGAATACTGCGGTACCGTTGATGGCGGTGGCGACAATGTTGGTTGTAACTGTTGCTCGGACGGCGATGGCCCGACGACGATACGCTCGCTCGTCTGATCGGACGGCTCGTCGCCGGTCAACATCGGCCACAAACCATCATTAACGAAGTTGCACCCCCCCAAAAGGAACACACCCCCAAGCACCGCAACGCTTATCTTCTGGCGTCCCATGCGTTCGACCCACTCGCTCATCATTGATAACGCACCAAACCGCGTTTGCGCGCCAGCGCACCAACCGCGGTGTCACGCGGCACTCTTCCCACGGAAAACCGTCAGCATTAACCGTTTCCCGAATTCGGTGCCGAGTGTACTCAAAGGGTTAGGGGTCTACAAGCCCGATCTGGAGGCGCCGATTCGGCGGCGATAACAATGGCGGAAAAGCTTGCGCCAAGCAGCGGGGATGAGTAGGTTCCCCCCTGCGTTGGCCACCGGGCCAACGCCCACGCGCCCGTAGCTCAGCTGGATAGAGCACCAGACTACGAATCTGGGGGTCGGGAGTTCGAATCTTCCCGGGCGCGCCATTCTCCTTCAATGCCACATACAGCCCGAACCAAGGCGGGCAAATCACGCCCCTGGGCGCCGTGATCGTGGAATCGTGCGATTTACCGTCAATTCACCGGCTCCTCTGGTTGCTCCGCACCGCAATCACCCCTACCGTGTTGTAGCTTTCTCGGCGATTTTCTTTTGAGAGACCCGCGTTTTGATCTCCCATTATCTTTCTCCCCTCATGGCACCCCGTTCGATTGCCCTGGTCGGGGCTTCGGCGCGGGAAGGCGCCTTCGGCAATGGCATGATCCACTCCTGCCTGACGGCCGATTACGAGGGCGATGTCTTTCTCGTCAATCCGTGCTACGACGAAATTGAGGGCCTGGCCTGCTATCCGACCATCGGCGACATTCCCCAGACCGTGGACCTGGCCGTGCTCTGCGTCGCCAATGAGCGCCTTGAAGCCACCCTTGGCGACGCCATTGCCAGCGGCACCGGCGCGGCCGCCATCTTCGCCAGTTGTTATATGGACGAGACCGATGACGGTCCGGTGCTCACCGAGCGGCTGACCGCCATGGCCTTTAATGCCGCCATGCCGATTTGCGGCGGCAACTCCATGGGCTTCTACAACACCGCCTCGCGGACCCATGTAAGCATCGGCAACCGCGACCGCTGGCCGGACGGCGACGTCGCCATGATCAGTCAGTCGGGCTCGGTGGCCATCGCCATGACCGCCATCGCCGGGCGGATCAACTGGAACATGCTGGTGTCGTCGGGCCAGGAGTTGACGGTGACCGCCGCCGACTATCTCGACTACGCCCTGGAAATGCTCTCGACCCGCGCGGTTGGCGCCTTCCTCGAGACCGTGCGCGACCCGGCGGGATTCACCGCCGCCCTGGAGAAGGCGGCGGCGCGCGACATTCCTGTGGTCATCGTCAAGGTCGGACGAACCGAGGTCAGCGCCAAGTTCGCCGCCACCCATTCCGGCGCCATTGCCGGCAGCGACGCCGCCTACGAAGCGGTGTTTGATCGCTACAGCGTCTTGCGCGTCGATGACATGGACGAACTTATAGCCACCCTGCAACTGGTCAGCCGGTCGCGCCGGGCCGGGCCGGGCGGTCTCGCGTCGATCCACGATTCCGGCGGCGAGCGCGAACTGCTGGCCGATATCGCCGACAGCGTCGATCTACCGTTGGCCGATATTTCCGACACCACCAAGGCCCGCCTGGCCGAGCGCCTGGAATACGGCCTCGAGCCGGGCAATCCGCTCGACGCCTGGGGCACCGGCAACGATTACGAGGGCATCTTCCGCCATTGCTTCGAAGCCCTGGCCGAGGACCCGGATACCGCGGTCGCCTTGTGGGTCGCCGATATCGACGACCGCTCGCCGACCCACGAGGTCTATTGCAACGCCGCCCTCGACATCGCCGACCGCTTCGACAAACCCGTGGCCGTGGCATCCCTGGCGAGCAACACCGAGAACCGGGCCCTGACCCAGCGCATGAGCACCACCGAGGTACCGGTGCTCAAGGGCGGCCGACCGGCCATGGTGGCGGTGCGCCGCCTGCTCGACATGCGCGACTTCCGCGACCGGAGCACTAGCCCGCCGCCACTGCCCCCCGCTGACGCCATCGTTGAGCGTTGGCGCCGGCGCCTGACCAACGGCGGCGCCCTGGGCGAGGCCGAGGGCCTCGACCTGCTCGGTGATTTTGGCATCGCTGTAACCCCGACCCTGGTCATCGAGAGCCGGGAGGCAACTATGGAGGCAGCCGCCGCGCTAGGCTATCCGGCGGCGCTCAAGACCGCCATGGCTGACATCCTGCATAAGTCCGACGTTGGCGGCGTTGCCCTCGACCTTGGCGACGAAACCGCCGTGGCCGCCGCCTATGACGATATCGCCGGGCGTCTTGGCCCGCGCTGCCTGGTCGCGCCCATGGCCTCCAAGGGGATCGAATTGGCCCTCGGTATTATCATTGACGAACAGTTCGGGCCCATGGTCATGGCCGGCGCCGGCGGCGCCCTGGTCGAACATTTCGACGACAGCCGCTGCGCCCTGGCGCCCTTCGGCGAAGCCGAGGCCCACCGCCTGCTCGACAGCCTCAAACTGCGCCGCCTACTCGACGGCGCGCGCGGCGTGGCGCCCGTAGACACTGACGCTCTGGCGGCAACCATCGCTAATCTATCCGTACTTGCGGCCTGTCTCGCCGACGTCCTCGGTGAGCTCGACGCAAATCCTGTCATCGCCGGTCCGAACGGCTGCATCGCTGTTGATGCTCTGGTCGTGCCTGTTTCGAATCCGTAACCCGAGAGGAGATAACCCATGTGGGAAACCATCGAATATAAGAAGGACTGCGCTGTCGCGACCATCACGCTCAATCGCCCCAAGGCAATGAACGCAATGAATTTCAAGATGATGGACGAGTTGCCCAAGGCCTTGAAAGACGCCGAGAACGACCGCGACATCAACGTCATCGTGCTGAACCACAACGGCCCCCATTTCGGCGCCGGCTATGACCTCAAGGAGAGCTGGAGTTCGGTCTATAAGGGCGACGACGCCGTTCTCGGCGCGCGCAACATGCTGCAATACTGCGTCGACTACGAATTCGCGCCGTGGAACTGCACCAAGCCGGTCATCGCCATGGTGCGCGGCTATTGCCTGGCCGGCAGTTGCGAGCTGGCGATGATGTGCTGCGTCACCTTCGCCTCCGACAACGCCCAGTTCGGCGAGCCCGAGATCCGCTTCTCGACGGCGCCGCCGGCCATGATCATGCCGTGGATCATCGGTCTCAAGAAGTCCCGCGAAATCCTCTACACCGGCGACTACCTGAGCGCCGAGGAAGCCCGCGAGTGCGGCATGGTCAACCGGGTCTTCGCTGACGACAAGCTGGAGAAAGAGACCTATCGCTACGCCCGGCGCGCTGCGTCGATTTCACAGGAAGGGCTACGCACCACCAAGGCGGCGATCAACCGGGGCGCCGAAATCGCCGGGCTGCGCAACGCCATCGACGTGGGCATCGATCAGGGCGCCATGCTCGACTCAACCCCCACCGAGGTCTACGTCACCTTCAACCGGATCACCAAGGAGGAAGGCCTCTCCTCCGCCATCCGCTGGCGTGAAACCCAGTTCGAGGAGTAGCGCGAGACATCATGACCAAGACCACGTTCGGCGCGTCGGCCTATGGCGGTGATGGCTGGTCGGCGCGCACTGCGTCCCTAAGAGACGAAATCGGCGGGCTGTGGATCGCCTGCGGTATCGACAACGAGTGGGCGAGCTTGCGCGCGGTGCTGCTCCACCGGCCCGGCGACGAGGTCGCGGCCTCGGCCAATGATCCGGACGCGGTGCATCGCGACCCGGCCTGATATCCAAGGAACCGTGACAATGGAAGATGAGTATTCCGTAGAATTCCTGTTGGACATAGCCCGCCGGACCGTCGAGGCGGCCGGCACCGCGTCCCTGGTCACCCTGGATGAGACTGGCGCGCCGTCGTCGCGGTCAATTGCCGCCTTCGCCCCGGACGACGATTTCGCCCGCTTCGTCATCGGCTCCAACCTTGAGTCGCGCAAGGTCGATCATATCGAGCGCGACCCCCGGGTCCTGCTGACCTATCTGGATGGCGCCAATCGCGGCTATCTCACGGTAGTGGCGAAGGCCCACATCGAACGGGACGCGGCCGAGCGAACCATCTATTGGGTGGACCGCTTCAGCGCGTTTTTTCCGGGCGGCCCGGAATCCGACGAGTATCAGTTGATGATCGTTATTCCCGAACGCCTCGAACTCAGGAGCTTCGGCCTGAAAATCGCCGATACGCCGACCCGCTGGAGCCCGGTAATGCTGGAACGGGACGACGCTGGCGCCTGGGTGCAAACCAACTAAGGAGGCCTTCATGGCCGACCACAGCATTGAGTTTCTCGACCACCTGTCGGCGGACATCGACGTCAAGGTGCAACGTGGCCACGTCAATGACGAAGCCGGCCACGGCATTGTCTGCGATTACAAGCCGTTCTCGTTGGTCATTCGGAGCGCCGCCGGAGACGCCATCGGCGTTCTCAGCGCCTATACCGCCTTCGCCGAAATCTATGTGGACGACATCTGGGTCGATCCCTGCCATCGCGGGATCGGCCTTGGGCGCAAGCTCCTGACGGCGCTGGAAGACCACTACAAAGACAAGGGCTACAACAACATCAACTTGGTCACCAGCCAGTTTCAGGCGGTCGGATTCTATGAAAAATGCGGCTATGAGGTGGAGTTTGTCCGGACCAACAAGCAACACCCGAAATTGACCAAAACCTTCTTCGTCAAATTTTTTCCGGGTAGCCCACAGACCAAGGGCGTTTTGGATTAGAGAGGCGCCTGATTGCCCACGGCGCCGCGCACCAAGTCCTGGAAATGGCGGATGCCGCGCTCGCTCCAACCGGCGCGGGCTGCCGGTTGTTCGATGAGCGCGCCGCCGCGGTAACCCGGTGAGGCGTAGCCCCGCTGGATGCTCTCGACGATCGAGACGTCCTCCTGGAAGACCCTGTCGAAAAGCTCGTTGAATGCCGCGAGCTCGGCGTCCTCCTCGCCACTCGCCGCATAGACCAGCCGGGTTTGCAGGGCGCGGCCCGGCTCCAGGGGCTCGTGGAAGACGGCGATGAAGGTGTCGGCCTCCAGGGCCCAGAAAATATTGGACCACTGCCACCAGGCCGACAGGCGACAAGCCGATGACATCGCCATGGCCGATGTCTTCGTCATTGGACCCGGCTGCACCCGGCCCTGGCGGCTCCAGCCGTCACCGACCAGATGTTTCCACGTGGACATGTCGAAGTTGCCGAAGGACGGGTGGACGACGCCGCAGTGATAACACTCGAGATAATTCTCGATGATGTTCTTCCAGTTGGCCTCGAGCACCGCCTCGCGGCGCCGCACTTCGCGCATGGCCGGAAGCTGGGGGTGGTCGCGGAGCAACAGGCTCTCGATTTCGCGCAGGTTGGCCGGCGGTTGGTCTCCATCGTCGTCGAAACAACCCGTGACGAAGCCGGCGAACAGGGCGGTCTGTACCGGCGCCAGGCCGAAACATGAGCGGTCGATGGCAGCCGCTTCCTTGCCATTGGGCACGCCGCGCAGGGCGCCTTGCAGATCGTAGGTCCAGGCGTGATAGGGACAGGTAATGGTGCGGTTAAGCCGCCCGACCCCTTCGAGTAGACGGTGGGCCCGGTGCTGGCAGACATTATAGAAGGCGCGAATCTCGCCATCCTCACCCCGCACCACGAAGATATTCCGGCCGCCGGCGGTGGTCGCCAGATAGCTGCCCGGCTCGGCCAGGTCGGTGCCGTGGGCGACCGGCAGCCAGGCGCGGCCGAAAATCGCGTCCATCTACAACCGGAACTGGTCCGCGTCGGTGTACCAGATCCGTGGCAACAGAGTCGTCATGGTCGAGGTTTCCTTTATTTACCAGCGCTATAGAGATCCCACCGCCCTGCCGCAGTCAATAGAAGTGGGTCAGTGCAACCGCCCGAACTCGTTCTCGACGGCCGCCGCCATGGCGGTGATAGCTGGTGACTCGTTGGCGCCCCGGAGCAGCCGCATAAACGAATTGGGCAGCGCCGGAAAACCCTGTTCCTTGTCGAGCACATGCATACGGTCGCCGACGGTGCTACGGCCCAGCAGGCCGACCGCCAGGCCGCCGGCAATGGCCGCCTTGATACCTGCGACGCTCTCGCTGGAGAACACCACCCGGTAGGGCTGGCCGACGGCATCCAGCGTCTCCATGGCCATGTTGCGCCACCAGCAGGCGCGGTCGAACAGGGCCAGGGGCACCGGCTCCTCGGGTCGGCATTGGTAGGGCCGCGACGCCACCCACACCGTGGGATCCTCGATCAGTTCGTCGTCGCCCTCGGGCGCGCGGTCGTCGGTAAATACCGCCAGATCAAGTTCGCCGCGCTTGATGGCCTCGGGATAGTCGACCGAGAAGCCGCAGCGCACCACCACCTCCACCGCCGGGTAGCGGGCGGTGAAGTCGGCCAGGACGGTCGGCAATACGTGGGAGCCGTATTCGTCGGGAATGCCGACACGGACCAGCCCGCCGATGGGGTCGGCGCGAAACGCCTGGGCCGTGTGGTCGAGATCAGCGACGATGCGCTCCGCCGCCGGCAGCAACCGCTCACCGGCCTCGCTCAGGGATACGCCGCGCGACTGGCGGCGAAACAGGCTTACGGCGAGAGACTCCTCAAGCCGCTTTATCTGAATGCTAATCGCCGACTGGGTGCGACCCAGGGCCTGGGCGCCACGGGTGACACTGCCGTGGCGCGCCACGGTGAGAAAGCTGCGGAGCAGGTCGCTGTCGAGGGAAGATGGTGTGATATTCATTTTGTAAATGTCATAGGTGAAAACAACCAATTTGAATTATGTCTCGTTTCACTTCAAATTCAAGCGCCAAACAGGGATTATGCCATATGACGATTTCCGAACTGACCACGGCCACCCGGGCCTTTCCCAAGAAACGCATCCTGATTGCGCTCGGCCTGCTGACGCTCGCCGTGGTGCTGCGCGATCACATGGCGGCGGCCACCCTGTTCGCCCTCGCCAACCTGTGGCAGATTGCGCCTATCGTCCTGGTCGGCGGGGTCATCACGGCGGGACTGACGGCGACCGGTTCCATGGGCCTGCTGGTCGCCGCCTTCGATGGCCGCGAGGGCCGGGCCATCGTCATGGTCTCGCTCATCGGCGCCATCCTTCCGGTCTGCGGCATTACCACCCTGCCCCTGGTGGCGGGACTATTGGCCGCCGGGATAACCCTGCCGCCAGTCATGGCCTTCCTGTTGTCCTCGGCAGTGACCAGCCCGGACATGCTGGCGGTCACCGCCGCCACCCTGGGCTGGGACTTCGCCGTGGGCAAGACCCTGGCGGCGCTCGGCATCGGCCTGCTCGGCGGCTGGGTTACCTTGATGCTGGTGCGGCGCGGCAACTTCGCCGGCCCGACCCGGCGCTCATCCCTGCTCGACTCCCTGATTCCCGACGCCGCCTGCTGCGCCTCCAACGAGGTCCACTGGCGGTTCTGGGGCGACCCGGCGCGCCTCGCCATGTTCCGCCAAAGCGCCTGGAGCCTGGCCAAGCTGGTGGTGCTGTGGCTCAGCGTCGCCTTCGTGGCTGAATATTTCCTCAAGCTCTACCTGCCGGAAAACGCCCTGGCCGCCTTCGTCGGCGACGACAGCCCCCTGGCCGTCCCCATCGCCGCAATCGTCGGCGCGCCGCTCTATCTCGACGGCTACGCGGCGCTGCCCTTCGTACGCGGCCTCATGGACAAAGGCATGGCCGACGGCGCCGCCATGGCCTTTCTCATCGCCGGTGGCATTATCAGCGCCTGGACGGTAATCCCGGTCTTCGCCCTGTTCCGCCTGCCGGTCTTCCTCGCCTACGTCATTATGGCGGTGATGGGAGCCATGCTGTCCGGCTGGGCCTATGGCGCCGTGGTGGGGTGAGGTTGGTTAGGATCTGAAATCCCGCTCCATCTCGCGCCGGAATGCTACCGTCGCATCAGTCTCGTCGATCTCCACATCGGACCAGCGCAAGGGTTCGCCCTGGGCGACCGGCGCTTTCAGTTTGACGCCGTGGGCCAGGCCGAGGGGCAACGCGCCCTGGGCCAGGGAGTCGGCGGCGGGCTTGAATTTGCCCCAGACCGTGTAGCCGCCCTCGCCGTCGAGGGTTTCGCCGGGAGTCAGGTTGCGTTTGGCGGTGGCGGTGACGTCGCCGTTGAAGGCCCGCGCCGTGCCCGTGGGCTCCCTGCGCAAGGCGGCGCTGGCGACGCTGATGCCGAGTTCCAGGCCGATCAGGTGGTAGGGTTTCCACATGGCGGCGTACTGTCCCGACTGGTCGGTCGATAGGCCGTATTCGGCGAAGCAGCGGCGCACGTAGTCGTCGGGGGCGACGAAGGTGACGAAGACGCCCCAGCGCAGATCGTCGGCCACCGCGCCGCCGTCGCGTTTCTCGCTGGACACTACCTCGATCGTGCCGGCGTGGTCCAACGCGCCGCCGTCGCTCCGGGGTTTGAGCGTGTCGGCGAGATCGGCGGCGCCGCAGGGCGGGAAGACCAGACCATGGCGGGCCGGGATCAGGTCGCAGGCGTTGGCCACCGCCGCCATTTCGATGGCCGATTTGCTGCCGTCCATGAAGGAGCAGAACATTTGCGGGTTCATGCCGCCAGCGGCCGCGTCCTCGGCGCTGATGCCGTAGTGGTCCCAGACGGTGTCCGGGGTCAGCTGGTGATACGCGGGCAGATACTTAGTGCCCTTGCCGGCGCAAACCACCTGGAAGCCCGTTGCCCGGGCCCAGTCGACCATTTCGGCAATCAGCGCCGGCTGGTCACCATAGGCCAGACTGTAGACCACCCCCGCAGCCTCGGCCCGGCGCGCCAGCAGCGGTCCGGCCAGAGCGTCGGCCTCGACGGTGACCATGACCACATGGCGTCCAGCATCAAACGCAGCAAGGGCGTGGGCCGTACCAGCGGATGGACTGCCCGTGGCCTCGACCACCACGTCGAGACCGGGCGCTTTGATCAGCGCCATAGCGTCATCGGTGACGTGGGTGCCGCCGGATTTGATCGCCGCTTCGAAGCTCGCCGCCGCGCACGCCTCGTCAGGCCAGCCGGCGCGCTCGCAGGCGTCCACGGCCCGCTCGGGCATGAGGTCGGCGATGACCATGACATGCAGTCCGAGCGTGCGCCGGGCCTGGGCCAGGAACATAGTGCCGAACTTGCCGGCGCCGATAAGCCCGACGCGGATCGGCCGGCCGGCCTCCTGGCGGGCAAGAAGTTGGCTATGAAGCGACATCGGCCTTTTCCATGAGCGCCGCCACTTCGGCCGCCATGGGCTCGCCGGTGGCGCGCAGGCCGGCGGCGGCGCCAGCGCGGTCCTCGGCGGGTTTGTTCTGGCCCATCTTGAATTTGCCTTCGAGGCGGGTGATGGGCATTTCGAAGGCGGTGATGCCGCGCATCTGGGTGTCGCGGAAATCATTCGGTACCTGATCCAGGCTCCAGGGCTCGGGGCGGCCCGCCTCCTGGACCGCCACCAGGCGCTCGAGAATGGTCAGGGCAGCCGCGTGGTCGTCGATCACCTGGGGCGTGCCGTAGGCGTGGACGGCGGCGTAATTCCAGGTCGGTACCGTTGGTTCGCTGGCGTACCACGACGGCGAAATATAGGCGTGGGGACCCTGGAAGATCGCCAGCGCCTCGCTGCCCTCGGCGAACCCGCGCCACTGGGAATTGGCCCGCGACAAGTGGCCCAGGATGGTGCCGTGGGGCCCGGCACCGGGCTCGACCAGCAACGGCAGGTGGGTCGCGGAGGGCGCGCCGTCCAGGGCGGTGACCAGCAGAGCGAAGTCGTGAAGGCCCATCAACTGGTGTAGGGCGGCGGTGTCGTCCTCGGCGAAGTGAAGTGGCAAGTACATTTTGTCTTCCCTCCAAAAGCAAAGACGGCCGGACTGTACCCGGCCGTCCCTGAATTCTCCGTAGCCGTCAGCCTACATCCGGCGCTCGACCAGCATCTTTTTGATTTCGGCGATGGCCTTGCCCGGGTTGAGACTCTTGGGACAGGTGTTGGTGCAGTTCATGATGGTGTGACAGCGATAGAGCCGGAACGGGTCCTCGAGGTCGTCGAGGCGCTCGCCGGTGTGCTCGTCGCGGCTGTCGATGAGCCAACGGTAGGCCTGCAGCAGGGTCGCCGGGCCCAGGTAGCGGTCGCTGTTCCACCAGTAGCTCGGACAGCTGGTCGAGCAACAGGCGCAGAGGATGCATTCATAGAGGCCGTCGATCTCCTCGCGGTCCTCGCGGGACTGCAGGCGCTCGCGGTCCGGCGCCGGCGATTCGCTCTGCAGCCACGGCTTGATCGAGGCGTACTGGGCATAGAAGTTGGTCATGTCGGGCACCAGATCCTTAACCACCGCCATGTGTGGCAGCGGGTAGATCGCCACGTCGCCGTCGCAGTCGCTGACCGCCTTGGTGCAGGCCAGGGTGTTGGTGCCGTCGATGTTCATGGCGCAGGAGCCGCAGATGCCCTCTCGGCAGGAGCGCCGGAAGGTGACAGACGGATCGGCCTCGCTCTTGATCTTGATCAGGACGTCGAGAACCATGGGCCCGCAATCGTCCATATCGACCTCGAAGACATCGACCCGCGGGTTTTCACCGCTGTCGGGCTCCCAGCGATAGACCTTGAAGCGCTTGACGTTAGTGGCGTCAGCAGGCGCCGCATGGGTCTTGCCGGAGCCGACCTTGGAATTCTTGGGAAGCGTGAACTCAACCATGTCTCGTCCTCGAAAGGGTTAGTAGACTCGCGCCTTAGGCGGCACCACGTCGACGTCGTCGGACAGGGTGTACATATGTACCGGGCGGTAATCAATGGTCACCGTACCGTCGTCGTCGAACCAGGCGACAGTGTGTTTCATCCAGTTCTCGTCATCGCGGTCGGGGAAGTCCTCGCGGGCGTGGCCGCCGCGGCTTTCCTCGCGATTGGCCGCCGACTGCACTGTGACCATGCTTTGGCGCAACAGATTGTCGAGCTCCCAGGTCTCGACCAGATCGGAATTCCACACCATGGAGCGATCCGAGACACCGACATGTTCGAACAACTTCCAGATATCATCGACTTTCTTGACCCCCTCGGCGAGGATATCGCCGGTGCGGAACACCGCGCAGTTGGCCTGCATGGCCTGCTGCATGTTGTCCCGGATCACCGCTGTCGGCATGTCGCCGCTGGCGTGGCGCAGCCGATCGAAACGGTCCAGGGTGGCCTCTACGCCGTTGCCCGAGATCGGCTTGTGGGCGGTGTCGGTATCGATGGTGGCAGCGGCGCGCAGCGCGGCGGCGCGGCCGAACACGACGATGTCGAGCAGCGAGTTCGAGCCCAGGCGGTTGGCGCCATGGACCGAGACGCAGGCGCCCTCACCGATAGCCATGAGGCCGGGCACCACCATATCCGGATTGCCGTCCTTCACGGTCACCACCTCGCCGTGATAGTTGGTCGGAATGCCGCCCATGTTGTAGTGCACCGTAGGGATCACCGGGATCGGTTCCTTGGTGACATCGACGCCGGCGAAAATTTGCGCCGATTCGGAAATGCCGGGCAACCGCTCTTCCAGCAGATCGGCGCCGAGATGCTCGAGATGGAGGAAAATGTGATCCTTGTTGGGGCCGACGCCCCGGCCCTCGCGGATTTCGATGGTCATAGAACGGCTGACCACGTCGCGCGACGCCAGGTCCTTAGCCGACGGCGCGTAGCGCTCCATGAAGCGCTCGCCCTCGGAATTGCTCAGATAGCCGCCCTCGCCGCGCGAGCCCTCGGTGATGAGACAGCCGGAGCCGTAGATGCCCGTGGGGTGGAACTGGACGAACTCCATGTCCTGGTTGGGCACCCCGGCGCGCAGCGCCATGGCGTTGCCGTCGCCGGTGCAGGTGTGGGCCGAGGTGCAGGAAAAATAGGAGCGGCCATAACCGCCGGTGGCGAGCACAACTTTGTGGGCATGGAACGTGTGCAGCGTGCCGTCATCCAGGTTCCACGCGGTAACGCCCCGGCACACGCCGTCGTCGTCCATGACCAGGTCGAGGGCGAAAAACTCGATGAAGAATTCGGCGCCGTGCTTGAGCGACTGCTGATAGAGCGTGTGCAGAATGGCATGGCCGGTGCGGTCGGCGGCGGCGGCCGTGCGCGTGGCCTGACCCTCGCCGTAGCGGGTAGTCATGCCACCGAAGGCGCGCTGGTAGATGCTGCCGTCCCCGTTGCGCGAGAACGGCACGCCGTAGTGTTCGAGCTCGATGACCGCGGGCACTGCCTCGCGGCACATATATTCGATGGCATCCTGGTCGCCGAGCCAGTCGGAGCCCTTGACCGTGTCGTACATGT
>CAZYDR010000063.1:0-21811 GCA_964645285.1 uncultured Alphaproteobacteria bacterium
CGACGCCGGCCAGCTCGATCGCGCCGAAGTGTTTGCGCGGCCCGATCAGGCCGAGAGGCGACACCCTGGCGTAGACCTCGGCGTCGGTGACGCGTTCGCCTGTGTCATGATCAAACAGCGCCACCATCATATGATAGCTATCGTGTCCGCCCGGCGGCGGACACAGCATATTGTGATCGCCATATGAACCCGCGTCGTCCACCAGCGTCTGTGAACCTATGACACCGAGGTAGATTACCACGCCGTCGGCAATCACGGTCTGGCCGATGTGGTCGGCGGCGAGCGCACTTGGTATCAAGACCAGGACGCCGGCAACGACGATGCCGAACAAGCGACTTAGTAGATATCTGGTCACAATCGACCTCACTGCGTTTCCGTATAAGGTACGGCCACGCGAGTGGCCGCGACGAAACGCCGCTTTAGCCCGGATATAGTCGATTTTTTTCGGGGCGAAATAGTGCGCCCTTCATTAATATGTATGTGGCCGGCCAATGGTTTCAATCCCGCCGGTGGAGGGCGGGTTCGACCGCTCCCTATAACGCGTGCACCATATGAAATTTTGTAAATAGACTGTAGATCGTACGCGGTCGCAAAAAAAATGCTATAATGCCGTAACCGTATGGTTTAGTGCGTAACGACAGGGGATGGGGGATCCGATGCCAAGGGAAATCCGTTTCGCAGCCTTCGCCCGTGAGGTAACGACCCATCAGTCGATCATCAGCTACAACGCCCTCGTCCCCAAGATCGAAGCCGATGCCGACGGTACGGCGCTTCCCTACCGGCCGCCCAAGCTCAAGCTTCGTCCCCTCGAGGCCTATCGGGTGGTCGCGCCCTACACCAGCGTACGCTTCATCGAGCAGGCCAAGGCGGTGGTCCCTCTCGCGATCTATCTGGTTCTCTTCCAGTTCTTCATTCTCCAGCAGGCGGTCGAAGACTCCTGGATCATCACGGCCGGACTGTTTTCGGTCATGGTCGGCCTCATGCTGTTCATGAAAGGCCTAAAGATCGGCCTCATGCCGTTCGGTGAGATTATCGGCAACACCCTGCCGACCAAATCAGCGCTGCCTGTCGTGCTACTGGTGGTCTTCCTGCTCGGTATTGGCTTTACCTTCGCTGAACCGGCTATCGGCGCCCTCAAGACCGCCGGTTCGATCATCGATGTGACGCGGGCGCCCTATGTCTATTCATTGCTCAACGACTGGCCCGACGTGCTGGTCCTTGTGGTTGGCGTCGGCCTGGCCGCCGCGCTCGGCACCCTGCGGTTTATCTATGGTTGGAGCCTGAAGCCGTTCATCTACCTAACACTGATTCCCGCCATTGGATTCACGTCCTACATGATGCTCGACCCTGAGCTCAGCAAAGTCCTCGGCCTAGCCTGGGATACCCAGACCGAGCATCGCCAGCTCGGCGACCAGACGGAGAAACAAATTCTCCGGGTGGTGGTCCCCGCCGTAGACGCCGACGATGTCTTTGAGTTCATTTACTTCGAGACCGGCATCGACAAGCCCCATGGCGGACTTATTCTGATGGCCCGCGTGGACAATTTCGTACCCCTGATTCTGCCTGACGACATTCCCGAAGAAGACGACTGAAGGATCAAATCATGATCTCCAATCCAGGCCGCCTTAAGGTCGGACTGCGCCTGCCAACCAGTGAGAAAGACAGTGACCCGGTTGCCCGTTGGTCTGACATCCTCGATATGGCCAGAGTGGCCGAGGATGTAGGCTTTGATTCCCTGTGGATCGTCGACCATTTCCTCTATCAGCTCGAAGGTGTTCCCGAGCCCGATGGCCTATGGGAAGCGTGGTCCCTGGTGGCGGCCCTGGCGGCCAGCACCAAACGGGTCGAAATCGGCACTCTGGTGCTGTGCATGGGGTTCCGCAATCCGGCCCTGCTAGCCAAAATGGCCGACACGGTCGAGGAGATCAGCAACGGTCGGTTCATCCTGGGTCTTGGCGCTGGCTATCACGAACTTGAGTATCGTGCCTTCGGCTTTCCCT
Source organism: uncultured Alphaproteobacteria bacterium (assembly GCA_964645285.1). GTDB lineage: Bacteria > Pseudomonadota > Alphaproteobacteria > JAAXGF01 > JAAXGF01 > JAYZAP01. The sequence continues at coordinate 2,001 of CAZYDR010000063.1, forward strand.
TTGACCACCGTTACAGCCGTTTCAAGGAAGGTATCCAGATCATCCATGGTCTGCTGTACGACGGCGAGGTCGATTTCGTCGGCGACTATCACTCGGCCAGGGAATGCGTGCTCAAGCCCCGTGGTGGCCCCCGCCCCGCCGGTCCGCCCATCATGATCGGCACCCTGGGCCCCAAGATGCTCAAGTTGACCGCGCAATACGCCGACATGTGGAACGCGTACTGGGACGATACGGCCAACAGTTCCGCGGGCGCCGCCCGTCTGAAACCGGTGGTCGACAGTGCCTGCAATGAAATGGGCCGCGATCCGGACACTCTGGAGCGCACGGTCTCGATCCTGACCGCCGCACCCGACGCCCACCCGTGGTGGGACAGTATGCCGACCGATCATGAAGGCCTGATGCTAGAGCCTCTGTTCGGAGAGCCCGAAATGGTGGCCGAAGAGTTACGTGGCTACCAGCGCGAAGGCATCACCCATGTGCAGCTCAACATGGACCAGATATCCACCAAGATGATCGAGGACTTCGCGCCGGTTCTGGCGCTGCTCGATAGCGACGGCTAGCCCCAAGACTCACCTTTGATCCGCCAGGATTCGTCATCTACATACGAAGCTCGGCTCCCGGCTATCGTTGAATGTCGAATGGCGACGCCACGACGTCCGCTTCGTCCCCAAGAACGGACATTGCAGTGGCCGCCGCTGACTTCCGCTGTTGACCCAGACTGTGTAGAAACGCTCGTGGAATTGTCCGTGTGGCGCGCCAGTGGGTTTTTCTGAGCTGGCAGGTCCCTGTCACGGACGGTCGCCGACCCGGTCCGGCAGCGCGTCCACCATGCTGCGAATGTGCTCGACCGTGGTGCCACAGCAACCGCCGATGATTTGTACGCCGTCGTCGACCCAGCCCTTGCAATGGGCGGCGAAATCCTCGGCCGATACAGTCTGCTGTACGTTTCCGTCCGAGGTCTCGAAGGCGAGGCTCTCGGGATAGGCCATGACCGGACCCGACCACTGCTGGAACATCACGTCGAGCCCTGGCGAGGTCGTGGAGATCGAGCTATGCATGATGCCCGCGACCGTTCCGCCCAGCGCCATGAGTTCGTCGATTAGCCTATCCAGCGGAATATCGGATCGCGTCCGGTGTCCCTCGGCGAGGCGCGAGGCGCCTTCCTCGGAGGTGATGTCCCAGGCGACCATACGGCCGTCGGGGCGCTGGGTACAACTGATGCCGATCCACACCGGCAGGCCGGTGGCGATCGCGGCTGCGGTGGCATGTCTGGCGCGCTCTAAATCACTCATCATTTCCATGATGATGAGATCGGCGCCACCATCGGCTAAGGCATCAGCCATTTCCTGGTAATTGGCGATTTCCTGATCCACCGTCGGCAGGTAGACCGGATCGGCACTGATGGTGCCCGGTATCCAGGCCACCATGTTCGACATGGACCCGGCGACGGCGATGGGCCGATCCGCCGCCACATTATCCCGCGCCTCCCGGGCCAGCTCGACGGCGCGGCGGTTGATAGCCACGGTTTCGTCACCCAGGCCGGCGCCCTCCAGGACGTGGCGGCAGGTGGCGAAAGTGTTGGCCGTGATCACGTCGGCACCGGTACTGATGTAGTCTTCGTGAACCTTGCGCACTACGTCCGGGTGGCTCTTGTTGGCGACGCCGCACCAGGCCGCGCTGTCCATGCCGGCGCCGTAGCGCGCCACCTCGGTCCCCATGGCGCCGTCCAGCACGATGATGTCGCCGGCATCGAGTTTCTGATCGAGAATCATCGATGATCTCCCTGCCAAGCTTAGAATTCTTATGGAATGTAGGCGACTGACACTCTACCGTGCAATCGTTCCTGTGTGGAGTAGTGCCGGTCATGTCGCGTAACGAAACCCTGTTGTTCCTCAACGTCGCCCATTTTTTCGATCATCTCTTCCTTCTGATTTTTCCCACGGCGGTAATCGCCGTTTCCGCCGAATGGGGAATGACCTACGGGGCGGCTTTGGCTCTCGGCACACCGATTTACGTGATGTTCGGCCCTGGCACCCTGCCGGCGGGATGGCTTGGCGACCGCTATGATCGAACGTTGCTCATCGCTGTGTTCTTCGTGGGCTACGGTATTTCGAGCCTGCTGGTTTCCGCGTCCAACGGGCCAATGTCCATGATGATAGGCCTTGGTCTCATTGGCCTATTCGCGACCCTCTATCACCCCATCGGGTTGGCGTTGGTCACCGATGTCGCCCAGCGCACCGGCCGCGGCGGCACTGGTCACGGGCTTTCTTGCCCAGCATGGCGGCTGGCAGACCGCTTTTCTGTTGCCCGGCGTGGCCTCGCTGATCGTTGGCTGTGCACTCCTGGTGCGGCGTCTGAAACTTGGCGCACCGCAGACCAATCCGGCGACCAGTTCACAGGATGCCAGTGAGCCGTTAGCCCGGAAAATTCAAATCACGGTGTTCATCATCGTCTGTGTGTCGGCCCTGTTCGGCGGCCTGGTATTCAACGCGGTGACGGTCACATTGCCCAAGTTTTTCGATGAACGGCTCATGATCCTGGAGAGCGACCTGGCCTGGATCGGCGCCTCCACCGGACTGGTGTTCGCCATCGCCTCGTTTGCCCAACTGCCGGTCGGTGAATTGCTCGACCGCTTCGGTACCCGGCCGATCCTGCTCGGCATCCTGACCGGCCAGATCGTCCTGCTCGCCGCTCTGTCCCATGCGGAGGGCTGGCTCGTGGCGGTTCTGACGCCGATGCTGGTGACCCTGATCTTCGCCGAAATTCCCATCACAGGTTGGTTGCTCGGGCGCTACGTTCGTTCCGGACTGCGGGCGCGGGCCATGTCGGTGGAAGGTGTCCTGGCGGGCGGCGTCGTCGCCGCCGTGGTGCCGCTGATCGCCGGCATGCACCACGTGGGCCTGGGCTTCAACATTCAGTTCCTCGGCCTCGCCGGGTCGGCGTTCGTCGTTATGACGGCGGCATGGTGCTTGCCACGGTGGCGAAGACCGGACCCAATCGCATGAGTCGCAGGGTCAGCCGGTAATCTTCTTCCAATAGGTATCCTTGGACGCCAGCTTATCGCCCGGAACGTATAGATATCCACCGCGCGCACGTCGAACGGCCGGTGGAATGAAACTCACCCTGGGCGCGATAGGTGGTGAATATCTTATCGCCGCACTGGTATTGCTCGGCCTCCATGAACCGGATCGGCGTCTTCAACTGGTTTGAACGTTCGACCACGGCGGCGCAGGCATCCGCCGGTCCTCTGAGTATCCGCGCATCCGGACTGCTGGGGCCTTCGTAGAAAATCCAAACGAAATCGTCGGTCACCAGCTCCGACGTTGCCGCCACATCATTGCCGTTAAAAGCCTTGCTGAAGGCCTCGAGGTGATCGGCCTTATCACGATCCAGGTTCGACATCTGGCAGCCTAGACCCTGAGCCTCTCGTTCTCGGCGTCATGAAGCGGTTCGGCGACTACGGTGACCGATTGCGCCTGGTCGAGAATGATCACCTCCAGGGTCGTGCCCGGTTCGGCGAAGACCGGCTCCACGTAGGCAAACGCCAGGCTTTGGCCGACTTCATGACCGTAGCCGCCCGAGGTGGTCACGCCGACGACCCGGCCGTCGGCGATGATAGGCTCATTGCCCATGCAGTCGGCATCGTCCGCATCCACGGTCAGGTAGACCAGTTTGGTGGCAATTCTCTCCTCCTTGCGGATGATCAGGGCGTCGCGGCCGACGAAGTCGTCCTTCTTCATTTTGACGAAACGCTCCATGTCGGCTTCGACCATGGTCAGCTCATTGGTCAGTTCCGAGCCCCAGCCGCAATAGCCTTTTTCCATGCGTAGCGAGTTCAGGGCATAGACACCGAAGTTGGCGATACCGAATTCCACGCCGGCCGCCATCAGGGCGTCGTAAAGCTCTTCCATCTGGGCCATGGGGTGGTGCAGTTCCCAGCCGAGTTCGCCGGCATAGGACACGCGCAGCGCCCGGGTCGACACCCCGGCCACGTCGATCTCCTGACCGGTGAGCCAGGGGAAGGCGTTGTTGCCGAGATCCGCATCGGTAACTTTGTTCAACACGTCACGGGCACGAGGGCCGGTGAGCACCAGCATGCCAAAGTCGTCGGACAGGTTCTCGATGGTCACGTCCTCGCTATCGAGTTTGCCCTGAACCAGCATGTCGAGATCGTGAAGCTCGGCCACCGCCGCCGACAACACATAGAACCGATCATCGGCGATGCGCGTCACCGTGACCTCGCTCTCGATCATGGCGTCTTGGGTCAGCATATGGGCCAACACAATGCCGCCCTGACGGGTTGGCATGCGGTTGGCGCAAAGCCGGTTGAGCATGGCTTCGGCGTCGGGGCCGCTGATGTCGTACTTGGCGAAGCTCGACAGGTCGAGCACACCGACCCGCTCGCGCACCGCCTTGCACTCCTCGGCCACGGGACCAAACGTATTGGTGCGGCGGAAGCTGTAGACCTCACCTTCGCCCTGCTTGGCGAAGTACTTGGGCCGCTCCCAGCCGAAGGATTCGGCGTAGATGGCACCCTGGTCCTTGAGCTTCTGGTAGAGCGGTGTGGTTTTGATCGGCCGCCCGGCGTCGCGGAACTCGCCCGGCATGTGGACTGAATACATGTGCTGGTAGTCGTCGATGGACTTGTCCAGGGCGTAATCGCCGGCCGCGTAGTCGCCGAAGCGCCTGGGGTCCATTTCGCGGACGTTCCATTCCGACTGGCCATGGACCATCCATTCGGCCAGCACCTTGCCGGCGCCCGGACCCTGGCAGACGCCAATGGAAGCGCCGCAACACATCCAGTAATTTTTCAGGCCCGGCGCCGGGCCGAGCAGGAAGTTGCCATCCGGCGTGTGAGTGATGGGACCGCTGACGATGCGCGAAATGCCGGCGTTGCCGAACGCCGGAAGGCGCTCCATGACTTTTTCAAGATGCGGCTCTAGGCGGTCAATGTCGGGCGGCAGCAGGTCCATGTCCCAGTCCCAGCTGACGCCATCAAGACCCCAGGCCTGGGCGCCGGCGGCCTCATAAGGGCCGATCACCAGGCCCTGCTTCTCCTGGCGGTAATAGCACGAGGCGTAGGGGTCACGGATCACCGGGAATTCTTCCGAGAGCGATGCCACCTCGTCGATGGGCTCGGTCACCAGATATTGGTGAACCATGCTGACGTAGGGCACCTTGAGGCCGACCCAGGCCCCGACCTGAGGACCGAAACAGCCGGCGGCGTTGACGATATGCTTGCAGGTGATGGTGCCCTTCTCGGTCACCACTTCCCATTCGCCGCTGGGCAGTTGCTTGGTGTCGGTAACCCGGTTGAAGCGGGAAATCTCGGCTCCCATGGCGCGCGCGCCGGTGGCCAGGGCCTGGGTGCTGCTGGCCGGGTCGACGTGGCCGTCGCCGGGGGTATAGGCGCCGAGCTTGACGCCGTCCAGCTCGAGCAGCGGGTGAAGCTGTTTGATCTCGTTGGGGCCGATCAGGTGGCATTCGGTGCCGGCCAGTTTGAGCACACCGGCGACGTACTTGAACCAGTCGACCTCGTCGTCGCTGATCGCCAGGCGAATGGCGCCGCAGCCGTGCCAGCCGGTGTGCTGACCCGTATCGGCTTCGAGGGTCTTGTACATCTCGATGCCGTGGTTATGGATCTTGGCCATGTTGAGGCTGCCGATGAAGTTGGGCACCAGTCCGGCGGCATGCCAGGTCGAGCCCGAGGTGAGTTCGCCTTTCTCGACCAGGACACTGTCGGTCCAGCCTTCCTTGGCCAGGTGATACAGGGCGCCGACGCCCATGGCGCCGCCACCGATTACAACTGCCCGCGCATGCGTTCTCATGGTGCTCTCCCTCGTTCGAGCGAATGATCAATCCGCCCCGCCATACTTTGATCTGGTTGTAGCAGAATGGCAGTTCCGCGTAGCAGAAATCTCAGTCGGCGAGGGCCATTTCCAGAATGCGGACGGCGTGCATGGCGTCGCGCTTGGCGCCGTCTCGAACCTGGCAGCGGCAGCTGGTGCCGTCGGCGACCACCAAAGTGTCGGGGGCGGCGTCGCGGACCGCCGGCAGCAGGTCGCGTTCGGCCATGGTCATGGAGATATCGTAGTGCTCGGCTTCAAAGCCGAATGAGCCGGCCATGCCGCAGCAGCTTGATTCAACCGTCTCAATGTCGAGGTCCGGAATCATGGCCAGTACCTGCCCCACTGCCGCGAAATTACCGAAGGCTTTCTGATGACAGTGGCCGTGAACCAGGGCCTTGGTCTCGGGCAAGGGCTTGAGCGGCAGGTTCAATTGTCCCGACGCCGCTTCCCTGGCGAGGAACTCTTCAAACATCACGGCATTGTCGGCCAGTTGATCGGCTTCGCCAGGCAGCATGGCGGTGAATTCGTCCTTAAGGGTGCTGAGGCAGGAGGGTTCCAGGCCGACCACGGGTATGCCGCGTCCGACATAGGGTGCCAGGGCCTTGATGGTACGCCGGGCTTCGGCCTTGGCTTCGTCCACGAGGCCGGCCGTGTGGAAGGTCCGGCCGCAGCACAGGGGGCGGCCACCATCGCCGGGGTCGCGAACCCGATAGCCGGCGGCGCGCAGTACCCGCTCGGCGGCGCGGGCGTTATCGGGCTCGAAATAGGTGTTGAACGTGTCGGCGAACAGCACGACCTCCGGCCCCGCACCCGACAGGTCGTCACCGGGCTGAAAGACATCGCGTCGCCAGCGCGGCAGCTTGCGCCGCGCCGTGAGGCCGATTATCCGTTCGCTCAACCATGCCAGGCCAGGCAGCCAATCGCGAATATTGGCAAGACCGCCAAAGCGTGAGACCCAGGGCGCGTAGCGTGGCAGGTAGGCCACCAGCCGCTCGCGCAGTGTCAGGTCATGGCGTTTGCGGTATTGATGCATGAACTCGATCTTCATGCGCGCCATGTCGACGCCAACCGGGCACTCGCGCTTACAACCCTTGCAACTGACACACAGCGCCATGGTGTCGTGCATGGCGTCCGACGTAAGGGCATCGACGCCAAGCTGGCCGCTGATAGCGAGACGCAGGCTGTTGGCCCGGCCCCGGGTCAGATGGCGCTCGTCGCTGGTGGCGCGATAGGACGGGCACATGACGCCGCCGTCCCATTTGCGGCAGGCGCCGTTGTTGTTGCACATCTCGACGGCGCCGCCGAAGCCGCCCCAGTCGGACCAGTCGAGCGCCGGCTCCAGAGCCTCGACCGCATAGCCCGGCTTGAAGCGGAACAGGGAGCGGTCGTCCATACGCGGCGGGTGAACGATTTTACCGGGATTGAACAGGCCGCCTTCGTCGAAGCTGTCCTTGACCTCCTCGAAGGCGCCGACTAAGCGCTGGCCGAACATCTGTTCGTGAAACTCCGAGCGCACGATGCCGTCGCCGTGCTCGCCTGAGTGAGAGCCCTTGTATTCCCGCACCATGGCGAAGGCTTCCTCGGCGATGGCGCGCATCTTGGTCACATCCGTGCCGTCTTTCATGTTGAGCACCGGGCGTACATGAAGCGTGCCGACGGAAGCATGGGCGTACCAGGTGCCGTAAGCGCCGTGCTTGGCGAAGACGCCATCGAGGCGCTCCGTATAATCAGGCAGATCGTCGAGGGAGACGGCGCAGTCCTCGATGAACGACACCGGTTTGCCGTCGCCCTTCATGGACATGAGGATGTTGAGGCCAGCCTTGCGCACCTCCCAGACGGCTTGCTGGAAGGCTGGCTCAGTGGCTTCGACCACGCTGTCGGGCAGGCCGAGATCGGCCATGAGTTCGACCAGCTCGGCAAGGCGCCGGGTCGGCTCGGTCGCGTCATCGCCGGCGAACTCGACCAGCAGCAGGGCGCCGGGTTCGCCGCGCACGAAGGCGTCCACGGTGGCGCGGAACTGATCCTGCTCGCGAGCTAGGCGGACCATGGTTGGGTCGGCCAGTTCGACCGCCGTGGGCGACAGGGCGACGATCTGTTTGGTCGCCTCCATGGCGCCCCGGAAGGTGGGGAAATGGCAAATGCCGAGCGTGCGGTGGCGCGGGATCGGCTGGAGGTCGAGGGTGATGCGGGTGAAGAAGCCCAGGGTGCCCTCGGAACCCACCAGCATGTTCGCCATGTTGTGGCCGCCCGCATCAATGCTGTCGATGTTGTAGCCGCCGACCCGGCGCAACAAGGTCGGGAAGCGCTGTTTGATCTCGGCGCCTTCGCGCTGGGCCAGCGAACGCATCTGCTTGACCAGGTCGACATAGCGGGCATCGCCCTCGATCATTTCCACGTCGCCCGGCACCTCGGCGAAATGGGTGATCTCGCCGCCGGCCAGGACCGCGTCGATGGCGCGTACGTTGTGCACCATGTTGCCGTAGCGGATCGACCGCGCGCCGCAACTGTTGTTGCCGGTCATGCCGCCAATGGTGGCGCGGTTGGCCGGCGACACGTCTACGGGAAAGAACAGGCCGTGGGGCTTGAGCCAGCGGTTTAGGCGATCCTGTATCATGCCGGATTGAACCGTAACCCGGCGCGCCTCCGGGTCGAAATCGAGCACGCCATCGAGGTATTTGCTGGTGTCGATGACCAGGGCCTCGCCGACGGTCTGACCGCATTGCGAGGTGCCGCCGCCTCGGGGCAGCACCGGCACGCCCTCGCCACGCGCCACCTCAATGGCCCTCAACACATCCTGCTCGGACTTGGGCACTACGACCCCGATGGGCTCGATCTGGTAGATCGACGCGTCCGTGGAATAGCGCCCGCGGCTGAATGGGTCGAACAACACCTCGCCCTCGAGCTCGCGCTTGAGTCGGGCGGCCAGGGCGCGATCGCCGGGCTGAATGCTGGAAACTGTCATGGCGGCGATCATAACAAGATTCCGCTTGAACTCGACAACCCTCTCGGGGTCGAATGCGGCCCATCAATCCGGCGACATTGCCAAAGCCATGGAGTATCTCAGCCGTGCCGCCCAGTAAGCCTGGTCCTCTCGCCGGCCTCAAGGTCATTGAGCTTGCCCACATCATGGCCGGGCCGTGCTGTGGGCTCATGCTAGCCAATATGGGGGCCGACGTCATCAAGGTGGAGAAAGCCCCCAAGGGCGATGACACCCGCAGCTTCACGCCGCCCGACATCGACGGCGAAGCGGCCTCGTTCCTCATGGTCAACCGGGGCAAGCGCGGCATCGTCGCCAATCTCAAGACCGAAGGTGGTCTCGATGTTGTGCGCCGCCTCCTGGCCGATGCCGACGTGGTCATCGAGAACTACCGCAAGGGCACCATGGAGCGCCTCGGCCTGGGCTATGAGACCCTGCGGGAGACCAATCCCGGCCTGATCTATTGTGAAATTTCCGGTTTTGGCCGCACCGGCCCCTATGCGGACCGCGCCGGGTTCGACCTGGTCGCCCAGGGTATGAGCGGCCTCATGAGCATTACCGGCGAAGGGCCGGGCCGCCCGCCGGTTAAGGTTGGCGCGCCGATCTCGGACATCACCGCCGGCGTACTCGGCGCCATGGGGGTGCTGGCGGCGGTCTATGAGCGGCAATCCAGCGGCAAGGGCCAGCGGGTGGATACCTCTCTGTTCGAGGCCGGAATCATGCACACCTTCTGGCAATCGGCGATCTATATGGCCAGCGGCGAAGTAACCGGTCCCCTGGGCTCGGCCCACCCGCTCAACGCCCCTTACCAGGCCTTCGAGACATCGGACGGCTGGCTCAACGTGGGCTCGGCCAACCAGACCAACTGGCTCAAGATGCTCGATGCTGTCGGCGCCCCGGAAATGGCCGACGATCAGCGTTACGTGGACAATGAGGCACGGGCGAGAAACCGCGATGTTCTGGCCGCCGAGCTAACCATAATCTTCCGCCAGCGCAGCAAGAACGATTGGCTGGCCCGCCTCGACGCGGTCGGGGTGCCGGCCGGGCCGGTGCTTAACATCGCCGAAATGCACGCCGACCCCCAGGCGATCGCCCGCGGCATGATCACCGAGACGCCCCACGGCACCCTGGGCACGGTCAAGACCCTGGGCTCGCCCATCCTGTTCTCGGAAACCCCAAGCACCATCACGCGGGGCGCCCCAGTGCTCGGCGAACACACCCGCGAAGTCCTGGCGGAGTACGGCTACAGCGACGATGAAATTGATCGAATGATCACCAACGGCGCGGTGATGGGCGCCTGACCTTCGTCGACTTCGACGATGATAACTCAATTCCTAAGCTGAAAAGATTACCCCGAACAGTCCCGCCGCTCGCGACCGGCCACAGCAATCCAGTCAAAGTCCAGATCCGAGCGAATGGTTATTCGCGTACCCTTATGGCTTCGGACAACTCTTTCGCCATGGAACGTGTATCAATTATTTCGCTTGCGTATGAACTATGGTACTGCGACGCAAGGAAGAGATAGGATCGCGACGAGTAATTTACAAATGCAACGCAGCTTTGATAATTGGACGAAAAGGTTTGGTATTCAATTCTTCCATTTTTGGTCCTAACTGCCATGATCTTTGACCAATTGAACGTTGGGAAACTATCGCCGGAAAAGAAAAATTCCAGCGCTTCTTCCGCATTAACAATCCCAGCGCTTCTTCCGCATTAACGAAGTTGGTCAATCGGGCCCGATGGCCCGCCTTTTGCAGCCCAATGCCGATCCAATCGGTATTGGTCTCGTCGATCAGATAGTCATGGGTAAACTTGTAATCCTTGTATCTGTAACAAGTCACCTGATCCGTAGCATCCGCGAACTCAAGGAAAGATTTCTCACACGAAATTTTGCTGTCGGCAGCCACTGGACTTGTCGCCAGGAGGACAACGAAAACCCAGGGCACAGCCCGTCCCAACCACTTCATTAGAGACACCTCCGAAGCTTTCCCTTTTTTCGCGAACGACGACAGGCTACCTTCGAGTGCGATACAAGTAAAGCGACTCAGACAGCTGAATTGTTCTGCTAATTGGCGAAGATTTGTCAGACTGCATTCGGGGTATGAACCCGAATTCGCCGCCTAACGCGCCGCGGCCTTGATAGCAGCAATCTTCTTCTCTAATTGCCCGACCAAACCATGGAACCCGCTGGCATTGAGGGTTGAGGCGTAGTCGGCGCGTCGCAGGGCCAGTTCGCTGTAGATGCCATCGAGATAGACATCGACGATGCGCCAGCCGTCATCGGATTCGCGTACCAGATAATCGAGGCGCACAGGATCGCCGTCCGCCTTGACGATTTCCGTGCCGACCAGGCGGGTGCCCCGGGACGCCGGTTCCTCGGAGAGGATGCGGAAGCTTTCGCCGGAGAAGCCGTCGAACCGCGCTGCGTAGGTGCTGACGCTGAGGCGTGTCACGACATCTACCAGGCGCTGCTTTTCGAGATCAGACGCCTTGCGCCAGTGACCGCCGGCGGACGCACGGGCGATCACCGGCATGTCGAACACCTCGCTCATGACCGGCTCGAGGTAATCGCGGCGGCCATCGAAACCCAGAGCATCGGCGGCCTGCATAATATCGAGCAGGGCGTCATGAAGACTTTGCACCACCGCCCGGGCCGGCGTTTCATCGGCGCGAAGGCTTGGCGCGAAAACCACGACGGCAACAAGGACGAGTGCAATTATCAGGCGCATAGGCATTTCCTTTCCGAGCATATGAGAGTTGCACAAGTCATAACAAGGGGTGTGCGGCGACGTTGAGTTCCCCGGCCATGGCCGCCATAGTCCGCTCATTATGAAAACTATCGCGCAATTGGGGCTAATTTGCGGCCTCGCCACCGTGATTATGCTGGTCGTCTGGCAAGGCGCCGGCACAGTCTTGGGGCTGCTTGTCACATCTGGGTGGGGGTTGCTCCTGTTGCCGCTCGTCTGGCTGCCGCATTTACTGGCCAGTACGGCGTCATGGCGCCTGTTGTTCGCGCCGGACCAAATGCCTCGCTTCGTCGTTGCCCTGCGCGCCTTGTGGATTGGCGGCGCCGTCAACACATTGCTGCCCGTGGCCACTGTGGGCGGCGAAGTGGTTAAAGGACGATTGATAACGTTGGATGGTGTCAGTGGCTGGCCCGACTGGCCGGGGCCGTCAGTAAAGGCAACTCAACAGCCATGGCCAGATCGGTGAGTTCGACCAGATCGGGCGTATTCGCCTCGGTCGACGCCTCTATCGCCTCGGCTTTTGCCGACCGGTCAACAATGTCAGCCATCGGCTGTTCCACCCCCTGCTCCAAGGCGTCCTTTGTGCACGATTGTGAAGGCGCCACGTAACTTCATCAAAGCTATAACCTTGCTACCAACGGCGATGTCGTGTAGTGGCGACCGCATCATGAATACCCGCGACGATCATAGAGCCGGACGGCTTCTCGCCAACTGGGTTGCCGGCGCCCATGCCCGTGCCGGCTGGGTCCTTGCTCTCACCCTGATCGCGACCATTGGCATTCTGATTTTCGTCTCGGAAAATCTGGGTATCAATACCGACACCGCCGACATGATCGACGAAGCCCTGCCGTTCCGTCAGGCGGTGAAGGACTATGACCGGGCATTCCCCCATGCGGGCGATAACCTGCTGGTGGTCATCGATGGGGCGACCCCTGATCTGGCTGAGGATGCCGCCAGCGCCCTGGCCGACCGGTTCGCCCAAGATCCCACCATGTTCAAGAGTGTGTACCAGCCCGGAGGTGACGCTTTTTTCAGCCGCAATGGCCTGCTTTACCTCGACATCGACGAACTCAATGATCTGGCTGACAATCTGGCCAAGGTCCAGCCGCTGATCGCCAGTTTGGCCGACGATCCCAGTCTCAGGGGATTGCTTGGCCTGTTGCAGACCGCCGTCACGGAATCCGAGGCTGGCGAGACTGCCAGCTTCGATCTCGCCGCCGCCTTCGATCGGTTGAGTGCGGCGATTGAAGCCGCCATGAAGGGCAAGCCCTACTATTTGTCGTGGCGCGAGGTGATGACCGGTGAATCGCCGAGCGCCGACGACCACCGCGCCTTCCTGTTCGTCCAACCGAACCTGGATTACACCAGCCTGCAACCTCAGAAACAGGCACTCGACGCAGTCCGCGCCATGGTGGCGGAACTCGGCCTGACGCCCGACCGCGGCGTCCAGGTGCGGCTGACTGGTAGCGTGGCGCTCAACTACGATCAACTCGATAGCGCCCGCCACGGGGCCAAGATCGCCGGGCCGGTATCATTCATTCTGGTCGGGCTGGTATTACTTATCGGTCTTCGTTCGGTCCGCCTGGTAGTCGCGGCACTGGTTACCCTGCTCGTCGGACTGGTTTGGGCCGCCGGTTTCGCGGCTCTGGCCATTGGTTCTCTAAATCTCATTTCCATTGCCTTCGCGGTGCTGTTCATCAGTCTTGGCGCCGACTTCAGCATTCACATGTGCCTGCGCTATCGAGAGTTGGTGGCCGGCGACACCGACCGGAGCAAGGCGGTCGCCGCGGCCGGCCGCCAGGTTGGTGGCGCCTTGTTCCTCTGCGCCGTGACCACGGCGGCGGGATTCTATGTTTTCATTCCCACGGACTACGTTGGGGTTTCCGAACTGGGGTTGATTGCCGGCACCAGCATGTTTATCAGCCTCGCTGCCAATTTTACGGTATTGCCTGCCATGTTGCGGCTGGTGTCCTTCGGGCGCGGTGGGTCGCCTGCCAGCGAGACTGCCGGGACCACCGAATACGAAACAGATTTTCCCCTCCGCTACCGTTGTGTAATCCGCGTTGGCGCTGCCCTCGTCATGCTTGCCTCAATTCCCTTGGTGCTCGATGCGCGTTTCGATTTCAGCCCCCTGAATCTTCACGATCCCACTGCCGAGTCGGTCACCACGCTGCAGGAATTGCTGAGTCAAAGCGAGCATCCGCCGTGGACGCTTAACGTACTGGCGGCGGATCGGGACGAAGCCGCGGCCCTGGCGACACGGCTTGGCGAGGTCGATGGCGTCCGCCAGACCATCACCCTTACCGACTACCTGCCCACTGACCAGGACGTGAAGCTCGAATTGATCGAAGAGATGGCATTCTTCATGGGCCCCGCGCCCGGTCAAACCACGACGCCGCCGGATGATCGCCAGCGCCTGGTCGCCATTCAAAGTCTGTCACAGGCCCTCGGCCAAGCGACCGGCGTCAGCGCCCAACGGCTAAAAGCCAACCTGGACCGGCTTGCTGAACAGCCTGACCGCTTCCCCGTGGTTGAACACAGCATGCTCGACGGCTTCGTGGAGCGCCTGCGCCGGCTCTATATGGCCCTTGAGCCCTTTGAGCCGATCACCCTCGATGACCTGCCCCGGTCTCTGGTCGAACGAGAGGTCGCCATCGACGGGCGTGTGCGCATCAGGGTGTTCGCCCGTGAAGACCTGACCGACAATGAAGCCCTTCGACGTTTTGTGGAAAATCTTCGGGTGGAGGCGCCGACCGCCGTCGGCAACCCCATCGAGATTCTCGAATCCGGTGACGCGGTGGTCGGCGCCTTTCAACAGGCTCTGTTGTCGGCGGTGAATGTCATCGTGGTTCTGTTGTTCGTGCTCATGCGCCGTTTCGCCGATGTGGCTTACGTGATGGCGCCATTACTGCTTGCCGCCCTGCTGACCATTGCCGCTTCGGTAATTTTTGTCATTCCCTTCAATTTCGCCAATGTGATCGTGTTGCCCCTGCTGTTGGGTGTCGGCGTCGATAGCGCCATTCACCTGATCTACCGCTATCGCAAGGATCCTGGCCAACGGCGCCATATGCTGCGCAGCAGCACCGCTCGCGGCGTCGTACTCAGCGCCCTGACGACAATCTGCGGCTTTGGCAGTCTGGCGCTCTCCACCCATCGCGGTACAGCGACCATGGGCGAGCTTCTGACCATCGGGGTCAGCCTCACCCTGGTTTGCACCCTGCTGGTCTTGCCGGCCCTGCTCCACCAGGGCACAACCGCCGCCGGGAACTAACGAATTTCCGGCACCGGTGCTTCACTTCCGACGCGGCGGCTACAGATAACCGGGTAGCGGGTTGACAGTGACCGCCGGCTGTATTGTATAGGGCCGCATTGCACATCGTTCGAGGGAGCCGCATGAGAGTCGTATTGGCGAAGCCGCGAGGGTTCTGCGCCGGAGTAGAGCGTGCCATCGCCATCGTCGAGCGCGCCCTTGAGATTTATGGGCCGCCGGTCTACGTGCGCCATGAAATCGTCCATAACAAGCATGTGGTCGAAAGTCTTCGGGAGAAAGGCGCTCATTTTGTCGATGACCTTAATGAGATTCCCGCCGGCGCCATCACCGTCTTTAGCGCCCACGGGGTATCCCAGGTGGTCGAGGACGCTGCTAAGGCGCGGGACCTGCCGGTTATCGACGCCACTTGTCCGCTGGTTGCCAAGGTTCATAAGGAAGGTCAGAAATACGAGCGCGGCGGCCGCGAGGTTATTCTCATCGGTCACGAAGGTCATCCGGAGGTCGAAGGCACTCTGGGCCGGGTCAACGGCCGGGTCCATCTGGTTTCTACCGTCGAGGACGTGACCCGGCTGGAGATCGCCGATCCGACGATGATTTCCTATGTCACCCAGACCACTCTAAGCGTCGATGACACGCGAGACGTAGTCGAGGCCCTGAAGGAACGTTTTTCCGAAATTCTTGGCCCTGACGTGCGCGATATCTGCTACGCCACCCAGAATCGCCAGCAAGCCATCCGTGACCTGGCCGGCGAGGTTGATCTGATTTTGGTGATCGGTTCCCAGAACAGTTCCAACTCGAACCGGTTGAGCGAGATCGGCACGGAGAACGACGTTCCCACTTATTTGATTGACGACGCCGGCAGTATCGACACCGCCTGGTTCGACGGCGTCGAGACCGTGGGCATCACCGCCGGTGCCTCGGCGCCCGAGATTCTGGTCCAGGAAATGGTCGATCGCCTGCGCGAAATGGCGACGGTAGAAATCGAGCATCTTGATGGTGTCGAGGAACGGGTCCATTTCAAGATGCCGGCCGAGCTGGCGAAAACCTGAAAAGCCCCTATAAGGAATATTGATCGTGGGAATTCCCCTCATTCAGCAGGCGCGCGTCGGCGCTTACATCGCCAAGCAGCGCGTCATGGGCGTCAAGCGCTATCCGTTGGTGCTCATGCTCGAGCCGCTGTTTCGCTGTAACCTGGAATGCGCAGGCTGTGGTAAGATTCAGTTCCCCACGCCGATCCTCAACAGCCGCCTCAGCGCCGAGGAATGCCTCGCGGCGGTCGATGAATGCGGCGCGCCCATCGTTTCCATCCCCGGCGGTGAGCCGCTCATTCACAAGGAAATCGGCGCCATTGTTTCGGGCATTATCGCGCGCAAGAAGTTCGTCTATCTCTGTAGCAATGCCCTGTTGCTCGAAAAGAAGATGGATATGTTCGAGCCGCGTCCCTATCTGACGTTTTCCATCCATCTCGATGGCATGCGCAAAGAGCACGACGCGTCGGTGTGCCAGCCCGGTGTGTTCGACCGCGCGGTCAGCGCCATCAAGGTCGCCGCGGCCAAGGGTTTTCGGGTCAATGTCAATTGCACTCTGTTCTCCGAAGCCGAGGCTGAAAAGGTCGCCGCGTTCTTTGATTTCGTCTCGACCCTGGGGGTCGAAGGCGTGACCGTGTCGCCGGGCTTCAGCTACGAGAAAGCGCCAACCCAGGAGAACTTCCTCACCCGGGGCAAGACCAAGGAAATGTTCCGCGAGATATTCCGCCTCGGCAAGGGCCGCGACTGGACCCTCAATCATTCGTCCCTTTATCTCGATTTCCTGGCCGGCAACCAGACCTACGAATGCACGCCCTGGGGTAACCCGACGCGGAATATTTTCGGCTGGCAGCGGCCCTGTTATCTGCTCGGCGAGGGTTACGCGAGCAGTTTCAAGGCGCTGATGGAAGAGACCGCGTGGGAACAGTACGGCACCGGCGCTTACGAAAAATGCGCCAATTGCATGGCCCACTGCGGCTACGAAGCGACCGCGGTGGCCGATACCACGGCCAATCCGCTCAAGGCATTCGGGGTGCATCGCCGGGGACCGCGCACCGAGGGGCCCATGGCGCCGGATGTTCCTCTTGAAGGCGCCCGGCCCGCCGAGCAATTCCCCGAAGTTCCGCCTGAGTTTGTGTTACCCGCGGCCGAATAGGGGCGCGCCGTCCACGGCGCAGCGACGCAATACACCAAGCGCCTGACGGGTTTCCAGAGCAACCCGTATGAGCCCCGGCAATTCCCAGGGGCGCAGCAGGAGTGCCCCCAATACGGCCCCAATCCGAGGTGAACCATCGGTGCCGCCCAGGCCCGCCAGCGCCGCATGGGGCAAACTGTCGTGAGCGCCGTCGGCAATGACGCGGACGACAGCGAAGGGTCGGCCTGTATCGGCCGCGACCCGCGCCACCACGTGGCTTTCCATATCAACGGCGATAGCGCCGCAGTGCTCGTGAACGGCACGTTTTTCGGTAACTGTTGCAGTCGGCCGGTCACAGCCGGCGACGGTCCCGATTTCGGGCCCCAATCCGGCGAGCAGGGTGGACAGGCAATTGCGCCATTCAATGTCGGTCTCGTGTTCGATACCCGCGGCATCGACCACTGTTTTGCCGATGACAAGATCGCCGGCGCCGCACCTGGAATCGAGACCGCCGGCAATGCCAAAGCTCAGTAAAGCTTCGACACCGTCGCGCACCAGCCGTCGGGCGCCATCTTCGGCCTGGGCCGGATCACCACTGGAACAAATAATCGCGATTGCACCTATGTCGCCCCCGGCGGCCCCGGCGGGACTGAGACAGTGAGCCTCCGCCGTCATACCGGTGACGACGCCGAGACGGCTCACATTCCGTAGGCGCTGGTCAGGTGGTTGCCCTTGCGCAAATTGCGGTAGCGGGCCAGCGCCCACAGGGGGAAGTAGGCGCTGTAGCCGTGGTATTTGAGGTAGAACACGCGCGGGAAGCCGACTGCGGTATAGTGCTCCTCGTCCCACCGGGCACCATCGCGCGGGGCGTCGAGCAGGTATTCAATGCCGCGGCTCGTCGCGTCGGTATCGACCTCACCGGCAGCCATCAGGCCAAGTAGGGCCCAGGCGGTTTGCGAGGGCGTACTGGCTTTGGAATAGCCGCGGGTTTCCGGGAAATAACTGCTGCCGTCCTCGCCCCAGCCACCATCCTCGTGCTGACGTTTCACAAGCCACTCAACGGCTTTACGAATATGTGGCAAATCAGGGTCTTCTTCGGCGGCGTTAAAGGCATTTAGCACCGACCACGTACCGTAGATATAGTTGGTGCCCCAGCGCCCATGCCACGAGCCATCGTCTTCCTGAACCCGGCGCAGGAAAGCCAGCCCGCGCGCCACTGCCGGGTGGTCGCGATCAAAGCCCCGTTGGCACAGCATGCCAATACAGCGCGCCGTAACGTCGGCCGTGGGCGGATCGAGCAACGCGCCATGATCGGCAAACGGGATGGCGTTGAGGTAGGTGTGAACGTTATCGGCGTCAAAGGCGCCCCAGCCACCATTGGCGCTCTGCATGCCTTCGACCCAATCGACGCCGCGATCGATGGCGTCGTCATGCTGGCCGCCAGCAGCGCGATCAAGGGCCATGACCACAACGGCTGAATCATCAATATCAGGATAGTGAGCGTTCTCGTACTGAAAGGCCCATCCGCCGGGTTCGAGGTCGGGACGTTTAACCACCCAATCCCCTTTCAAATCCAGGATCTGCCGGTCTTTAAGCCAGTCCATGGCCGCCTTCATCGAGGGCGAATCAGCGTTTTCGCCGGCCTCCATCATGGCGTGACTTGCCAGGCAGGTGTCCCACAAGGGCGACACGCAGGGCTGGCAATAGGCGTGGCCATTCCTGATTTCGATCAGATTATCGATGGACTTGGCGGCGGCGGCGCGGGCCGGATGATCCTTGGCATAGCCCAGGCAATCGAACGCCATGAGCGAATTTGCCATGGCGGGATAAATGGCGCCGAGGCCATGCTCACCATTAAGACGCTCAAGAATAAATTCTTCGGCCCGCTTCAAAGCCTTTTCGCGCGGCGCTTTGGGAAACATGGGTTCGACCAGACGCAAGATCCTGTCGATGGCCAGGAATGCCCGTGCCAGGGGCCCACGATCAGCGAAGTAATTGCGCTCTTTCTCCGGCGGGGTAACGAAGAGCTCGCGAATATTAACATCGCGCGGGTTGCACGCTTTGGGCCGAAAGGTCTGCACCATCAACAACGGCACAATCACCACCCGCGACCAATATGAAACTTTGTCGAGATGGAACGGGAACCAGCTTGGCAGCAGCATGATCTCGATCGGCATGACCGGCACGGCGCGCCACGGGACCTGACCGAAAAGAGCCAGGGTGATGCGGGTGAAAACGTTGGATTTAGCGGCGCCGCCATGGGCCAGTACAGCCTCCCGGGCGCGTTTCATATGGGCTGCATCGGGAGAATCGCCAATCAGCTTGAGGGCATAATAGGCCTTCACCGTGGCGCTCATGTTGAAGTTGCCGTCGTGATACAGGGGCCAGCCACCATGGTCGCCCTGAATGTCACGAAGATAATTGCCGATACGGCCTTCAAGCGCCGGGTCGATCTCGTCAAAATAATGCTTGAGCATGACGTATTCGGACGGAATCGTCGCATCCGCTTCCAGTTCGAAGCGCCAGTCACCCTCAGCTTGCTGCAACGCCTTGAGACCGGTCAACGCATCGCTGATGGCCTCGTTGAGGCGCGCCATGGACGGCTCATCGTCACGCACCGAAGCGGTGTCCTGTAGCAAGATCCGTTCTTGCGCGTTATTCACTGTCGCACTCGTCGTTCTTGTTAAATTCGTATGCTCTCATGGCCATGTCAGATACCCTGAACCCAAACTAAGCCCGCGCTTCTTCCGCGTCCATTTCCCGGCCCAATGCGGCCAACGCCGTGGCAGCGATGTGGCTCGCCTTGA
>CAZYDR010000064.1:0-21557 GCA_964645285.1 uncultured Alphaproteobacteria bacterium
GAGATTGTAACGCCTACGTCCTTGAGCATGCCGGTGAAGTCGAAGCTGGTGAACTAGTTGTGCAAAATTATCAGAAGAGGCGAAGCTCGAGTTTCTTGATTATGAAGTTGTAGTTAGGGATTTAGGAAACAAATTAATTGATAATCTAAAAGAAGTATTTACTCGAATAACTTCAACAAAATACTCTCTTAATGCCATGGAAATACACAATGCTAAATTTGACGGTACGTTCAAGATTTTTGGTGAGGAATTGAGCGAGAATAGTTTTTTGATAACAACCATGTGTTCAAAACTAACGATATTCGGCGAATGGGTGACTTCGTATTTTGCTTAACCGTAGCTATCACGACTATGACAACATATTTTAACCGTGATGACGAGTTGGAGTCGTTTTTATCTAAGTATAACGATAGATTCCTAAATGGAAGACGCGTTATGGAGAAATTAGATAAAACCCGTAAATTCATACATAAATGTAACTTAGATACCAAGTCTCGCGCTTGGCGAAAAGCTGACTTATTCACTTTATTAGTCGGGATACACCGGGCAATCGTGAAAGAACAATTGAATCTATCATCAAAGAGCGTAGAAATTAGACTGAAGAATTTTTTCGACCATGTAAATTTGATTCATTTCGAAAAAGAAGACGATGACGATGTAAGTAGCTACTACAAGTCTGCACTCCAAGCAACGAACGATCGATCAAACCGAATACGACGCGACGAAATCATTGCACAAGTGTTGAAGGACGGATAAATCCTAAACGTACCCGATGGGAACTACTGTAAGATCTACTTTGACCAAGAACATTTATCGTTTGAGTTTCAAATTGTGAGAGCTCAAATTTAACTGAATCTCTTATCTTAACCTTACTTGTTCTTCAAAACATGAACGCGCACTATAGCGCTAGCGCGGGCTGTCTAGGTCAAATTCTGCTTTAGGGCTATTCAGCCTATAGGGTATTTCAGCCACCCCGTGTATTCCGACATCTCACACTACAGCCTATTCCTACTCCGCCAACATCCGCGCCTCGCCGTCATCAACGCCGGCGCAGTCGGTGTCGAATTGGAGTTCGGCGAGGCGGGCGTAGAGGCCGCCTTCGGCGATTAGTTTGTGGTGGGTTCCCGTGGCCACCACCCGACCCTCGTCCATGACCACGATGCGGTCGGCCTTGAGCACGGTGGCGAGGCGATGGGCGATAACCAAAGTCGTGCGCCCGACCATGAGTTTTTCCAAAGCCGCCTGGACGGCGCTTTCGCTGGCCGCGTCGAGGGCGCTGGTCGCCTCGTCGAGCAGCAGCACGGGCGCGTTGCGCAGGATCGCGCGGGCGATGGCGATACGCTGGCGCTGGCCGCCAGACAGACGCACGCCGCGCTCGCCCAGGTCGGTGACGAAACCCTCCGCCTGATTATCGAGGAATTCCGTGGCCCAGGCGGCGTCGGCGGCGGCCCGTACCTCGTCGTCGCCAGCATCGGGGCGGCCATAGCGGATGTTGTCCCAGGCATCGGCGGCGAACACCACCGGCTCCTGGGGCACCAGGGCGAGGTGCTTGCGCAGCACCGCCGGGTCGGCCTCGGGCAGGCTGACACCGTCGAGGGCGACGTGGCCGCTCTGAGGGTCGTAGAAACGCAGCAGCAACTGGAATACCGTGGTCTTGCCGGCGCCGGACGGGCCGACCAGGGCGACGGTCTCGCCGGGCCCGACGGTCAGGTTGAAATGCTCCAGGGCCGGCCGCTCGGGCCGGGTCGGGTAGCGGAAGGTGACGTCGTCGAACGCCACCGCGCCCCGGGCCGGTTCGGGGAAGGCCTTGGGCGACACGGGCACGGAAATTTCGGAGCGGGTCGCCAGCAGTTCCATGAGCCGCTCGGTGGCGCCGGCGGCACGCTGCAACTCGCCCACCACCTCGCTCAATGCCCCCACGGCGCCGGCCACGACTACCGCGTAGAACACGAAGGCGGAGAGCTCGCCGGGGCTGATGCTGCCATCAATAACGGCGTGGCCACCTTGCCACAGCACCACGCCGACAGCGCCGAACACCAGGAAGATGACGATGGCGGTCAGCACGGCCCGCACTTTGACCCGATCGATAGCAGCCATAAAGGCGGCCTCGGCGCGGCCGGCGAAGCGGTCGCGCTCGTGGGCCTCGTGGGTAAAAGCCTGGACCGTGCGCACCGCGTTGATGGTCTCGTCGATATGAGCGCCAGCATCGGCCACGCGATCCTGGCTGATGCGCGACAATCGACGCACCCGGCGGCCGAAGACCGCAATGGGCAGTACGACAAAAGGCACGACGACGAATACCATCAAAGTCAGCTTGGGGCTGGTTATGGCGAGCAGCACCGTGCCGCCAACCAGCAGCAGGACATTGCGCAGTGCCATGGAGGCGGTGCTTCCGACCACCACCTGAAGAACCGTAGTGTCGGCGGTCAGGCGCGACAGGATCTCGCCGGTCCGGGTGGTCTCGAAAAATGCCGGGCTGAGGGTGATGATGTGGTCGTAGACCGCGCGCCGGATGTCGGCGACCACGCGCTCGCCAATCCACGACACCAGGTAGAAACGACCATAACTGGCCAACGCCATCAGGGCGATGACGCCGAGCATGATCACCAGGGACTGGTCGAGCAGCGCCGAATCGCCGGCCTTAAAACCGTCGTCAACCAGCCGCCGCAGGCCGATGCCGAGGGCCAGTACCGTACCGGCCGCGACAATCAGCGCCCCCAGTGCACCGATCATGGCGGCCTTGTAGGGTGCCAGAAACCGGACCAGATGGCGCAACTGCCCAAGCTGGCGGCTAACAGCGCGATCGCCCTTGTCGGCGGCGCTATCTGATTGTCCTGGACTCATTCGTTTTATCGCCCGGTTTTTCGCTGTCATGGCTCGCGCCAAAATGCCGGCTATCGGTATCGCAAGCGGGCAGCGAACACAAGCTTGGGCTGGCTTATTACGGTTACCTTGACTGCGTCAAGGTAACCCACGTTCACGTCGCCCAGTCTTGTTTATTACGAAACAAGTTGGGGCTCTCGCCGAGCGGTCGGCGGCCCGCGGTCGCGGGCTGAAGCGTTGGTTGCGTCACACGAAAATGGCTGCTTGCCGAGGGCGTCGTACTTCGCTATAACTCGCGCCTCAAATTCACGCGCGTGCCCAGGAGCCTTGGCATGAAGAGCGACACTCATCCGGAATACCACGAGATCAACGTGGTCATGACCGACGGGACCGGCTTTACGACGCGGTCGACCTGGGGCGAGGCCGGCGACACCTTGCGTCTTGACGTCGATCCCAACTCGCACCCGGCCTGGACCGGTGGCGCCACGCGACTTGTTGATTCAGGCGGCCAGGTCGCCAAATTCAACAAGCGCTTCGAGTCTTTCGGCATCAAATAGACGGTTCGCGACGGGCGCTGAACCGCCCGCGCGTTTGACTCCCCCGCGTCGAGCTTCTATACAGCGGGACGGCCTCGCCCGGGGCCTTCGGACTATTCCTTTGCGGGCTTATCGAACCGACGGAGATTGACTGGTGAAACGCACATTTCAGCCTAGCGTTATAGTTCGCAAGCGGCGCCATGGGTTCCGCTCCCGCAGCGCGACCGCGGCAGGCCGCCGTGTGTTGGCCGCCCGCCGGGCCAAGGGACGCAAGCGCCTCTCCGCTTAGTCAGGAGGCCGCGTAAAACTATGGCCGCACCGATCGAGCGGCTCAAGCGGCGCGCCGAATTTCTCCATGTCGCCGCCGCGCGGCACAAATGGGTCACACCCGGATTGATTCTCCAGGCCGCCACAAGCGCGGCCGCCCAAGATACGCCCCAGGGATTCCGTGTCGGCTATACGGCCAGCCGCAAGGTCGGCAATGCGGTGGCCCGCAACCGCGCCCGCCGCCGTCTGCGTGAAGCCGTGGCCCGGGTCATGCCGGCGCGTGCCGCGTCCGGCTTCGACTATGTGGTTATCGCCCGTCCAGCATCGGTCACCCGCCCGTTCGACGATCTCACCGCCGACCTCGCGTCGGCATTCGACGGTCTGGCGCGCAAACACCGCGAGAAGGCGGCCCAATGATGTTGCTATCGCGTTTCCTGCGCGACCTGATCCGCCTCTATCAGGTGGCTGTGTCGCCGTACATGCCCATGAGCTGCCGCTATCATCCGACCTGTTCGTCCTATGCCTGCCAGGCGCTGGAGCGCTTCGGGCCGTTGACGGGAAGCTGGATGGCACTGTGCCGCATTGCCCGCTGCCACCCGTGGAACCGCCACGGGGTTGACCCGGTGCCCGAGCGCCAACCCGATGCCGGGGAGTTGCGGGCATGAGCGATCAACAAAACGTCGTCCTCGCTATCGTCCTGTCGATCGTCGTCCTGCTCGGTTTCCAGTTCCTCTACGTAGCGCCCCAGCAAGAGCGTCTGGCGGAACAGCAGGCCGCCCAGGCGGAGCTTGCCGAGGAGCAGGGAGACGGGCCGACCACTCCGGCCGCCAGCAACGCACCGGGCATGGCGGATGCCGTTGTCGAGCCGGCCATCGACATTACCGCCAGCCGCGAAGACGCGCTTGCCGCGGCGCCTCGTATCGAAGTCGCATCGCCCCACCTCAAGGGCTCGATCTCCTTGGCCGGCGGGCGCATCGACGACATGACCCTGACCGGCTATCACGAGACCACGGACCCGGAAAGCCCGATCATCACCCTGTTGTCGCCGCAAGGCAGCAAGGGCGCCTATTTCGCAGAGTTCGGCTGGATCGGCCCGGAAGGCTCGACCCCGGACCGCGACACCCTCTGGCATGCCGACCGCGACCGTTTGACGCCCGAGACACCGGTGACCCTAACCTGGGACAACGGCCAGGGCCTGCTCTTCACCCGGCGCATCGCGCTCGATAAAAACTACATGTTCACGGTGACCCAGCAGGTGGTCAATCAAGGCGGCACGGACGTCGAACTGCTGCCCTACAGCCTGATCAATCGCACGGACACTCCTGATATCCTCGGGTTCTATATCCTTCACGAAGGCCTGCTCGGGGTGTTCGACGGCACCCTCAGTGAAATCGACTACACCGACCTGCATGAAGATGAAGGCGGCACCCAGACGTTCGAGTCGACCGGCGGCTGGATCGGCATTACCGACAAGTACTGGCTGGTCGCCCTGGTGCCCGATCAATCCAAGCTGTTTACCGGGCGCTTCAGCCACGCCCTGCGGGGCGAGACCGACAAATACCAGGTCGATACCTTGCGCGCCCCCGCCATCGTGCCGGCCGGCGGCAGCATCGAGATCGTCGACCGGGTGTTTGTCGGCGCCAAGGTCGTGCGTTTGCTCGACGGCTATAGCGATGACCTGGGCGTCGTCAACTTCGACTTATCCGTGGACTTCGGCTGGTTCTACTTCCTGACCAAGCCGATCTTTTTCGCCATCGATTATTTTTACGAATGGCTGGGTAACTTCGGTCTCGCCATTCTTCTGCTCACGGTACTCATCAAGGCGGCCTTCTTCCCTCTGGCCAACAAGTCCTACAAGGCCATGAGCAAGATGAAGAAGCTCCAGCCCAAGATGACAGAGTTGCGCGAGAAGTACGGCGACGACAAGGCGGGTATGCAAAAAGAGCTGATGGCGCTCTATAAGGAAGAAAAGATCAACCCGGCCTCGGGATGCCTGCCCATCGTGATCCAGATTCCGGTGTTTTTCTCTCTCTACAAAGTGCTGTTCGTCACCATCGAGATGCGCCACGCGCCGTTCTACGGCTGGATCAAGGATCTCTCGGCCCCCGACCCGACGACTATATTCAACCTGTTCGGAATAATCCCGTGGACGCCGCCGGACTTCCTTATGGTTGGTTTTTGGGCTCTGTTGATGGGCTTTACCATGTGGCTGCAACAGCGCCTCAACCCGCAGCCGGCCGACCCGACCCAGGCCAAGATCATGATGATGCTGCCCTTCGTCTTCACCTTCATCCTGGCTCGTTTCCCGGCCGGGCTGGTGATTTACTGGTGCTGGAACAACGTGCTCTCCATCGCCCAGCAATACGTCATCATGAGGCGCATGGGCGTACCGGCCTAAGGCCGCAGTCATGACCGGCGCCAACAGCGATACGGGCGATGACGAAAGCGCGGCGGCGCTGGAAGCAGGCCGCAAGCTGTTCGCCCGCGAGTGCAAATTCTTTTTCGGCGCCGCCTCTCTCGACGGCCTGCCGCATATCGGCCGGATTGAGATCGCCTTTGCCGGCCGCTCCAACGTCGGCAAATCGAGTCTGATCAACGCCCTCACCGGCCACAACGCCCTGGCCCGCACGTCGCGCACACCGGGCCGCACCCAGCAGATCAATTTCTTCGACCTGGGCGGCCGGCTGACCGTGGTCGACCTGCCGGGCTACGGCTACGCCCGCGCCTCGAAAACCAACATCGCGGCCTGGACCGCCCTGGTGAACGGCTACCTCAAGGGCCGCCCGACGCTCCGCCGGGCGATGCTGCTGATCGACGCCCGTCACGGACTCAAGGAATCGGACCGCGAGATCATGGCCATGCTCGACGAGGCCGCGGTGGTCTATCAGGTGGTGTTGACCAAAATCGACAAGACCAAGTCTTCGGCTCTTGAGACGGTCATAAGTGCGATCACCGCCGAACTCGCCCGCCATGGCGCGGCCCACCCCGAGATCGCCGCCACCAGCGCCTATACCGGTAGCGGCATCGCCGAGATCCGCGCCACATTGGCGGCGCTGGCCCCAAACCCGGACATGGAATAAGCTCGCCGTCATGACCAGAGGCTCCATCAGCGACACCAATCATTGGCTCCGCACCGCCGCGACCCTGACCGAGGCGCTGCCCTATCTGCGCCGGTTTTCGGGCGAGATCTTTGTTATCAAATACGGCGGCCACGCCATGGGCGAGGAAAGCCTGGGCGAAGCCTTCGCCCGCGACGTGGTGCTTATGAAACAGATCGGCATCAATCCGGTGGTGGTCCACGGCGGCGGCCCACAGATCGGCGCCATGCTCGAGCGACTCGCCATCAAGAGCGAATTCATTGACGGCCTGCGGGTCACCGACAAGGACACCGTGGGCATTGTCGAGATGGTGCTGTCGGGCCAGATCAACAAGCAGATCGTCACCGCGATCAACGCCGCCGGCGGCCATGCGGTGGGGTTGTCGGGCAAGGATGGCCCCTTGATCGAGGCGCAAAAGCTGCGCCGCACTCAGCGCGACCCGGATTCCAATATCGAAAAAATCCTCGATCTCGGTTTCGTCGGCGAGCCGGTACAGATCAACCCCGCCATCCTCACCGTGTTCAAGCAATCGGATATCATTCCGGTAATCGCGCCCATCGGCGTCGGACCCAATGGCGAAACCTACAACATCAACGCCGATACGGTGGCCGGCGCCCTGGCCAAGGCCGTCGAGGCGGCCAAGCTGGTCATGCTGACGGATATCGCCGGAGTCATGGACGGCGATGGCGAATTAATCTCGAAGATGACCCCGACCCAAGCCCGCTCCATGATCGCGAGCGGCGAGGCCACCGGCGGCATGATCCCCAAGCTGGAAACCTGTCTCGACTATGTGGAAGAGACCGAAGGTGCGGCCCATATCCTCGACGGCCGCCTGGCCCACGCGGTGCTATTGGAAATCTTCACCGAGCACGGCACCGGGACGATGATCGAATAGGCGCGTATTCTTTGAAGCCGCTCTAAACTCTACTCGCTGTATCCAACGATCTACCGGCAACCCCGCGAGCCGCAGACCTTCGACAAAATGCGCCAATTCGTCTGGTCGCTTGTAGGGGTGTGCTTCGACCGTTGCGTCGACGAGTTGCGGAATATCGGTTTCGGGATCGCCGCCGAGGCGTTCACAGCAGTTTCTGATGAACTCATCCACATGCGGTTGCGCGGCCGCCGGATCGCCGCTCTGGGCATAGGCGACGGCGAGGTAAGCCCGGGTGTAGCACAGTCCATCGGCCGCGACTTCCATGGCCGCGATGGCGCGTTCATAGTCTCTCGCCGTGTAATAGGCAAAGCCCAGCGATTCCAAATACCAGTCAGGGTAGAAGGGATCGGGCCTGATCGCCAGCTCGGCCAGGCGGTGGACGACGCAACCGACCAAGCGGCGGCCTACTTCATGGTCAATTGTGCCCATGCCGACCACTTCTTCCATGTGCTCGGCGACGAGGCCTGGGCCCGCCGCATCCGGGGCATTCGCTGCAACGCCTCGCGACAGAGCCACGAGGAGCTCGATAACAGTGAGGCGCTGGACGACGGCAATCCGGTCGAGCTTGGTGAACAGCACCAGTCGATCAGGCAACGCATGCCCTGGCTTAACATCTTCGGCAGCTGCTGCGGCTCCGACCTGCGCCACGTCTCCGAGATTGCCAAGGCGCTGGCGGCCTGAAGGCCTCCGCAGGGCTTACCCGGTGAACATGTCCGCGTGCCACTGGAGTTCTTCGGGGGTCATCGGATAGTCGGTGCCGTCCTTGGCGTTGAGTACGTCCACGGGCGGCACCCGGGCGACCTTGAGCTGGACCTGCATCGCCGTCCGCATGCTCAGCCCCGCCCGCCAGACCAGGGCGGTTATCGACTTGACGCCCTGGAGGCTGAGGACATGCTCGACCGCCGCCGGCGGTAGGCCGTTCATGAGGGCGAGTGCGTTGGTGACGAAGTCGTGGTTGCCGAGATCGATGGCCGACTGATTGGCCTCGTCGTTGAGCTTGCCTTCGTCGAACGCTTTTTGGGCATCCAGACCGGCATCAACGCCACCATTGACCCCGGACTCGTCGATGCGTCGGCTCACGGCACGGCGCACTTCATCGGCGGCGCCCTCGGGCTGGTCGTTGCGCTCCTCAAGCACGCGCAACAGGGCCATGGCGACGAATTTACCGATGCGCCGCACTGCTCTGAAGGTCAGCTCGGGCCGTTTGACCAGCGGCTGGTGCCAGGATTCGACCTCGGACGCCTGGTCGAGCAGCATGTCCAGGGATTCCTCGCGGATCTGGGTGCTGGGATTGGCCAGCAGGGCGGCGATGGCGTCGGCCACGGTTGCCTCGACCGAGGCCCGCCGCGAGATCGCGCTGAGCGCGCCCTGGACTGAATCACTCTCGATAATTTCGATGAGGTTTTCGTCGCTGAGAAACGGCGAATATTCCAGAACCGGCGCCGCGACGATAAGCTCCAGATTCCGAGCCAGATGCTGAATAATTGCCCGGGGTACCGGATCCGACTGCTTGATTTCCTCGGCAATAATCTGGCGCACATGAGGCGCCTGATCATGGGCCAGAATATCGAGAACCTCGAAAGTCAGTTCCTGGATCTTGTCCTGGTCATCCTGGCTGAGGTCGGGCGCTATGCGACCGATTTTGCGAGCCAGATCGCAGCGCACTTCGTCGTCGACATCTTCGGCCAGTAGGCGAACGGCCTGGCGCGGGGTCTTTTTGTTGGTCGCGATCTTACGCCGCACCGAAGACAGTTCATCGGCGGCCAGATAGTAAAGAACCTCAGGCTTGACGTCACTTCGCGCCGCCAGGGCACGGCGATGTTCACCGTCATGGTCGGCGGCGAGCACCTTGGACTCGTCATAGCTCACGCTGGCAGCGGCGCCGCCGCTGCTTCCAAAGACCCGATCCAGCAATCCGCTCACGACGTCGCCTCCTCCTGATTCGTGGTAGTGAACGGCGGCGTCAGCGCATAGGTGCCCTTGCCGTTGAATTTCGCCTCGTACATGGCGGCGTCCGCCCGGGCAATTAGCGCCTCCGAGGTCTCGCCCGATGCCGGATCAAAAGCCGCAATACCGATCGACAGTCGAACCGGATAATCCGGGCTGCCCGAATAGGCTTCAAGTGATTGGCTGGCCTTGATCATGAGAGACGTCTTGGTAATGGCGTCGGCTTCGCTTATCTCGTCGAGCCATACGGCGAATTCCTCGCTACCGAACCGCGCTGTAACGTCGGTTTCGCGCACTGAGCGATCAAGCAATTCGGCCAACATGATGAAAACTTCATCGCCTCGCTGGTGGCCATGGACATCATTGACCATCTTGAAATTATCGAGATCCGTAAATAGCAACGCCGACGTCCGGCCGGTGCGTATGGCGTGCTTATATCGGCGGGTGAGACACTCCATGAATGCCCGGCGATTCTTTTGCCCGGTCAACTCGTCTGTACGCGATAGTTCCTTGAGCGCGTCATGGGTGGCGATCTGTTCGATGGCGATGCCAAGCTGGCCGACAACACCATCGACCAGGGCGCGATCATCGTCGCTCCACGGCTCATCGGCCGCGATGCGCGCCACACAAATGGCGCATTGATGTTCTGGCGATGCCGCGCCGCGGCTGCGAGTACGCGATAACTGTCGAGGGGCAGCTCGATCGCCTTAGATTCGCCGTCGAGCCAGTTGATTCGCTCATCAAGTTGCTCGACCAGGGTGTGGCCGATATTTTCGCCATAAGCCACTCCGCGCAGCATCTTGCCGTTATCACCCATGCGGTAAATGGTGCAAAACGTGGCATCCAGTGCCTCGCGCGTGGCGCTGGCGGTGAGAGCCAGGAGCTTCTCCGGATCAGCTTCGTCACGGATCGAGTTGACCACACCGGCTACCAGGCGTTCGCGGTGACGCGCCTGATTGAGGGTCCGGTCGCGGTGCCACGTCTCTGTCACGTCACGACAAACGCCGCGCACCCCGGCCCATTGTCCGCCGTCGCCGAACAGGGGCAGGCTGGAAATTTCAAGCCGCGTGGGCGCACCGTCGGATGAGCGGAGCCACACCAGCCCTGCTTCGCAGGGCTAAACGCTGTGGAACGGCAACGGTGCTGGGTCCTGATGACGCTCGTGAATCAGGTCGCGCGGGTCAAGGTCGATCAGTTGCTCGGCCGGGTAGCCCAGAGCGCCGCCCGGCGAGACGAAGACGAACTGACCATTGCTGTTGGTTTCCCAGGCAAAGTCGCTCGAACACTGGGCAAAATCCTTGTAGCGCTGGCGCGAATCGATCAGGGCGTCGCGCAGGTTCCGCTCAAGCGTGGTCTCGCTGGCGATGACCAGGCCGCCGGCATCACTGAGTGGCAATATGGTCAAGCTTTAGGTCGCCGTGCCGCCGAGGCTGAACGACTCGCAAATCGGCCCGCTCGCCCGTGCTCGCGACACCATATCGGCGATCAGCGCGTGAGCGCCGCCGTTGAAAGCAATGGCCAGGGGTTCAGCGGTCTCCGTGGCGTCGACGGCCCGACCTTCGTCATTGATGACGACAGTGATACCGGGGGAATTTTGCATATCCGGACGGCCGGCAATCTTTAATTTCGCCGCCTTGCCGGAACCCGCACCGACCGGGACCAAAGCTGTTGCTTGGGCTAGATTCTTCAACTCCACTTCCCTCTCGGCCAACCACGAACACCGCCACCTGATTGCGGGTACCAGCCATTATGGTGAAACTTGCTTAAGAAACGGTTCACGATCGATTAATTCGCAACCCAACGTATGTAGTTAGCCCTCTTGCAACCACGCGCGCCGCGCGCCACTCTGACACCATGAATTCAGATACAGAGTCCGCCATGGTCGGTCCCGGCCATTTTGCCCACGT
Organism: uncultured Alphaproteobacteria bacterium; assembly: GCA_964645285.1. GTDB lineage: Bacteria > Pseudomonadota > Alphaproteobacteria > JAAXGF01 > JAAXGF01 > JAYZAP01. The sequence continues at coordinate 11,513 of CAZYDR010000064.1, forward strand.
GGAGACTTGGGTTTTCGACCTGGACAACACCATCTATGCGGCACGTCACAGCGTGTTCGACCAGATCGATGTGAGGATGGGCTCGTTTATTGCCGGGCGCCTCAAACTCGACCCTGACGCGGCGCGGAAGCTTCAGAAAGACTATTTCCGCAACCACGGAACCACGCTCCGGGGGCTAATGGTCAATCACCAGATCGACCCCGAGGATTTTCTCGAATACGTCCATGATATCGATGTCAGCTTAATCCCGCCCAACCACGATCTCGACACGGCGCTCCATAATCTTGCCGGGCGCAAAGTCATCTTCACCAACGGTTCGACCAAGCATGCCATGAATGTGCTTGGACAGCTTGGTGTCGCCCATCATTTCGACGGCATCTTTGATATCGCCGCCGCCGACTTCGTACCCAAGCCCGAGCCCGGTCCCTATGACCAGCTGGTCGAACGGTTCGCCATCGAGCCCCGCGCCGCGGCCATGGTCGAGGACATGGCCCGCAATCTGGAACCGGCGGCGGCGCTTGGCATGACCACCATCTGGGTACGAACCAAAAATGATTGGGGCCGCGAAAATAGCGACGCTGATTATGTCCATCACATCATCGACGATGTCGCTGATTGGCTTAGCGACATGGTCGAGAGATAGATCGAAAGGGATTCTCCATGTCCGATACTAATCATTCCGCCAATTGTTCCTGCGGCCAACTACGGATCGCCGCCCAGGGTGATCCCGATTCCGTCATCGCCTGCAATTGCCTTTCCTGCCAGCAGAGAACCGGCGCGCCGTTCAGTGTCAGCGGCTATTACACGCGCGACCGGATTGCCTCGACCGAAGGCGAGGCCGGCCTATTCGAGCGCAAGGCCGACAGCGGGCGCACGGTGAGCACCAGTTCTTGCCCAAAATGCGGCAGCTCGGTCTTTTGGGAACTTGAAATGCGCCCGGATTACATCGGCATCGCCACCGGTTGTTTCGCCGAGCCCGATTACATGACGCCGACGCGGGTGATCTGGGCGGAAAACAGTCACCCCTGGATCGAATTCCCCGGCGCCATGCCGGTGTTCGCCAAAGCCACGCCCGAGACCTAGCGTGGTTGACAGCCATTCGTCCCTAGCTACTTTAGGCGCCAGACGCCACCCAACAGCATAACGGCCCCTGACATGACCATGGAAACCCTCGAAGACATCATCAATGATGCCTGGGAGAATCGCGACGACGTTAATCTAGAAACCGGCGGCAAGGTCCGCACCGCGGTCGATACCGCCCTCAACGAACTCGATGCCGGGCTCGCCCGTGTCGCCGAGAAAGTCGACGGCGAATGGCAAACCAACCAATGGCTTAAAAAGGCCGTGCTGCTATCGTTCCGGCTTAACGATTCGGCGCCGATTCCGGGCGGTCCCGGGGCCAACGCACCGTGGTACGACAAGGTCGATTCCAAGTTCGAAGGCTGGGACGACGCCCGCTTCCGGTCCGCCGGGTTCCGCGCCGTGCCCCACTGCATCGTGCGCCACTCGGCCTACATCGCGCCGGGCGTCATCCTCATGCCGTGCTTCGTCAACATCGGCGGCTATGTGGACTCGGGCACCATGATCGACACCTGGGCGACCGTGGGCAGCTGCGCCCAGATTGGCAAGAACTGTCATATTTCCGGCGGTGCCGGCGTCGGCGGCGTGTTGGAACCGCTCCAGGCCGGACCGGTAATTATCGAAGACAACTGCTTCATCGGCGCCCGCAGCGAGGTCGCCGAGGGCGTCGTGGTCGAGGAAGGTGCGGTGCTCTCCATGGGCGTCTACATCGGCGCCTCCACCAAGATCGTCGATCGCGCTACCGGCGAGATTTTCCATGGCCGGGTGCCGGCCTATTCGGTGGTGGTATCGGGCACCCTGCCGCCGAAAGCATCCTCGGCCGGGGCCAACACCCAGGACCCCAGTCTTTACTGCGCGGTCATCGTCAAGCGGGTTGACGAGCGGACCCGGTCGAAAACCTCGATCAACGAGCTGTTGCGCGACTGAACCCCGTGGCCATAAATAGCACCATCGACCCGGTTGAGCTGGCGGCGGCGATGATCCGCTGTCCCAGCGTCACCCCCGCGGACGCGGGCGCCCTGGATGTGCTCCAGGATGCCCTCAATGGGCTCGGCTTCACTTGCCATCGGCTCAAGTTTTCCGAACCCGGCACCCCTGACGTCGACAACCTCTACGCCCGTATCGGTAATGGCGGCTCAAACTTCTGCTTTGCCGGCCACACCGACGTGGTGCCGGTGGGTGATGAAGAGGCCTGGAGTGTCGGGCCCTTCGAGGCACGGATTGTGGACGAAATCCTCTCCGGCCGGGGCGCCGCCGACATGAAAGGCGCCGTAGCCTGCTTCGCCGTAGCCGCCCAGCGTCTGCTGGCGACGCGGGGCGCGAATTTCGGCGGCTCCATCAGCATGCTCATCACCGGCGACGAAGAAGGCCCGGGTATCAACGGCACCACCAAGATGCTCGACTGGCTTGCCGAACGCGGTGAAAAATTCGACGTCTGTCTGGTCGGCGAGCCGACCAATCCGGAGCAGCTTGGCGAAATGGTCAAGATCGGCCGCCGCGGCACCATGTCGGGAACGCTGACCGTGCGCGGCACCCAGGGCCATGTGGCCTATCCCCAACCCTATTCTCCGGCTGAGCCACTCTGGCGGCGCTCGACGGTCATGTGCTCGACCATGGCACCGATCATTTTCAGCCGTCGAACCTGGAAGTTACCACCATCGACGTGGGCAACCCAGCATCGAATATAATTCCGGCCGCGGTCAGCGCCATTCAACATTCGCTTTAACGACAGCCATACGGGCGCCAGCCTGGGTGCGTGGATGACCGAGGTTTGCGCCCGCCGTGGCGGCGCCCACGATCTCGACATACGGGTCGGCGGCGAGGCCTTCCTGACCCCGCCGGGACCGCTCAGCGACATCATCGCCGACGCCGTCGAACAGGTCTTCGGTAGCCGGCCGGAACTCAGCGCCACGGGCGGCACCTCTGACGCCCGGTTCATCAAGGATCATTGCCCGGTGGCCGAGTTCGGTCTGGTCGGTCAGACCATGCACAAGGTCGATGAGCGAGTGCCCGTGGCCGATCTTGTGGCCCTGGCCGATGTCAATACCGCCATCCTCGAAGCCTATTTTCCCGAATAATGCCGGGGATGATGCCTGGCCAGCGGGAAATCCTCGCGGCTCTCTACGGTGTCTGGCGCCTCATGCGCCTCGACCAAGGTGGCATGAACTGGTTCAACCTGACCATCGAGGGGTTCTGGCGTTCATTCTTCGTCGCCGTGCCGGCCGCGCCGTTCTTCGCCCTGCTGGTCTATCTCGACATCTCAGCCCAACCGGTGGCCATCGATGCGGGTTGGGCGGCGATGGTCATGACCTTTAATTACCTATTGGGCTGGGCTCTTGTTCCGCTGGTATCGATCGGCGTCACCAGGATGCTCGGCCTGTCCCCTGGATACCTGCCGCTGATGCCTATAACTGGGTCAGCCTGCCGCAAATCCTAATCCAGGCCCTGGTCAGCCTGATCGCCTCCACTGGCGTTGTCCCCGAGGGCGCGGCAAACTTTCTGATGTTTATCGCCGTGGTCTATATCCTGGTGCTGGAGTGGTTCGTGGTGCGCACCGCCCTGCAAACCACCACCGCGACAGCCATCGGTATCGTCTTGCTGTTCGAAACCCTGGGGATTTTCCTCAACCTGATGGCCATTGACCTCGTTTAATAGCCGACACTCACCAGATAGAGCCCGTCGACCGGGGCGGTCGGGCCGGCTGCGGATCGGTCGCGGGCGGCCAACGCCGCTGCCACGTCGCCAGCATTCCACTTGCCTTCGCCGACCAGGGTCAGAGTGCCGACCAGATTGCGCACCTGATGATGAAGGAAAGATCGCGCCCGGGCGTGGACCACGATAATTTCAGGGCCATGGCGCGTCACCGACAGTTCGTCGAGGGTCTTTTCCGGGGATTTTGCCTGGCATTGGCTGGCCCGGAAGCTGGTGAAGTCGTGGTGGCCAACGAGAACCTGAGCCGCCTCATCCATGGCCGCCACATCGAGAGCCCCGGCGATCCACCAGGCGCGCCCCTCCTCCAGGGCCAGGCGGCCCCGGCGATTGACAATGCGGTAGCGGTAGGTCCGCTCGCGAGCGGAGAACCGGGCATGGAAGTCGTCGGCCACCGGCTCGACCGACAGCACAGCGATAGGGTTGGGCTTGAGGTGGTGATTGAGGGCCCCCATGACTTCGTCAGGCGGCCAGTCCCTGGCCAGATCCACATGGGCCACCTGACCGAGAGCATGAACGCCTGAATCGGTGCGTCCAGCGCCCATGGTAGCCGCTGTCTCGCCGCTGAACGCGGTGATCGCTTCGTCCAGGGCCTGCTGGATCGACGGCCCGTTGTCCTGGCGTTGCCAGCCGACGAAGCCCCCGCCATCATATTCGAGGGTCAGCTTGTAGCGGCCCATGATCAGCCCAGTACCGAACCGACTTGAATGCGTGCGCCGCGCAGGAAGTCAGCGCCATCCACTGCCCCTTTACCGGCTTTCTGAACCCGGGTCAGACGCAAAGCACCGTGACCGCAAGCCACGGTGAAGTCGGCATCAATAAGCGTGCCGGGCGCGCCTTCGCCGTCGGCCACGACCGCCGCCACAACCCGGATGGAGTTTCCGCCGTGAGCGAAATAGGCGCCGGGCCGAGGGCTCATGGCCCGTACCAGACATTCCAGTTCCGTAGCGGGGCGGCTCCAGTCGAGGGCGCCCTCGCCGCGCGTCAACTTGGCCGCGTGGATCGCACCGTCTTCGGCCTGGGGAACTGGGGTGGCCGTTCCATCGGCGAGCCTCTCCAAGGCCTCGACCATGAGCCGGGCGCCGTCGGCCGCAAGCCTGTCATGGAGACTATCCGAAGTGGCGTCGTCGGGGACGGTGACCGAGTCAGTCAACAGGATGGGCCCGGTATCCACCCCCTCGTCCATTTGAATAATGGCGACGCCGGTCTCCCTATCGCCCGCCTCGATGGTGCGCTGGATCGGCGCCGGACCGCGCCACCTTGGCAGCAGCGATGGGTGCAGGTTGAGGCAGCCCAGACGCGGCGCACTCAGTACCGGGGCCGGCAGGATAAGCCCATAGGCGACGATCACGGCGGCGTCGCAACCAAGGGCCGCGAAATCCGCCTGCGCCGCCGGATCCTTGAGGCTGGCCGGTGTGCAGACGGCCAGGCGGAGGCGGTCGGCCTCGTCGTGGACCGGGGATTGGCGAGGCTTGTGCCCCCGCCCCGCCGGGCGCGGCGGCTGGCTATAGACAGCGATAATGTCATGGCCGGCCTCGGCGAGGGCGCGCAGGGTCGGCACGGCGAACGCCGCGGTTCCCATAAAAACGAGGCGCAGACAAGTCATGGTCAGGCCGACTTCAGCGCCTTAGCCTTGCGCGCCTTGAGTAGTTTTCGAATGATAATCCCGCGCTTGATGGCCGACAGATGATCGACCAGCAGGATACCGTCCAGGTGATCCATCTCGTGCTGAATGCAGCGTGCCAGAAGCCCGTCGGCTTCGAATTCCTGTCGCTGGTTGCGCTCGTCGGTATAGCGCAGAATCACTTCGCCCGGGCGCTTAACTTCGGCGTAATGCTCGGGGAACGACAGGCAGCCCTCCTCCATGGCCACGGCCTCGTCGGAATAGGCGATGATTTTCGGATCAGCCAGACGAAGCGGCGCGGCATCCTCGCCCTTGCGTGCCACGTCGATGACGATAAGCCGTTTGGGTACGCCGACCTGAATAGCGGAAAGCCCAACGCCCGGCGCCAGATACATGGTCTCGAGCATGTCGTCTATGAGCTTGCGGGCGTCGTCATCGACCCGGCCAACCGGCTCAGACGTGACCTTGAGGCGCGGGTCGGGTGCAATGATGATGGGGAGTATGGCCATGGCCGGAAAACTAGCTCAGCGGTGCACGATTGAACATGGGCTTATGGCCGTCACGAGGCAAGCGCACGGGCAATCTCGGTGACGTGGCGCAGATCGGCACCGCAACAGGTACCGAAGGTGTTGAGCCACGGCATGGTCCCCTTGAGCACCCGGTACTGGGCGCCGAGTTCCACCGGATCGCCATCGTCGAGAGTGTCGGATTCGTTGAGCTCTGCATGGCTCTTGCGCGATGCGTTGCACATGATACCGCGAATACGGCGCGACCAGTCGTCGTCTTCGAGAACATGGCTGAAGTGATTGGGATGGGCGCAGTTGATCATGAAATAGGCAGCGCCCGAACCGGTCGCTTCATCGACCGCCGTGATGGCGTCGCGCAACGATTGGCCGGTCGGCAGATTGCCCTCGGTCTCGACCGTGAACGAGACCACGATGGGCATACCGGCCGCCTGGGCGGCGCGGACCACGCCGATGGCCTCGTTGGACTGGGTAAAGGTCTCCGCCGCGACAAAATCCGCCTCGGTAGGGACCAGCCAGCCAATCTGCTTGGCATGGTAGCTCTCGGCGTCCTCCGCCGATATCAGATCTTCCGGCGCATAAGCGTCGCCATTGGGGCCGATGGACGCACTCAGCACGATCGGCTTCGCATTGTCCGAAAACTCCCACCGCAGACCGGCGACAAAGGCAACGGCGGCGCGGTTTGCCTGGGCAAGATCGTGCTCGGAAGCACCCAGATCGTCGGCCCAGTGCATATGCGCTTTCCAGGTCGGGCAGCCAAGGATGAAACCGGCACCTATATCGCGGGCCAGGGAAAGAAAACCCCGATGATAAGCCGCCATGGCTTCGCGTCCGGTCGGGTCCGACAACAGGGTGTGAGAGGCGAACTGAGGAATTTCAATGCCATGATTGAATATCAGGTCGGTCTCCAGACCGGCGCCACTGAGAAACCAGTCGTCAGATAGCTGTGGTAGATTATCGCGATACATCGCCATTGCTGAATCTCCGGATCAAAAACCAAGGCGCCCGCCAAGCGTGTCCCAACGGCGGCCACGTGATATCATAGGTCATGGATGTTATCATCCTGCTGTTGGCTGTCGTCCTGGTTGTGGTTGGCGCCGTTGCCGTCGTTGCCCTTAACCGCGGCGGCCGGATGCGCCGCGATAGCGAATCCCTGAGTGTCGAAATCGTACGCATGGCGGAGAGCGTCACCGCCGGACACAACGACCTCGCCGGTCGCCTCGCCCAGATAACCGAGGCCAACGCCACCGGCCAGGCAGCCTTGACTAAAAGCGCCAACGAACGCCTCGACGCGGTGTCCAAGCGGCTTGGCGGAAATATGGACAAGTCGACGCAGACCACCACCAAGGCCATGACCGACCTGCGCGAGCACCTGGCCCGAATCGACGTGGCCCAGAAAAACATCGCCGAGCTCAGCGGTCAGGTGGTATCGCTCCAGGAGGTGCTGTCGAATAAACAGGCGCGCGGCGCCTTTGGGGAAATCCAGCTCAACCATCTGGTCACCAATATCCTGCCGCCGTCGGCCTACCAGTTCCAGGCGACGCTCGGCAACGGCACCCGCTGCGACTGCCTGCTGACCCTGCCCAATCCGCCGGGGGCCATCGCCATCGACGCCAAGTTCCCGCTCGAGAGCTACCATGCGCTCCGCAACGTCGAGGACGACGGCGCCAAGACCCTGGCCGAACGCGCCTTTCGCCAGGCCATGGTCAAGCATATCGACGACATTTCGAAGAAATACATCATCCCCGGCGAGACCGCCGAGTCAGCGCTCATGTTTCTGCCCAGCGAAGCGGTCTATGCGGAACTCCACGCCAGCTTCGGCGATGTGGTCGAGAAGTCCTACCGGGCGCGGGTGTGGATTGTCTCGCCGACCGCCCTCATGGCGACGCTCAACACCGTGCGCGCGATACTAAAAGACGCCCGCATGCGCGAACAGGCCGGCGTGATCCAGACCGAGCTGCTGACCCTGCTCAAGGACGTGGAACGGCTCGACGACCGGGTCGAGAAGCTATAGCGCCACTTCGGCCAGGCCACGGAGAACGTCCGCCAGATCCGCATCTCCACGGACAAGGTGACCAGCCGGGCCGAGCGTATCGAAGACATCCAGCTCGAAGACGCCAGCCCGGCCGAAGACCTCGAAGGCCCCCGTCTGGTCGACAGCGACGTTGGTGATTAGAGTATCTGGGGCGACTAAGAGTTCTGGAACGTCTGCCGCGCCTTCAAGGCCGCCGACAAGGTGCCGTCATCGAGGTATTCCAGTTCGCCGCCCATGGGCACGCCGTGGGCCAGGCGCGAGACCGTGACGGCGCAATCGGCGAGGCGGCCGGTGATGTAATGGGCCGTGGTCTGCCCGTCCACCGTCGCGCTGGTGGCGAGGATGACCTCGGTCACCGCCGTGTCGCGGGCGCGGGACACCAGGCCGGCAATATGGAGGTCCTCGGGGCCGACGCCGTCCAGCGCCGAGAGCACGCCGCCGAGCACATGGTAGCGCCCCCGGAACGAGCCCGAACGCTCCAACGCCCATAAGTCGGCGACGTCCTCGACAACGCAGATCAATGAGCCGTCGCGGCGCTCGTCGCGGCACAGGCCGCAGGGGTCGCCGGCGTCGAGATTGCCGCAGGTGGCGCAGGGCCGCACCCGCTCGGCCGCCGTGGTCAGCGCCGCGACCAGCGGGTCGAGCACCGCTGCCCGGCGCTTGAGCAGGTACAGGGCGACCCGCCGTGACGACCGCGGGCCGAGCCCCGGCAGTTTGGACAGCTGCTGAATCAGGCGATCAATCTCGGGCAACGCCATGGCTAGCCTAGAAAGGTAATTCCATGCCCGGCGGCAGTTGCAGCCCGCCGGTGACTTTCTTCATCTCCTCGGCCACATGGGCCTCGACCTTGGCCTTGGCGTCGTTGACCGCGGCGATGACCAGGTCTTCGAGCACCTCCACGTCGTTGGGGTCAACCAGGGCCGGGTCGATCTTGAGGCGGCGCAGCTCGCCCCTGCCGGTGAGCGTGGTGGTGACCATGCCGGCGCCGGCGGCGCCGTCGATCTCAACAGTCTCCAATTGGGCCTGCATATCGGCCATCTTGGACTGCATTTCCTGAGCCTGCTTCATCATCTTGCCGATGTTCTTCATGGCAATTCGTCTCCGTCGGAATTGGGGGTAGCGGGCGCAGGCCGGTCGCGAACGTCGGTCACCTTGGCGTCCATGAAGGTTTCCAGCACGGCGGCAACCAGCGGGTGGTCACCGACCTCGGCGATACGCCGGGCATGGTCGACGGCATCCTGTTCATCGAGGGTTGGCGCACCCTCCTCCCCCGAGACCACCACGATCCAGCGATCACCGGTCCAGCGACTAAGCTTAGCGCCAAGATCATTGGCCAGTCCATCGGGAGCATTACCGGTGGGGCGAAACTCGATGCGGCCGGGCTCGAAATCAACCAGATGGACGCAGGCCCGCAGGCTCGACAGCAACAGCATTTCGCCCATGGTCTCGACCAGATCGACCACCGCCTCGAAACTTGTCGGGCCGGATGGTTGTTCGAGCTCGGGTTGTGGTGTGTGTTCGGATACCGGCGCCAAGGCCGCCTGAGTTGCACCGCCACCACCACCACCATCGTCGCTCGGCGCCACGGTGACCGGAGCCGGCGTCACGGGCGCCCGGCTCACCGGCTCGCCGCCGTCTGACTGGGCGGCCTTGATGACGGCGGCGGGAGCCGGCAGGTCGGCTACATAGGCGAGGCGCACCAGGACCATCTCGGCGGCCGCCAGGGGGTTCGGTGCGAAGCGCGCCTCACCGAGACCCTTGAGCAACATCTGCCAGGTCCGGGCTAATACCGGCATGGGCAGTCGCTGAGCCAGATCGGCGCCCCGGCGGCGCTCGGCCTCGGCCACGGCGACACCCTCGGTAGCGTCGGGCACGACCTTGACCCGGGTCAGCCAGTGAGACAGTTCAAGTAAATCCTGCAGCACCACAACAGGATCGACGCCGGCGCCATATTGACGCGCCAGTTCGTCGAGGGCGCGGCCGGACTCGCCGGCCATCAGCGCCTCGAACAGATCGAACACCTGGGCCCGGTCGGCAAGCCCGAGCATATCGCGCAGCGCCGCTTCCTCGACC
>CAZYDR010000065.1:0-21515 GCA_964645285.1 uncultured Alphaproteobacteria bacterium
CCCTGGCCGAGTGGTGCCAGCTTGCGGTCTGAGGGCGGGTGCATCAGGACCGGTTCGCTTTAGTCTGACAATGCCCCGCCAGGTCCTCGACCTTGGTCTCGGGCGTAATCGTACCGCCCGAAGCGTCGGTCAAGCTGTTTTTCCGTGAGCACTTCGCCGCCCGTATCAACGACATCGAGATCGCCCCACAGGTTGAGTTGGATGACGTCGAAATTGGCTTTGATGTAGTCGACGATTTCGGGAATTCGCAGGTTCACCCGATGCATCTCACGGCAGTAGGGGCAGCCTCTCTGTTCCCAAATGATAACCAGATTGCGGCCCTCGGCTACCGCCAGACCGAGTTTGTCGACATCGCGCCGGTTGGGTGAATATTGCCGTCTCATGGACCGAAGTTTGTCCCATTCCTCCGCCATAGGCGAGAACCGAGCAATCGCCAACCGAAGTTGATAACTCCCGCTTGAATATCTGAGTTGAACTGCTAGTGTCCTTAAAGCTCGCCGGCAACATCAGAGAACCAGCATGTTGAACCGACAAACGGTGAAGCGTCTATAACCATGCACTGACCCAGTGCATACCGAATTTCTGGGGGATATCACCTATGACTAAGTTTTCGTATTTTAGCGTTGCTGCTGTCGCGGCGGCGCTTATCACGGGCCTGCCGGCCGTTGCGGCTCAGGCCGAGACACTGACCCTGGTTTCCTGGGGCGGCGCCATGCAGGACGCCAACCGCCAGGCCCATTGGGACCCGGCCACCAAGGTGTTGGGAATCGATTACGTCGAGGACACCCTGTCCAACGGCTATTCCGACGTCAAAGTCCAAGTCGAAGCCGGCGCGGTGACCTGGGACATCGTCCAGGGCGGCGCTGGTGATGCCATGCGCGGCGGTGCGGACGGCATCATCGAACCCATCGACTATAGCGTCATCGACGTCACCCACGTGCCGGCGAACCTGCGCAACGACTACTGCGTCGGCATGCTGACCTATTCGACCATGATGGCCTACAACACCGACACCTATGGTGACAACGGCCCGAAGACTTGGGCCGATTTCTGGGACGTCGAAAAATTCCCCGGCGCCCGTTCCATGCGAGCCCGGCCGGCCGCCAATCTTGAGTTCGCCCTGATGGCCGACGGCGTGCCCATGGACGAGATCTATGACGTGCTCAACTCGGACGGCGGTATCGAACGCGCCCTCGACAAGATGCGTGAGATCATGCCCCACGTGGCGGTCTGGTGGTCGTCCGGCGCCCATCACGCGCAGCTCATGAAGGACGGTGAAGTCGATATGTCGACCGGCTGGAATGGCCGCTTCTCCAAGGCCATCGACGACGGCGCCCATGCGGCGATCAACTTCAACGAAGGCCTGATCAGCTTCGACTGCTACTACGTGCCCAAGGGCGCGCCGAACGTAGACATAGCCATGAGGTTGATCGGTGAGATGACCAAGCCCATCTACCAGGCCAACCTGACCAAGTACATTGCTTACGGGCCGACTAACATGGAAGCCTTCGAGATTGGCGTGATCTCCCCGGAGGTCGCGGCGTCGCTGCCGTCGAGCCCCGAGAACGCCAAAGTGCAGATGGTCATGGACCCCGATTGGTGGCGCATCAACGGCGCCCGCGCCGAAGAGATGTTTGACGAAATGATGACCGAGTAAACACCGCTACGTTGGTGTGTTAAGGAAGCGCCGGCCGGGATAACACCCGGCCGGCGTTTTCTTTTGCTTAGTCGCGTTCTTTGCCGAAGACCTGAGCGGCTATCAGCAACAACATCGAAATAACAATCAGCAAGGTCGAAATCGAAGCGATGGTCGGATCGATCTGGTCACGCAGGGCGTTGAACATTCGCCGGGTGATGGTCGCGTGCTCTCCACCCGAAACGAAGAGCGCCACGATGACCTCGTCGAGCGAGGTGAGAAAGGCCAGCAGAGCGCCGGTAATCACCGAGAAGCGAATCTGCGGCAGGGTGATGGTCAGGAAGGCGCGGGCGCGCGAAGCGCCGAGACTGCGGGCCACCATCTCCTGGTTCATGTCGTAGGACTTGAGACCGGCAGCAACCACGACAACGACCAGCGGCACCGCCAGCATGCTGTGGGCCAGGACCAGGCCGTGGATGCTGTTGATCATGCCGAGCTTGGCGTAGAGGAAGAACACACCGATGGCGATCATGATGATCGGCACCATGAGCGGCAACGACAGGACAACATATATATATATGGAGAAACGGAAGCGCGAGACGTGCAGACCGTAGGCCGCCAGTGTTCCCACCGGCGTTGCCAGGAACAGGGTTAACACCGCGACCGTGAATGAGGTCTGGGTGGCGTTCATCCACGCCTTGGAGTCGAAATAGGCCCCGTACCAGTAGGTCGACCAGACTTCCGGCGGAAACTCAAGATACTTCGACTCCGAAAACGACATCGGTATGACGATCAATGACGGCAACACCAGAAACATCATTACCAGACCGGAGACAATATAGAGCCATAGCCGTGCGCCGTGGGTGATCTGGGTCTCCGACGCGGGTGCGCTGAACCAACTCATCCTTCGCTCCCCCCGCTGCTTTGTAATTTATCGAGCTTGAGAAGCTTGGCGGCGACGACGAGGCAGGCCAGGGTCAGGACCAACAGAACCACCGCCAGGGCGCTCGCCGCGCCCCAGTTCGAATAGAGCGAAATGCTCTTCTCGATACGCATGGCGACCATGATGATGCGGCCGCCGCCGAGCACCACAGGCGTGACGAAGAAGCCCAACGAAAGCACGAAGACCAGCAGCATCCCCGCGAACAATCCCGGCAGTGAAAGCGGAAAGAACACGCGCCAAAAAGCGGCGATCGGGCCGGCGCCCAAATTCGCCGCGGCTTTCACATAGTCGGGGTCGATCGCTCGCATGGAAGCGTAGAGCGGCAGCACCAGGAAGGGCAGCATGATCTGCGACATGCCGATAAGGTTGCCGGTGAAATTATGCACCAGCCTGAGCGGCGTATCGATGATGCCAGCGTCGATCAGCCAGCCGTTGACCAGCCCCTTGCGCTGCAACAGCACGAGCCAGGCATAGGTCCGCACCAGCAGCGAGGTCCAGAACGGTAGCAACACGGTGATCATGGCGATATTCGCGGCGCGCCGCGGCAATTGTGCCATCATGTAGGTCAAGGGATAGCCGATCAGCATGCAAATGCCGGTGGTGACGAAAGCAACCTCGAAAGTGGTCTTGAAAATGCGGGCGTAGGACTTGCTCTGCCACAAGCGCTCGTAGTTCTCCCACGACAGGGTGTCGTCGGCGCCGACAAATGAGAGCCCAAACAGCCAGGCCACGGGCACCACCATGACAATACCGATGAGAAACAGCGCCGGCCCGCAAAGGCCGAACACCATCCAGCGTTCACGCCGCTCGTCGGACGCCAGGCCGTGGGCGTTAAGGACGACGCCCATCGTATCTTGCGAGATCGCAACCATTAGACATCCTCGCTGACGATGATGGTGTCTTCCGGGTGCAGGCCGAGAGTGATGTCGCCGCCCCTGTCGGGCACCGCGTCAAGCACCTCGCGGCGGGTCGGGCTGCGCAGGGTGGCTTCCTCGCCATCGTCGAGATCGATGTAGAGCAGGAAGCTCTCGCCCTGATAGACGAGGTCCTTCACCTTGCCGGTGAAGCAGTTGTAGTTGCCGGTCGGGCCGTCGGGCAGAATTTCAAGCTTCTCGGGACGAAGCAGCAGTAACTGGTGGCTGTCGTCGCTCGGCGGGGCTTCGGCGAGGCTGAGTGAGCGGCCATTGACCGTCGCCTGACCATTGGCGACAACGACCGGCAGGAAGGTCGATTCGCCGATAAAATCGGCGACGAACTTGCTGAGCGGTCGCTCGTAGAGCTGCTTGGGCTCGTCGATCTGCATCAGCTTGCCGTGATTGACCACCACCACCCGGTCCGACATGGTCAGGGCCTCGCGCTGGTCGTGGGTCACGTAGACCGTGGTCATGCCGAGCATCTCGTGAAGCCGGCGCAGCTCGATCTGCATGTGCTCGCGCAGGTTCTTATCGAGCGCTGAAAGCGGCTCGTCCATGAGCAGGATCTGGGGCTCGAAGATGATCGCCCGGGCGAGGGCGACGCGCTGGCGCTGGCCGCCGGAAAGCTGGCTGATACGGCGCTCGCCAAGGCCGCCAAGCTGCACCAGATCAAGCGCCTTCTTGACACGCTCGGCGATATCGGCGCCGCCGACTTTGCGCAGCTTGAGCGGAAAAGCCAGGTTGTTGTTGACGTCCATATGGGGAAACAGGGCGTAGTTCTGAAACACCATGCCCACGTCGCGCTTGTGCGGCGACAGGCGGATGACTTCGGTATCACCGAATTTGACACTGCCACTGTCGGGCCGGTTAAAGCCGGAGAGCACCATAAGCAGCGTCGTCTTGCCCGAGCCCGATGGCCCCAGCAGGGTAATAAACTCACTGCTACGAACGTCGAGATCAACGTCGTCCAGCGCATAGATGTCGCCATAGGTCTTAGTGACGCCCCGAATGGTAATGGGCAGCGCCTTCCGGCCAGCCGTGTTGGTATTCACTCGAACTCCCCCCTGTCGCACTACATCACGAGGCCGCGACTATCACACTCCCGTCGACCAATCACTGCATCGGGTATCACTTTATTGGCCGGCTGTAAATTATGCTTGCGAGCATATGTCGCACATCGATGGTACGCAACCAATCAACCGTCTTCACCCTTGTTCGAGCGCTACAAAAACAGCAAGCTGCGGAGCACCCGTCGCCGGACCGGGCGGTTCGAGAGAAGATTATCGAGGAGACCGATTATGCGATCCTATTTGCTTGTCCTGCGTTTCGCTGCGTTCAACGTGGCTGCGTTGGCGCTGCTTGTGACAATTTGGCTCGAAGGCTGGATCGGCCGTGTTATCGAGTCCGATATTACGCGTATTACCTCGGGCATCGCCGTGGTCTTCGTCATCGGCTGGATGATTAGCGCTTACCGGGTGTTACGCTGCAGCCGCGAACTCAACGCCGTGGCTAATCCGGACACCGGCGCATCATCGCGCGCCCGCTGGTACCGCGATCTCGCCGACAAAGCCCCGCCCGAGGCCCGCGGCGCCATTGCCGACTGCTTGCGGTCGCGGCTCTACGCCCGCATCGCCGTGGTTCGCACCATCGCCAACACCTTGGTCACCCTCGGTCTGATCGGTACGGTAATCGGCTTCATCATCGCGCTCTCGGGCGTCAACGCCGACGCGGTGGCCGACGTCGGCGCCATCGGCCCGATGATCTCGACCCTCATCGAAGGCATGGCAGTGGCCCTCTACACGACCCTTGTGGGCGCAGTCTTCCATATCTGGCTGTTGGTCAACTATCAACTGCTGGCCACCGGCACAGTCAATCTGGCCAACGCCATCATCGAACGCGCCGAAGCGCCGGACCATTTCATGGGCAACTTGGCCGCGACCAGCCATGCTTGACCCTTTAGATAACCAGGACGAGGCTGGCGGCACCTTGTTTCGCGACGTCCTCAGCCTTGCCCTCATGGGCTTTCTCGCGGTCATTGTCCTATTGCTGCCCTACATCAATCCGCGCGGCACCCAGGCCCAGGCCACCATGACGCCACCAGGCAGCGTCATCGTCGAAATCACCTGGCCGAGTGAACTTAACGCCGATATCGACCTCTGGATTCAAGCGCCCAACGACCTGCCCGTGGGCTATTCCAACAAGGGTGCGGTGTTCTTCAATCTACTGCGCGACGATCTTGGGCAGTACATGGACCCGACCATGATCAACCACGAGGTGGCTTACACCCGCGGCATCATTCCCGGCGAATATATCGTCAACATCCACGCCTATCGGGGCGACCACGATATCCCGCCGCCAACGGACGTGCGCTGCATCGTAAGCGTCAAGATAGACGGCGATGAAGGACCCATCGTGGTGCCCATCCTTGGCACCACGGCACGGCTCGACTATGTCGGTCAGGAAATCACCGTGTTCCGTTTCACCCTCGACAAGAAAGGCGTTGTCCTGGCGGGCAGTATCAACAGCCTGTTCAAACCGCTGCGCGTCTTCGGAAACAAATGATGGCTGCCGTGATGTTGGAGCTTCCCGCCTTCTACGCGGTTTTCGTCGTCCTCGCCGCGGTTCTCGCCCTGATCGCCATCTGGTCGCGCCGCCGTCTGGTATTCCGCGCCGGCAGCGTTGCTCTGCTGGCGCTTACCGCGGCGGTCGCCTACGGCGCCTTCAACGATCTGTTGAGCCGGCCCAAGCCCGCGGCGCTCGAATTCAGGGGCGCCGGTATCGAAGAGGCCGAGGTGATCGGCGCCGCCCTACGGGAAGGCCGGGGCATTTATCTGTGGCTGCGCCTGCCCGATGTGATCGAGCCGCGCTATTACGTGCTGCCGTGGAACCTGCCTCTGGCCGAAGAATTGCAGAAGGTCATGCGCGAGGCCAAGCGCAACCGCGCCGGAATGGCCATGCGCCTGCCCTTTGAGGGTGGCCTTGAAAAGCGCGACGCGCCCCGCTTCTACGCGCACCCCCAGACCAAACTTCCCGACAAGCCCGCCGGCGACTACGAAGACTATATCCACCCCAGCCTGCGCATCTAAGAGAAGAAGAGCGGTCGTGAGCAACATCATCACCGGCAGGCTCCCATTACAGGAGATTCCGGAAGTTCCTGTCACAAGCTACGTCCTGTGGCACGCGGAGCGACTGGCCGATAGCCCTACCCTGATCGACGGCGTCAGCGGGCGCACCCTGACCTACGGCCAACTGAACGACAGTATCCGGCGGATCGCCGGTGGTCTGATGGCCCGTGGTTTCGGCAAGGGCGATGTGCTGGCAATCCTGGCTCCCAACTGCCCCGAATACCCCGTATTGCTTCACGGGACTCTCCTGACCGGGGGCACGGTGACGACCATCAACCCGCTCTACACAGCGCGGGAAATTACCCATCAGATGAAAGATGCCGGGGCCCGCTTTCTGTTCACCGTGGCGGCGGTGCAAGAGGCGGTCGGCCTCAAGGCGGTGTTCGTCCTGGGCGATGTTGGAGAGTTTCCGGCCACCCCGCTGAGCGCCCTATACGGCGACTCTCTGGGCGACGACGAGCTGCCGGTGATCGCACCGTGCGACGACATCGCGGTGCTGCCCATGTTCCATATCTACGGCATGCAGCCGCTAATGAATTGCATCCTGGCCAACGGCGGCACGATCATCACCATGCCGCGCTTCGAACTGCGGGTTTACCTGGAGCTCCACCAGCGTTTCCGCGCAACCCCGGCCTACGTGGTGCCGCCAATCGTTCTGGCGCTGGCGCGCGACCCCTGTGTCGATGACTACGACCTCTCTGCATTGGAGTTCGTCTTCAGCGCGGCGGCACCCTTGGGGCGACCTCGAGGTTGAACTGGCGGGCCGCATGAATTGCGCGGTGGTTCAGGGCTACGGCCTGATCGAGGCCGGCCCGGTCACCCATTTGCCGCTTCCCGGCGAGCCCCTGCCGGCGGGCTCCATCGGTGTCGCCCTATGCAACACCGAATGCCGCATGGTCGATGTGGAGAACGACCGTGACCTTGGCCCGAACGAAAGCGGCGAGCTCTGGGTGCGTAGCCCAAGCGTAATGCATGGCTATCTGAACGCCCCGGAGGCGACGGTGGAGACGATCACCGAAGATGGTTAGTTGCGCACGGGCGATATCGGCCTGTTCGACGAGGCCGGCTACTTCTATATCGTTGATCGCCTCAAGGAGTTGATCAAGTACAAGGGCTTCCAGGTCGCGCCGGCCGAACTGGAGGGCGTGTTGCTGTCCCACCCAGCCGTCGCCGACGCGGCCGTCGTGCCTCTGATGGACGAAGAGGCCGGCGAGATTCCCACGGGGTACGTGGTCATGAAACCCGGTACGGACACCGTGACGCCGCAATCGCTCATGGCATTTGTCGCCGACCAGGTAGCCAGCTTCAAACATATCCGCCGTCTGGAATTCATCGATGCGATCCCAAAGTCGCCTTCGGGGAAAATCCTGCGTCATGTGTTACGTGACCGGATTCAAACCTAGACTGTGGACTAGGAATCGAAATAATCACTGGCGTCGATTGAGGATAGGGGGAAGACCATGGGACAAGACAATCAAACGGTAACCGGCGGATGCATGTGCGGCGCGGTGCGCTATGAAGCGCGCGGCGAGCCGGTCTCGGTCATCCATTGCCATTGCCTGAGTTGTCGCCGCCATAGCGGCGCACCGGTGGTCACCCTGGCTGGTTTTCGTGCGAGCCAGGTCGAGTGGACCGCCGATCCCCGGCAAATCTATCGGTCCTCGCCGGACATCGGGCGCGGCTTCTGCGGTAAATGCGGAACGTCGCTCACATGGGAAGGCGATGGCGGCGATGAAGGCCCGCTGATCGAAATTCTCATCAGCACCACAGACGACCCCAATGCCCTGGTGCCGCAATTTCATATCCATCACGACGAACGTATCAGCTGGTTCGAAATCGCCGACGGCCTGCCGCGTTTTCACGTTTGGGGCGACGATGGCAGCCTGCCCTATCGCCACGGTCCGGCGCCCGTCGAAAAGTAACACCGGTACACCGCCCTCTGGAGGAGCGATACATGGCGTCCCTGTTGAATGATCCGAAACTTGAGGCTCTGCTCGACCGCCTGCATGGCGAGAGTGATAAACAGGTGGACGCGACCAGTGCCTATTTCAGGCAACGACGGCTGGACGGCACGCTCGACTACGAGAAGCCCTATGACGACGACTTGCATGGCTTCCTGTCTGACAAGATGGTCGCGCTTGACCGCGACAAGGGTGAATTCTGCTACCAGCTCATCCGCGCCCTGCGTGCGAGGCGTGTGATCGAGGCCGGCACCTCGTTCGGGGTATCGACCCTATATCTGGCGGCTGCCGTGCGCGATAACCAGATCGAAAACGGCGTGGTGATCGGTACAGAGTTCGAGCCCGACAAGGTGAAAATCGCCAATGCGAATTTCTCCGAAGCCGGCCTCAGCGACTATATCGAACTCCGCGAAGGCGATCTGCGCGAGACCCTCAAGGACCCCGGCGGGCCGGTTGATTTGTTGCTGGTCGATATCTGGGAAGTCGCCCTGCCCGCCCTCGAACTGGTCTCGGCGAGCCTGCGTTCCGGCGCTATTGTGCTGTGCGACAACACGACATCGTCGGCCGACGAGTATCGCGGCTACTTCGAATTCATCAATGACCCGAAAAACCGGCTTCGAACCATGACAGTGCCATTCCAGGGCGGCTTCGAACTGACCGTACGCATCTAGACCAGGCTCCCCAGCGAGGGAAACGCCGCATGACCAAACGTCAGTTGGGCGACATCGGTATCGAACGCATCGCCGAATTTCAGGAGCCCATGGCCCTACCCTGGAGTTTTTCGTCGAGGCGACGCCGGATGCGGTGGCGCCCCACCACCATTGGCTCAAACCCCAGGCCCTCGATCCGGTGAGTGGCAGGATGATCATGGCGTGCCAGTCCTATCTGGTGCGCACGCGCCACCACACTATCCTGATCGACACCTGCAACGGCTGTCATAAATCGGTGCAATGGGTGCCCGAAGGCTGGCAACGTGACAACAAGATATGGCTCGACAACCTAGCCGCCGCCGGGGTCGGCCCCGAGGATATTGACTACGTCTTCTGCACCCACTTCCACAGTGACCACAGCGGCTGGAACACACGGCTGGTAGATGGCCGCTGGACGCCGACATTCGCCAACGCCAAGTACATCTTCGCCCGCGAGGAGTACGCCCAGGCCGAGACCGAAAACCCGGATATTTTCGGCGAAAACGTACTGCCGGTCATGGTAGTGGGCCATGCTGTAATCGTCGATATGGACTACGCCCTCGACGACAACGTCTGGCTCGAGCCGACCCCCGGCCATACCGCGGGCCATGTGGCCGTCCACTTGGCCTCGAAGGACAAGCACGCGCTCATGTGCGGCGATCTCATGCACAGCCCGATCCAGCTCGCCCATCCCGGATGGAGCCCCGGTTTCGACCGCGACCGGACCCAATCGACGGCGACCCGCAAGGCCTTTCTCGATGCCCATTGCGAGAGCGATACCCTGGTGCTGACGTCACACTTCCCGGCGCCCTCGGTCGGCCGCCTGGTGCGCCACCGCGAACGGCCCTTCGATTTCAGCTATCTGTAATTCCCGCAGCGGCCAACCGATTACGCCAACTTACCGAGATGGCGGATCGGGCGCCCGGGTGAGAGGCCGTGAACAGCGGTGATGATGGCATCGGCGTTGATGCTGTAGTGGTCATAGAGATCGCCGATGGTGCCGGTCTGACCAAAATGCTCGACGCCGAGTGGAACCGTGCGATGCCCGCAAACCGCGCCGAGCCAGGCCAGCGTCGCCGGGTGTCCATCGGTGACCGTGATCAGCGTACAATGGGGCGGCAGATCGGCCATCAGCCGCTCGACTTGGCTCAAAGCCCCGAGCAGACCCCGGCGCCGGGCCCGCTGGGCCGCGGTCCATCCGGCATTGAGACGGTCCGCCGAGGTGATCGCTAGAACTCCGATATCGCGGCGGTCTTCAGCAATTCGCCCGGCCGCTTCGATGGCCTCCGGCGCGACACAGCCCTGATAGGCGATCACGATATCGGCGTTCGGGCCGGGCTTGCGCCACCAGTAGGCCCCGTCGATAACACCTTGGCGAAAGCTGTCGTCATCGCGCCTCGCGGGCTGTTCCAGCTCGCGGGTGGTGAGGCGGAGATAGACCGAGCCGCCGGTCTCGTCACGCAGCCAGGTGCGCTCGTCCGGCTCGCCCTCGCCGTCGCGCTGGAGATAGTCGAAGGCCCAATCGAGGATGACCGCGAGCTCGTCGAGATAGGCCGGCTCGAACGCCGCCAGCCCGTCCTGGCTGATACCGATGAGTTGCGAACCGATGGACTGGTGGGCGCCGCCCTCCGGCGCCAGGGTGATGCCCGAGGGCGTGCCAGCGATCAGGAAACGGGCATCCTGGTAACAGGCATAGTTCAGGGCATCGAGACCGCGGGCGACGAAGGGGTCATAAACCGCGCCGATGGGAATCAGCCGCTCGCCGAACAGGGAATGACTGAGCCCGGCCGCGCCGAGCAGGAGAAACAGGTTCATCTCAGCAATGCCCAGTTCCATATGCTGGCCCTGGGGCGAGAACTGCCACTTCTGGGTCGAGGGCACCCGCTCATCGTGAAAGGTGTCGGCCATTTCATCGCGGGCGAACAAGCCGCGCCGATTAACCCAGGGGCCGAGATTGGTCGATACGGTAACGTCCGGCGAAGTGGTAACGATGCGGTCAGCTATGGGGTTGTCGGACGTGGCCAGCTTGTCGAGAATCTTGCTGAACCCGGCCTGGGTGGAGAGTTCTCTATCGTCAAGAAAGACCGCTCCCGGGGCAAGCTGTTTGGCCGCGCTATAGCGCCGACGGCCGGCGGCGAAGAATGGCGTGGCATCGAGCAAAGCCTGCAACACCGCCGGGTCTTCGACCGCCGCCATGGGCTCCCATTCCTCGCCCTCGGCGACGCCCATCAACGCCTGGAAATCGGCCATCTGGACCTCGGTCATGATGCCCGCATGGTTGTCCTTATGGCCAGCCAACGGGGTTCCCCATCCCTTGATGGTGTAGGCCAGGAAGGCGGTGGGCCGGTCGTGATCGATGGCGTCGAAGGCCTGGGTAAGAGTCGCGATACACTGGCCGCCAAGATTGTTCATCAGTGTCGCCAGTTGGTCATCGTCGCGCCGGTTCAGCAGAGCGGTCACGTCACCCTGATCGCCGATATCGTCCATCAGCCGTTTGCGCCAGGCGACGCCACCCCGGTAGGTCAGCACCGAATAAAGCTGGTTGGGGCAGCTGTCGATCCAGTCGCGCAGGCGCTCGCCGCCGGGCTCGGCAAACGCAGCCTGCTGCAGGGCGCCGAATTTGAGCCGCACCACGTCCCAGCCGAAGGCACCGAAAATAGCCTCTATACGCTGCCACAGTCCCTCGCGGACAACGCCATCCAGGCTTTGGCGGTTGTAGTCGATGATCCACCAGGTGTTGCGCAGGTCGTGTTTCCAACCCTCCTGGAGGCATTCGTAGATGTTGCCCTCGTCGAGCTCGGCATCGCCGACCAGGGCAATCATCCGCCCCAGGGGCCGGTCGGCTGCCCAGGGCTTGGCCGCCAGGTAATCCTGGATCAGCGACGCAAAGGCGGTGATCGCCACCCCCAGACCAACCGAGCCGGTGGAGAAATCCACGTCGTCGATATCCTTGGTCCGGCTGGGATAGGATTGGGCGCCGCCGTAGCCCCGGAAGTTCTCCAGTTTCTCTCGAGTCTGATTGCCCATGAGATACTGGATAGCGTGGAAAACCGGCGAGGCATGCGGCTTGACCGCGATCCGGTCCTCGGGCCTGAGCACATGGAAGTAGAGCGCCGTCATGATCGACACCATGGAGGCGCAAGACGCCTGATGGCCGCCAACCTTCACATCGCCGTCGCTCTTGGGCCGGAGATGGTTGGCGTTGTGCACCATCCAGCAGGCCAGCCAGAGGATTTTGCGTTCCAGTTCGCGCAGCGTCTTCAGGTCTTCGCTCATTGGGCGTTCCTCGGAATTGGCCGCGAATTTGCGGGTCGGGCGCCGTGGACAGAGATCAGGCTTTTCATCGGCACGTTTTCCGGTCTAGATGCGTGGCGGCAATCAGAACTGTGAAACGATGGGAATGTCAGCATGGACCGGCTAGCCAATGCCTTGAAAGGACTTTTTACCGCCGCCGCCGATTCCGGTGGAGATTTGGCGAGAACAGCAAGCTTCGCTTTGGAAAATGTCGATTGGACAGGCACGCCGGACAGGCCCGAACCCGCCACCAATCCCACTGTGGATAGCCATCTGGAAGCAGCATGCACCGCGACGGGATCGCAGGGATCGCCGTCCGCCGTGGCGGCGGAGACGCTGCTTACGGTGACGGACCGACTGACGTGGCGGCAATCGCCCGATAAGCACGGGAGCGATCCCGATATGGTGGCTTTTTCGAGCAATTTCACGGGCACCGCCATTATTGGCACCGCCGGCTTGTTGCGATCGGACAAGGTCGCGGCGGGTATCAGCCTTCAGGCGCCGGACACTTACTATCCGGGGCATGTTCATCACGCCGAGGAAAGTTACTGGATCATTGGCGGCAGGGGCGACTGGAAGGTTGCTACGCGGCCCTGGTTCGCCGTTGAGCCAGAGCATTCCATCTATCACGAATCGGATGTACGCCACACTATGCAGACCAACGAACAAGCCATGCTGGCGGTCTGGCTGTGGACCAGTCATCTCGACTCCGAGGTAGTGATGGTCAGAGGCTGATCGCGGCATCGAGATCGAGCATATGCGGCCGCCTCGCGACGCGTTACCCACTCATTTGCCCTAGTTCAGAGAGCTTCGGATCGGACCCATGACCAGCCATGACCCTCTTCTTACCGACCTACGACAGGCGTCGGGATGGTACGCCATACTGCCGGAACCGGCGCCGGCCAACCGCCTCAAGGATCATCAAACCGCCGACTGGGTGGTGGTCGGCGCCGGAGTCACCGGCCTGGCCGCCGCCCGCCGACTCAGTGAACTGGCGCCTGATGCGCGCGTACCCCGTCGCGCCGTTCGGTGGCTACAGACTGTCAGGCAACGGACGGGAGTGGGGTCAGCACGGCCTCGCCGAATTCACTGAAACCAAGGCCGTGATGGGTTACGGCGATTCGTGACACGGGCGAGCATCGACGCCTTCGCCGAAGAAACTGACGGCTGGGACGACATGCACAACGAGCCCGAAATGGGACACACCGGTGGCAAGGCAGGTGTTGACTCTGGACTTGCTGCGATCCTAGCGTCGATGCGCTGGCGAAAAATTCAACTAAAGGCTTTACGCGCTTGCTCGATTGCAGCGCCCAGGTATTATGACCGAGGGACGATACCACCAAACAACAGGGAGGATTTACGATGCTAAAACTAACTTCATTCATAGCGGCCATTCTGGCCCTGGCGGTCGTCAACACGGCATCCGCCGAAACCCTTCGCGTCGGCATGGAATGCACCTATGCACCGTTCAATTTCAAGGATACCGATGGCAAGCTCATGGGCTATGACGTCGATGTCGCCAAGGGCGTCGCCGGTCTTATCGGCGTCGACCTGGAATTTGTCTGCCAGAAATGGGACGGCATGATCCCGGCTCTCCTGGCCAACAAGTTCGATTTGGTCATCGCCTCCATGTCGATCAAGGAGAAGCGTCTGAAGAAGATGGATTTCTCGAACACTTACCGTATTTCGGTGGGCCGCCTGGTCGGCAGAAAAGATGCCGGTTGGAATCTTTTTGACGGTGCAGGCAAGCCAATTCCCGGTAACTTTGCCGGCCTCAAGGTTGGCCTTGAGCGCGCAACCACCTATTCGGACTGGTTCGAGAATGAACTACCCGAAGCTGAAGTGGTTCTCTACGACTCCAACGAGGCCCTGTATCTCGATCTGGTCAATGGCCGGACCGATATGATCATGACCAATCCCATGAAAGCCCATCTCCGGTTCCTCAGCAAAGAGGACGGCGCGGGCTTTGAATTCGTCAGTCCGCAGATCGACGAGAAGAAATACTTCGGCATCGGTGTCGGCATTGGCCTTCGCCAGGGCAATGACGAGTTGAAGGCGCGCCTGAATGCCGCCTTGAAGACCCTGACCGATGACGGCTGGCTGGAGAGTTATGCTCTGAAGTACTTCCCCTTCGCCATCCACTAATAAACGTCATGCCCGCGATGGGGGCGCTCTGGCGATCCCCACCGCGGTTCTTTCCTTTTCCTTGTCCATTTTGATGGCGGCGCTGCACCGCACGTCGGGCCCCGGATAGAGTGAGTGCCTGTGGAAGTATTAACCGGCTGGTGGGACGACTTTTTTTGGGGCTCGGTTGTCGTTGTCGAGGTTTTCGCCGTCGCCCTGGTCCTGACGGTCCTGTTCGGACTGATTGGCGCCGGCGCCAAGCTGTCGGGAAACAGGGTCGCCAAATCCATTGCCAACGGCTATACGATCGTGTTTCGCGGCACCCCCGAGATTCTGGTGCTTTTGCTGATTTACTTCGGTTCGGCCGTCACCCTGACGGCGATTGCCCAGGCCTTTGATCCCGAGATCAAGTTTGTCGATCTGCCGCCATTTTGGGCCGGCTCATTTGCCATTGCGCTGATCGTCGGCTCCTACGCCACGGAGACCTTTCGCGGCGCCTTTCTCGGTGTCGACCCAGGGCAGCTCGAAGCCGCCCGGGCGCTCGGGCTGTCGAACTTCAAGACGTTCGTATACGTGCGCATCCCGGCCATGTGGCGTTTGGCGTTGCCGCCTTTCGGCAACCACATGCTATCCCTGATCAAGGATACCGCGCTGATTTCCATCATCGGTCTGGAGGAAACCCTGTTCGTCGCCGAACAGGCCATCGCCACCACGGGCAAGCCGTTCACCATGCTGATTGTGGTCGGTGCGATCTATCTCGCGCTGTCGACAATCATCACCTTGTCGGTCGTGGTGCTTGAAAAGTATGCCAACCGGCATCTCGAGACCGCGCGATGAGTTTCGATCTCGCCCTGATCGCCGACAGCATTCCCAAGATGCTCACGGGCATCGGTATGACGTTTTCGTTGTGGTTCCTGTCGGCCGTGTTGGGGTTGGCGCTCGCCATTATTCTGTTGCTCATGCGAATCAGCGGCCGCTGGTATCTCGCGGCGCCGACCATGGTCTACATCTACATATTTCGCGGCACGCCCATCCTGGTGCAGATATTCATCATCTACCACGGCCTGCCGCAGCTCGAGTTCGTTCGCGAAAGCATATTCTGGCCCATACTGCGCGAGCCCTTCGGCTGCGCTATCCTTGCCCTGACCCTGAATACCGGCGCCTATGTGTCGGAGATTTTGCGTGGCGGCGTTCTCGGCGTGGATCGGGGTTTGAAGGAAGCCGGCGCGGCGCTGGGCCTCTCCACGACCCACCGGTTTATCCACATTACCAGCCCCATCGCCATTCGCCTGGCGCTGCCGGCCTATAGCAACGACGTCATCAGCCTGATGAAGAGCACCGCCCTGGCCAGCACCATTACGATCCTCGACATGATGGGCATCGCCCGGACTATCGTCGCCGAGACCTACGCCCCCTACGAGATTTTCATATCGCTGATGGTGGTCTATCTAGTTCTGACCTGGATCATTCAGAGAACCTTCGGCTGGGTCGAAAAACGTATGAGCCGACATGTAAGAAGCGAGGCAACAGACATGGGTCGTTATGTAGCGAGAAGTGAACCAACAGATGGTTGATCATGATCAGACAACAGTTATTCAAGTGGAGAACGTCGATAAATACTTCGGCGATTTTCAAGCGCTAAAAAACGTCGATTTGACCGTCAAGAAGGGCGAACGGATTGTCGTCTGCGGCCCTTCCGGTTCCGGCAAATCGACCTTGATCCGCTGCATCAACCGGCTTGAGGAACACAATGCCGGCAAGATTGTCGTCAACGGCCATGAACTGACTAGTGACGTCAAGGACATCGACGCGGTGCGCAGCGAAGTCGGCATGGTATTTCAGAGCTTCAATCTGTTTCCCCATCTGACGATCATCAAGAACCTCATGCTGGCGCCCCGGCTGGTGCGTAAGGTCTCGAAGGCCGAGGCCCGCGACACCGCCATGAAATATCTCGAACGGGTGCAAATTCCCGAGCAGGCGGACAAGTATCCCAGCCAGCTATCCGGCGGCCAGCAGCAACGGGTGGCGATTGCCCGGGCGCTTTGCATGAACCCCAAGATCATGCTGTTCGACGAGCCGACCTCGGCGCTCGATCCGGAAATGATCAGCGAAGTGCTCGACGTCATGACCAACCTGGCGCGCGACGGCATGACCATGATCGTGGTGACCCACGAAATGGGATTTGCCCGCTCGGTGGCCGACTATATGGTTTTCATGGATAACGGCGAGATCGTCGAAATGAGTCCGCCGGCGGAATTCTTCGAGAACCCGAAGAGCGAACGAACCAAGTTGTTCCTCAGCCAGATTCTTTCCCATTAGGCCCGCCATGAATGAGTTTGTGAGCTTCGCCGAAACCCTGGCCGACGCCAGCCGCGCCATGCTTATAGAGGCGGCGCGCCAGTCATACATCGGTGAAATGAAATCCGACGGTAGCCCGGTAACCGCTGTCGACCAGGCCGTGGAGGCGCGGTTGCGTGAGATGATTACCGATACCCACCCCGGACACGGCATCGTCGGCGAGGAGCACGGCGAAGCAAACCCTGACAGCGAATTCGTCTGGGCGCTTGATCCCATCGACGGCACCTTGGCCTTTCTCGCGGGAATTCCGGTCTATGGTACGCTCATTGCTCTACTTCAGGGCGGGGTTCCGATGATGGGCGTCATCGACATACCGGCCACGGCCGAGCGCTGGGTCGGGGCCACGGGCCTGCCGACCCTGCGCAATGGCGAGCCGGTCCGGGTGCGGCCTTGCGATGATCTCTCCCAGGCCATGATGTCGACCAGCAACATTGACTTCTATGACGCCGACGACTTGCCGGCACTTGAGCGACTAAAGGCGGCGACCCGGTTGACGGTCTACGGCGGCAGTTGTACGGCCTACGCTCAGATTGCCTCGGGGCGTATTGATGTCGGTATCGATGTGGCATTCGACGTCTTCGACTATCTCGCCCTGGCGCCCGTCATCGAAGGCGCCGGCGGCATTGCCACCGACTGGCAAGGCCAACCCCTGACCTTGGCGTCCGGCGACCGCCTCATAGCCGCCGGCGACGCCAAAGCACACGCTAGCGCACTGCTATTGTTGGCTGACGATTAGCCTCGGCTCGGTCAGGACCGCTGGTTGGAGAAGATTATCGTGGCGCCGGCCTCGAAGAATTTGCCGACCCCGTGGGTCAGGGATGTCGTGGCGCCCTCGACCTGGGCCGGCGCGGTGCCGCGCATCTGGCGTATGGATTCCAGCATGGCGAACATGCCGTACATGCCGGTATGGGTGTAGGACATGCCGCCGCCGTTGGTGTTCATGGGCAGCTCGCCGCCCGGCGCGGTGCGGCGCTCGGCGATGAAGTCGCCGGCCTCGCCCTTACCCACGAAGCCGAGGTCCTCAAGGCCCCAGACCGGCAGCTGGGCGAAGGCGTCGTAGATCATCAGATGATCGATGTCGGCGGGCGTCAGGCCGGCCTCGGCGAAGGCGCGCTGGCCGGCCTGGCGAAAGGCGCGGCCACTCTTGAGGTCTTCGATCTGAGCGGTAAGCGGTGATTCGATGCTCTCGCCCGTGCCCATGATGTAGACCGGCTTTTGCGGAAAGTCCGCCGCGCGGTCGGCCGAGGTGAGGATCAAGGCGCCACCGCCGTCAGTTACCAGGCAACACATCAGCTTGCGGATCGGCCAGGCGATGATGCGCGACTCCATCACTTCGTCGATGGTCAGGGGATCGCGCACATAGGCGCGCGGGTTCATGGCCGCCCACTCGCGCTGGATGACCGCGACAGTCGCTAGGCCCTCCCCGCTCAGCCCGTAGTCCGCCATGTAGCGCAGCAACGGGGTGTTGAACCGGGTCGTCGGATCCATGGTCCCGAAGGGCATTTCGAATTGGCCGACCAGCGAATAGGGCGTCGAAACCCAAGGCATGGCGCCGACCCGCGAGCGGCCGCTCTCGCCGTGGGTGATCAGCACGGTATGGCAAAGGCCGGCGTTGATGGCCGCCGCCGCGTGGCGGACCATGAGAATAAAGGAACAACCGCCGACCAGAGTACCGTCGATCCAATTGGGCTTGACGCCCAGGGACAGCACCATCTCACCCACATAGCCATTGACGCCGGCGTAGCCATCGATGTCGGCGGGCTTGAGCCCGGCGTCGTCGAGGGCGTTGAGCGCCGCGTCGCGGTGCAGTTCGAGCTCCGACACATCGGGGATCTTGCCAAGCCGAGTGGTTTCCGCCGCGCCGACCACGGCGACCGATCCGGGCTTCATTTAGCGTCTCTTGCGGGCCTGAACAGGGGTAGAGTGATGTCGTCCGAGACCGCCTCAAAAACCACTTCAAGCGTCATATCGAGTACAAGCGCCTCGGGCGTCTGAGCGCAGCCGACGATATTTGTCATCATGCGCGGGCCCTCTTCGAGCTCGACGATGGCGATGGAAAATGGTGGCTCAAAACCGGGCGTGCGGCGGTGGCTGATGACGTAGCTCATCAACGTCGCACGACCACTGACCTCAACCAGACTGACGTCCCGCGACGCGCACTTGGCGCAGAACGGCTGCGGCGGAAAGTAGGTGTCGTCGCAATTATCGCAATGTTGCAGGAGGAGTACGCCCTCCTTGGTGCCGTCCCAATAGTGCTGGGTCTCGGGTGTCGGCTCGGGTAGCCAGCGACCGGGTTCTGGTGACACGGTATGCTTCCTTCCTACATCAGAACTCATCACCATCGCCTTGACGACGGACGAACGACAAACACGGCGGCCCTATCGAGCCGGATCATTTCACGGATGGGTTCCCAGGACAATCTCTGGACAGGACGTCGCACACGAGGACCATCGCCGCAAAAATGTCATGGGACATTGGCTCAAACTGGTATGGTGAGCGCCCTATCGCCTTTACACCAAAGGCGCTACGAATTCGCTTCCACTACAGGCAGGAATCATCGCCACCGTCCGCATCGCTAAGAAGTGTGATGGGGATATGGAGGTGCTGATATGTGAAGCGTTCGCGGGAGAGTTTCACCAGTAATGTTCCCAAATGCTGGCAAGCAACACACCGGACCACCTATAAAGGGCGTCGGACCTTACGTGGTGATGCTGGCGTCCGTCGCCGGCACCAGTGTTTACGAGTTTACCTGGACGATCGCCGGTGTCGCGTTACCCCACATGCAGGGCGCCTTCTCGGCCACGCCCGACGAGATCGCCTGGATCATGACCGCCTTCATCATGGGCAGCACGGTGATGATCGCGATTTCAGGTTGGCTCAGCACACGGTTCGGCAGGCGGCGGATGTTTCTCGCTTCCATAGCCGGTTTCACCGCTAGCCTGGTCATGTGCGCCATGGCCACGACCCTGTTCGAAGAAGCAGTCTGGCGCTTTGTGCAAGGTTTTCTCGGCGGCGCCCTGATTCCCCTGGGAAAGGCTATCACGGTCGATGCGTTTCCGCGCGAACAGCGTGGCGAGGCGATTGCACTCTGGAGTATGGGTCTGGTGGCCAGCGCGGTATTGGGTCCGGTAGTCGGAGGCGTCGTCATGGAATACTATGACTGGCCCTGGATATTCTATCTCAACGTTCCGGTCGGCATCTTCGCCTATGCTGTTGCCTGGGCCATCGTTCCAGAGACCGAAATAAGACCCGATCATCGTCTCGACTGGCTCGGTCTATGTGCGCTTCTTATCGGCGTGGTGACGCTCCAGCTATTGCTTAATCGCGGCGAACGTCTGGACTGGTTTGGATCACCAGAAATCATTATCGAAACCGTCGTTTCCGGCGTCGCCCTGTATATCTTTGTCGTTCACAGCGTCACGACGAAGGAACCTTTCCTCGAACTGCAGCTGTTTCGCGACAAGAACTTTCGGTTGGGCCTGTTGTTTGGATTCATCAATGGCGCAATCACTACTCTGCCCTTGGTCTTGTTGCCGTTGCTCCTGCAAAACCTGGCCGCGTACCCCGTAATTGACTCCGGAATACTCATGCTGGCGCGCGGGCTCGGGATAATTTTTGGCATGCTCGTGCTCAGCCGGATTATCACTCGCTTGGACCCGCGCCACATCCTCGCCGTGGGATTTGTATGCGTAACAGTCTCGAGTTGGGCAATGTACGGATGGACGGTAGACGTTCGTATGCTCGACGTCATCTGGACTAACTTCGTACAGGGGTTCGGCTCGGGCATCATGTTCGTGCCGATCACGACGCTGGGCTTCGCAACCTTGCCGAAACGGTATACGACGGAGGGCTTTTCAGTTTTCTTTCTCGTGTTCTTTACCGGCACGACTGTCGGCTTCGCGGGTGTTTTCGCCATTCTCACCAGAACCGCCCAGATCAGCCACGCGGTGTTGAGTGAATACGTGAATCCGTACAATGAACTGTTCCGCTATCCATCCATAGCCGAGTTATGGAACACAACCGATTCTACCGGGCTGGCCGCCATTGATGCGGAGATCACCCGCCAGGCGACCATGATCGCCTACAACAACAGTTTCTATGCGACCGCCCTTGTTTCGATTGCAATGCTGCCGTTGATATTGCTGTTCAGAACGAAAAGCGACACACGCCAGGAACAACCTGACTAACGTTGTCGACTGCAATTGGCGAACAGAACTCAATCACTGCCCTCGAGTGGGTGGGTGGCACGCGGCGTCAGACGCGATCGCTTACCGGACATACATCATCACCGTGAGGCGAAATCACCGTGAGGCGGATAATTTCGGGCGAGCTGTTGAAATATCGGAAGGGATTTTTCATCGCCGGAGACTATGGAATGGCCCGTCCCGGCTCAGTCCGGTTTAGTCTGACAAAGCCCCTTCGAGGCCATGCGCGACGGGGATCCCGGCGCCGAGGCAGCCTTTACCGAGTT
>CAZYDR010000066.1:0-21347 GCA_964645285.1 uncultured Alphaproteobacteria bacterium
GGAATACACCTTAAATCCGCTGCCAAACTGTCCAACAATGTGGGACCACCTCAGTCAGCGATTTCGCGAACTCGATGTATCTATGTCTAGGTCATTGTTTTACATGATAATAGCTTGCGTGTGCCACTCTATTTACTAGAACGTTTTGAGTGTCAATTTACTCCCCGCCCCAACCCCCAGCCTCGATGCCAGCAGCTTGAACGCCAGCGGCGCCAGTACCACCACCAGAAAAATTCGTACGACGTGATGGGATGAGACGAAGGCCGGGTCGATGTCGAGGGAGAGGGCGATCAGGGTCATTTCCGTCAGGCCGCCGGGGGCGAAGGCGAGGACCAGGGCTTCGGCGGGCAGGCCGATCATGGCGTGAATGGCGACAGCGAAGGCCACGGCGCTGCCCAGCATGATCACTGTCGAGCCCGCCGCCGCCGCTATGGCCCGGGCCAGCCGCGAGATTGCGACGCCGGCGAAGCGGCAGCCGATGCCGACCCCGACCACCACCTGGGCGATGTTGATCAGTTCCACCGGCGGCCGCGACATGGTGGCGCCGGTAAGGTGGGCGGCGGCGCTCAGTACCATGGGACCGATCAGGGCCGGCGCCGGCACCTTGACCACGCGCGCCAAAAAGAAGCCGACGACACCGCACAGGACCATGATGCCGAGGTCGACGGCCGGGATGTCGGCGAACGGCGCGCCGGCGCTCGACGCCGACGGCTGGTAGCCCTCGACCAGGCGGAACCAGAAGGGAATGACCATGACCACCAGCAGAATACGCGAGGCATGGGTCAGGGCGATGGTGCGGTCGTCGCCGCCCGAGGCGCCGCCGATCAGGACCATCTCGTTGAGGCCGCCGGGAATGGCCGAGAAATAGGCGGTGGTCGCGTCGTAGTGCATGACCTTGCGGAAATAGAGCATCACCAGCCCGGTGATCAGCAGCATGTAGAGGAACAGCACCCCCAGGCTCAGGGACCAGCGCGCCATCTGCTCGACGATTTCTGGATGGAAGGCGCTGCCCAGCATGACCCCGAGGACGGCAATCATGAACTGGCGCAGGGACGGCAGCATCTTGACGTTGACGCCACTGACCGAGGCGATGGTGGTGGCGCACATGGCGCCGATCATCCAAGCCAGGGGCGTGTTGAGCCAGGCGAATATGGCGCCGCCAACGGCGCCGATGGCCATGGCTCGCGCCAGGGCGCCGTAATCAAACCCACGGAACTTATTCATGTCGGATTTTCGGCATGACGGATGTTCGGAAATTCCTCAGCGGCTGGTGAGTTTGAGTTCGATGCGGCGGTTACGGCGCAAGGCGATATCATCGCCGTTGGGGTCGATGGGCTGGAACTCGCCGAACCCGGCGGCCACCAGCCGCTCCGGCGGCACCCCTTGGGTGACCAGGAAGCGCACCACCGAGATGGCCCGCGCCGACGACAATTCCCAGTTGGAGGCAAACTGAGCCGTGGAAATGGGGTTATGGTCCGTATGGCCGTCGACCCGCAGAACCCACGGAATATCCGACGGAATATCACGGGCGATGTCGAGCAGGGTGCGGGCGAGCTGGGCCATCTGCTCGCGCCCGGCCGCTTCGAAGGTCGCCGAGCCCGAGCCGAACAAAACCTCGGACTGGAACACGAAGCGGTCGTCGACCACGCGGATGCCGGGCCGGTTGCCCAGCACCTCGCGCAGGCGGCCGAAGAACTCCGAGCGGTAGCGCTGCAGTTCCTCGACCTTGCCGGCCAGGGCCAGGTTGAGCTTGCGGCCGAGGTCCGCGATCACCGCGCCCTGGGCTTCGGCCTCGGCTTCGGCGATGTCGAGGGCCGCCGACAGCCGCTCCAGTTGCTGGCGCAGAGCGTTGATCTGCTGGCTGAGCAGCTCGACCTGAGCTTGGGCAGTGCTCGACAGGGATTGCGTGCTGAGCAGTTCCGCATCGCTTTGCTGAAGCGCGAGCCGCAGTTCGTCGAGACGAATTTCGCGGTCGTCGATTTCCTTCTGGGCCAGGGCCGTGCGTTCGGTCTCATCGGCCAGGCGGGCTTCGAGCTCCATGGAGCGGTCGCGGACCACGGTCAGTTGGGCGCTGGTGACATCGACTGTGAGCCTGCTCTCTTCCAGGCTCAGGGCGGTCTCGTCGAGGGCCAGGGCGAGTTGGGTGACCTGGGTTTCAAGCTCGGTGCGCAGCTGACGCAGGGTGGCGATATCGCGTTTCAGGCTGGCCAACTCGGCGAGCTTGAGTTCTATGGTCTCGCGGTCGGCGGAAATGGTTTCGTTGGCTTCGGCCAGGGCGGCGCGCAGGGCCTCGGCATCGGCTTCCGCCTGGGCCGCCAGATCGGTCATGCGGGCAATGCTCAGGTCCAGGGTATCGCGCTCGCTGACCGCCGTGGCCAGTTGCGACGACAGGCTGTCGCGGATCGCCGTCGAGGTCTGCAATTCGGCCGATAACTGGGCGATGTCGAGACGCAGATCGGCGTTGGCCTGACGCTCAAGGGACAATAGCGAAGCCAGCTCGCTGACCTGACGGCTGAGCCGGTCGAGGGCCTCGTCGCGGCCCGACAGGGTGACGCTGAGGAAATACTGAGCCAGCATGAAGACGACCAGCAGGAAAATGATGACCATCAACAGGGTCGACAGGGCGTCGACGAACCCGGGCCATATCAGGTCGGTTTGCGGAGAACGCCTGGCGCGGCTAGCCACGGGCATGGGGTGTTACGCCTTACGCGAATCGTCGAGGGCGGCGATGGTCCGGGCCAGCAGTTTGATCTCGCTTCGTAGATCGGTGACCATCTGGTTACGCCCGGAAACCGACTCCTCGAGCAGCCGTATGAGATGGACATCCATGTTGCGAATATGAGCCCGGGTGGCATCGTCGAACCCGGTATCGGCTGCCGGCGGCGGCTCAGCAAGGCGCTGTAGCACCGGTTTCAGGTCCGCCTGATTTTCCACCAGCTTGACCAGCAATCCCTGCTCGGCGCGCATCTGGTCGCTCAAGGTGGCAAGTTTCTGGGTCAGATCGAGCATATTGGCGTCGGCTGTCATGCGGCTTTCCTCGCCGCGCGCCATGGTCCGTTGCAGATTCTCCAGGCTGTCGGCGGTCTGTTCCAGCAGAGCGTTGACATAAGCGGGTACCGACTGGCCGCCGTCGCCGAGGGCGCTGGCGCTGGATAGCTGGGTCAGGCTTGACAGCCACTCCTCCAGATCATTGAAAAAGCGGTTCTGGGCCTGGCTCGACTGCAGATCGAGGAAGCCCAGCACCAGGGAACCGGCAAGGCCGAACAGGGACGAACTGAAGGCTGTTCCCATGCCGGTGAGCGGCGCCTGGAGGCCGGCCTTGAGGTCGCTAAAAATAGCCGCCACGTTGCCGTCGCCGACGCTCAGCCCCTGGACGACCGCGCCGACCGAGAAAATCGTCTGCAACAATCCCCAGAAGGTGCCGAGCAGGCCGAGAAAGATCAACAGGCCGATCAGGTAGCGGGAGATGTCGCGGGATTCATCAAGCCTGGCGCCAATGCCGTCAAGCAGGGTGCGCATGGAAAGCGCCGACAGGGAAAGCTCGCCCTGGCGCTCGCCGAGCATGGTCGCCATGGGGGCGAGCAGGCGGGGCAGGGCCTGGACCGCCAGGCTCGGCTGATCCCGGCGGAACGAGTCGATCCAGTTAACTTCGGCGTTGAGGCCGACGACCTGGCGAACGCTGAAACCGATGCCGAGCAGCAGCACCGCGAGAATCAGGCCGTTGAGCATAGGGTTGGCGAGGAACGTCTGCCACAACATGCCCGACAGCACCGCCGCGACAACAAGGACGGCGGCGAGAAAAATCGCCATCCGTGTCAGGAAAATGCGCGGCCGGGACATTGCCGTTTCCTCGTTCGTGGTTTCCGGCATGACACCGGGTATAACGCCGTATTCTCTGAAGACGCTCTAGCGACTGACCAGGAGGACATCAACGCGTTCGGGCGGGCCGCCTTCGTTTCGGTCGCCCAGGGCGCGCACGTCGATCCGGGTGCTGCGAACGCCATGTTCGATAAGCACCGAGCGAACCGCCAGGGCGCGCGACAGGGACAAACGCCGCGCCGCGCTGGCGCTACCGGTGGACGATCCGGCATAGGCCTTGACCTGGGCCCGCAGGCTTTCGTTAGCCAACAGCTTTTCGGCCAGGGCGCTGAGTTTGCTGTCGGCGCCAAGGGGGAGGTCGGGGGAATCGCCGGCAAATTCAATACGCAGGGTACCGCTTGACGCCGAATCCGCGGTTTCGGCGGGAGACAGCGCCGCGACTTCGGTCTCGGTCTCCGGCGCGGCAATCGGTTCCGGCTCGGGCATGGCCACCGGCTCGGGCTCGAATTCCGGCAACGGCGGCGGCTCGAAGGTCAACGTGGTAAGCGACTCAGGCTCCGGTTCCGGCACCGCTTCCGCCGGCTCAACCGTGAGGGTGGGTAGTGGTTCGGAAACCGGCAGGGGCTGGGGCACGGGAAGCAGCGTAGCCAACGGCGCCGGCTCGGGGATCGTCTGCAGGGTGGTGGCGGTAATGGTCGGCGTGGTTACGGCTGCCGCCATCGGGGCGGTGGGCGGCGTCAACTCCTGGAACACATAGGCCGAGCGGAGTGGTGTGCCCGGCGGATCCATGGGCAGGCCCATGGCATAGCCACCACCGAGCTGATTGAGAGCGCCCAAATTGACGGTTACCGGTGACTGTCCACTGCCGCCGAGAAATACTGTCTGAGCCAGAGCCGGGCCGGGCGAGGTGAGCGCGCCGCCAGCCAGGATGGTGGCCGCGGCCAATGCCAGCCGCCAATGGCTGCGCCATTGCAGGGTGTTGCCGAAGGAATTGTCGAACCGGCCAGTCATAACTGTTCCCATTCCGCTGTCGCCGCTGATGATCTCCCGGCAATCACCAACCGGACATACAGCGCGAAACAATATCCCACGATCAAGGCCTTAACAACCATCTTGGCCAGGGTGATCGGTCGTGCCGGCGATGACCTCAGTCGGACTTTGCCGTTGCCAGCAATGCTTTCAACTCACCATGGAGGCGGTCGTTGGCCGCCATCACGTCGCCCTGCTCGTAGTCCACCGGGCGATCATTGAAGTCGGTAATATAGCCGCCGGCCTCGCGGATAATGACAAGCCCGGCGGCGTAATCCCACGGCTTGAGCGCCGGCTCCCAGAAGCCGTCGAAACGGCCGGCGGCCACATAGGCAAGATCAAGCGCAGCTGATCCCGTGCGCCGCACGCCGGCGATGCTCTCGGTGATGCGGGCAAGTTGGGGAATGTATTCATCGTGGCCTTCGCGGCCGGTCGACGGGATGCCGGTGCCGAATACCGCTTCGTCGAGACGGCTGCGGGTCGAGACCCGCATGCGGTGGTCGTTGAAAAAGGCGCCGGTACCGCGCTCGGCCCAGAACAGCTCGTCGCGCAGGGGATCGTAGATCACGCCGCAGAGGATCTCACCGCCCTGCTCAAGACCGATGGAGATGCAGAAATGGGGAATGCCATGGAGGAAGTTGAGAGTGCCGTCGAGGGGATCGACGATCCAGCGCTGGTCGGTATCCTGGCCTTCGATCACGCCGCCTTCCTCAAGCAGAAAACCGTAGGTCGGCCGCGCCCGCTGTAACTCGGATCGCAGGATTTTCTCGGCCCGAATATCGGCGGCGCTGACGAAATTCGCCGGACCCTTCTTTGATACCTGGAGGTTTTCCACCTCGCCGAAATCACGCACCAGCTTGCGCGCCGCCTTGTAGGCAGCCTGGACCATGACCGTAATGTTGGGGGAACGTCGGGCCACGGGCGCTAGTTCCGGGCGCGTTCGCGGTAGACGCCGTCAGCGGTGCTGATGACAACCCGGGTGCCCATGGCGATATGGGGCGGCACCATGGTGCGTACGCCGTTCTCAAGGATAGCCGGTTTGAATGACCCAGCGGCGGTCTGGCCTTTGATGACCGCCTCGGTCTCGGTCACCTCAAGAATCACGGTTTCGGCCAAGACCACGGTCAGGGGCTCGCCTTCGTAGCTTTGCACTGTCGCCGTGGTGCCGTCCTGAAGGTATACCGCCTGGTCGCCGATGATGGCGCGATCAAGGGTGATCTGATCGTAGGTCTCGGTGTCCATGAAGGTGAACTGGTCGCCGTCGGCGAAGAGGAACTGGTATTCGGCGTCGTCAAGGCGCACGCGCTCGACGGTTTCCGCGGCGCGGAAGCGCTCGTTGAGCTTGGTGCCGCTGCGCATGTCCTTGAGCTCGACCTGCAGGTAGGCGCCGCCCTTGCCGGGCTGGGTGTGCTGGATTTTGACCGCTTGCCAGATGCGGTCGTTGTGCTCGATGACATTGCCGGGACGGATAGCGTTGCCGTTGATCTTCATGGCTGGAACTCGATGAATTTTGATGCGGAAATCGGGATGCCTCGCGGCGCGGCGGAAGCTAGCAGGTCGGCGTTGTGCTTTCAATCGCCGCGTTGAAAGCCGCGACAGCCGCCCCGGGGCCGTCAGGGTGGCTCCACACGGCGGCGCTGACCGCCAGGAAATTCGCTCCCGCCGCAACCATGGCCGGCGCGGTGGCCACGGTGATGCCGCCGACCGCGGCGCAGGGCGTCTCCATCAACTCGCTCCACCACGACAGAATGTCCGGTTCGATGACGGTGGCGTCGGGCTTGGTGGTTGACGGGTAGAAGGCGCCGAACGAGACATAATCCACCTCGGCCTCGGCGGCGAGCATGCCGGCATGGCGTGAGCCGCCGCAGGAAACGCCGATAATGGCATCCTGGTTGAGCCGCAGGCTAGCCTCGACGATACCCGATGGTGAGGCGAGGTGAACCCCGTCGGCAATCGCCTGGGCGGCAATGTCGGCGCGGCCGTCAATGAGAAAGGCAACATCACGCTGGTGACACACCGGTATCAGGACGCGGGCGGCGGCCAGCAACTCGGCTTCGCCGACCTCGGCTAGGCGAAGCTGAACACAGGCTACATCACCAGCGTCCAGGGTTTCAGCCAGGACATCGGCGAAGCCGCCCGGCTCAAGGGCCGGCGGTGTAATCAGGTAGAGGCGGCAACGCTCCGCTTGCCTACCCTGGTTATCGGGTTTAGGCGACGGACTGCTCCATGGCGGCGTCGTAGCGGCCGTAGCGCGCGGCGCCGTTGAGTTCGGCCCGATGGTGGAACGCCTGACGCGCCGCATCGCCATTGGCGGCGCTGCCGGCCCAGGCCTTGAGCGGCGCCGCCTGGAGCGCCCGGCCATAGGAGAACGTGAGCTGCCACGGGTGGTTGTCCGAGAGCGCGTTTATGGCGTCGAGGTGGGCCGTGGCCTCGGCGTCCGACTGGCCGCCCGACAGGAAAGCGATGCCCGGCACCACGGCCGGCACCGTGCGGCTGAGCACGCGCACCGTGGCCGCGGCGACTTCTTCGACGCTGGCCGGTGTGCCGTGGTCGGTGCCGGGGATAATCATGTTGGGTTTGAGCACGATGCCTTCCAGGGCGACCTTGTGGGTGCGAAGAGCGCGGAACACCACATGCTGGACCGTCTCGGTGACCCGGGCGCAACGGTCCAGGGAGTGGTTGCCGTCCATCAGCACTTCCGGTTCGACAATGGGCACCAGCCCGGCTTCCTGGGACAATCCGGCGTAGCGTGCCAGGGCCTCGGCGTTGGCGTGGATGCAATGGCGACTTGGTGCGTGGCCGCCGATGCGGATGACCGCGCGCCATTTGGTGAAGCGGGCGCCCAGATCATAATACTCGTTGAGCCGGTCGCGTAGGCCGTCGAGACCCTCGGTGACGGTCTCTCCCGGACTGCCGGCCAGCGGCTTGGCGCCGGTATCGACCTTGATGCCGGGAATGATGCCCTGGCTGGTCAACACCTCGACCAGACTGGTGCCGTTGGCGGCGCTTTGCCGGATGGTTTCGTCGTAGAGGATGACGCCCGAGATGAAGTCGCTGGCGCCGGGCGTAGTGAACAGCAATTCGCGGTAGTCGCGGCGGTTGTCGGCGGTGGACTCCGCACCGATCGAGTCGAAGCGCTTCTTAATAGTACCGGTGCTCTCATCGGCCGCGAGAATGCCCTTGCCGGGGGCGACCATGGCATTGGCGGTGGCGATCAATTGCTCGGTTGTCATGGTCTGTCAGGTCCTTTTTTGCGATTTTTTCTAGCCGAATGAGTCACGTCGTAATTGGCCTCCATGGCGGCCTCGATCTGGATACAGGACACTTCCGCATGGCGGAATTCCATAAGTTTTTCGATTGGGAACTCGACGCTACCGATATCGCTGCGGTCCTTGAGGCGGTCTTTCCGGGCTGAGGCTTTATGATCGACCATGGTATCCTCGACTCCACTGTGAAGAGGCAATCCAGTATGGCCCTCCCGGCCACAGGATCAAAGAGTATTCAGGGCGGAACCGGAGGCGAGGCAAAAAAATCGTGGCGCTCAGCGTGGCGAAACCCAGGATCGTCGAATACAAAGGCAAAACCGTATCTACGGGCATCTACAAAACGCCTGTCGAAGGCCCGCACATGGTTCGCACCACTAATATCGATGGCGACGGCCAGGCCGACCTGACCGTCCATGGCGGGCCCGACAAGGCGGTTTATGCCTTTCCTTCGGAGCATTACGCCGTCTATGCCGAATCACTGGGTCATGAGCCCTACGAACCCGGCCAATTCGGCGAAAACCTGACCACCGAGGGAATGCTGGAAACCGAGGTTCGTATCGGCGACCGTTACCGTGCGGGCGAGGTCGTGCTCGGAGTCTCCCAGCCCCGCGCGCCGTGCTTCAAGTTCGCTATCAAGATGGGCACGCCCAGCGCCATACGGCTGTGCCTGCATAGCGCCATGACCGGGTTTTATTTTTGCGTCATCGACGAAGGCATGATCGCAGCCGGCGATGCTATCGAATGCGGGTTCATAAACCACGGCGCCCCCACCGTCGACGACGTCCACCGGCTATTTTTCCTCGATAAAGACAAT
Source organism: uncultured Alphaproteobacteria bacterium (assembly GCA_964645285.1). GTDB lineage: Bacteria > Pseudomonadota > Alphaproteobacteria > JAAXGF01 > JAAXGF01 > JAYZAP01. The sequence goes on from CAZYDR010000066.1 coordinate 8,929, forward strand.
GTCGAGGGCCTCAAAAGAGCATCCCGCTGCGCCACCCTGGAGGCGGGCTGGACGAAGGCGTTCGCTGTGCGGCTGGAGAAACTCGGCGTCAGTCCTGACTGAGGAATTTTCGACAGGCTTCCGACGGATCAGCCACGTCGAGCAGGTCGAGGGCGCCGGCCCCACTTGCACCGACGGTCGCGCCCACCTGGCTAGCCATGTCCGTGAGCTTGGCCGTCATCGCCTCGTCACCGGAAAACACCAGCCGTGTCCAGCCGGCGCGCAGAGCCGCCATGGCGGTGCCGGCGTCCGTGCCGCAATCGATGACGGCATCGCTGACGCCCGCTTCGTCGACCACGGCCTTGAGAAAACCGACGCCCGCGTAGGCCGCGGCGCCGGGCGCGCTTTGCAGGGTGATCGGGATGTTGAGGTCGGTGGCGGCGGCGACCGCCGCACGGGCGTGATCGAGGTTGTAGAACAGGATGGTTGGCTGGGTCACGGCGCCCCTGGTCACAACGCCAGGGCGGCAACCCCGGGCAGGGGCTTGCCTTCGAGCCATTCGAGGAAGGCGCCACCGGCGGTGGAGATGTAGGAGAAATTATCCAGTACGCCGGCCTTGGCCAGGGCGGCAATGGTATCGCCGCCGCCGGCCACGCTGGTCATGGTTCCATCTCGGGTCAACTTGGCGACGGCCCGGGCGACCGTATTGGTGCCGGCGTCCAGACCGTCCAGTTCGAAGGCGCCGAGAGGGCCGTTCCACACCACGGTAGCCATGGTTGCCAGGTGCTCGGCGATAGCCGTGGCGGTGGCCGGTCCGACATCGAGGATCATGGCGTCTTCGGCCACATGGCGGATGGCGACGGTATCGTGTGGCGCGCCGGCCTCGAACTTGGTCGCCGTGACCCCGTCCATCGGCAGGAGTACCTCGCAGCCGGCGTCGGCGGCGCGATCTATGATCGCCCGGGCGGTGTCAGCCATATCGCGCTCGCACAGGGATTTGCCGACGGCGATGCCCTGGGCATGGAGAAAGGTATTGGCCATGCCGCCGCCGATGACCAGGGCATCGACCCGGCCGACCAGGTTGCCCAGCACATCGAGCTTGCTGGAGATTTTGGCGCCGCCGACCACCGCGGCGACCGGCCGGCGCGGGTTCTCCAGGGCGGCGTCGAGAGCGCCCAACTCGGCGGCCATGAGCCGGCCGGCATAGGTCGGCAGGCGCTCGGCAATGCCGACCACCGAGCCGTGGGTCCGATGGGCCGCCGAAAAGGCGTCGTTCACATAGGCGTCGCCAAGGCGGGCCAGGGCGTCGGCGAAGTTACCGTGATTCTTTTCTTCACCGGCGTGGAAGCGGAGATTTTCCAACAGCAGAATCTCGCCATCATTGAGTGCCGATACTGCCTGTTCCGTCACAGGACCGATGCAATCGTCGGCGAAGGCTACCGGCCGGCCACCGAGGGCACGGGACAGGGGTTTGGCCAGGGGGGCGAGCGACATGGCCGCCAGTACCTCGCCTTTGGGTCGGCCGAAGTGGGACAGGACAATGACCTTGGCGCCGGCCTCGGACAAGGCGGTCAGGGTCGGCGCCACCCGGTCGATACGAGCCAGGTCGGCGACCTCGTCGCCCGACATGGGGACATTGAGGTCGACCCGGACGAGAACTCGCTTGCCCGCCGCGTCCAGGTCATCAAGGGCGCGGAACTTGGCCATCGGTGGAGACTACAGCCCTCCCATCAGGGCAGCGACATCGGGCATGCGGTTGGAGAAACCCCACTCGTTGTCGTACCATGACAGCACCCGGCACAGACGGCCGCCGATCACCGCGGTCTGGGTCAGGTCGAAGGTCGAGCTGTTGGGATTGTGGTTGAAGTCGATGGAAACCAGAGGTCCGTCACAGACGCCCAGCACGCTGGCCAGGGGTCCATCGGCGGCGGCGGCCTTCATGGCGTCGTTGATTTCCTCGGCCGTGGTGTCGCGCGCGGCGATGAAGGTCAGATCGATCATCGAGACGTTGGGGGTCGGCACCCGCACGGAAGTGCCGTCGAGCTTGCCGTCGAGTTCGGGCAGCACCTGTCCAACGGCCTTTGCGGCGCCTGTCGAGGTCGGAATGATCGACATCGCGGCAGCGCGGCCCCGGCGCAGGTCGGAGTGAAGCACGTCGAGTACCGGCTGGTCGCCGGTATAGGCATGCACCGTCGTCATGTAGCCGCTTTCCATGCCGATGACGTCGTTGACCACCTTGGCCACCGGGGCCAGGCAATTGGTCGTGCACGACGCGTTTGAAACCACCCTGTGTTCGGCGCCCAGCTTGTCGTGGTTGACGCCGTAGACCACCATCAGATCAGCGTCGCCCGACGGCGCCGAAATCAGGACCTTGCCGGCACCGGCCTTGAGGTGTTTGCCGGCCATTTCACGCTTGGTGAAAATGCCGGTGCATTCCAGGGTCACATCAACGCCGAGGTCGCCCCACGGCAAGTTGGCCGGGTCGCGCTCGGCAATCACCTTGATGGGGCCGCGGCCGATGTCGATGCTGTCGTCGCTGGTCACCACCGTGCCGGGGAAGGCGCCATGGACGGAATCATGTTCGAGCAGCCAGGCATTGGTGGCCACCGGGCCGAGGTCGTTGATACCGACCACCTCGACATCATCGCGCCCTGATTCGTGAATCGCGCGCAGTACGTTACGACCGATGCGGCCGAAGCCGTTGATGGCGAGGCGAACGGTCATTTCCTGGCTCCTTTAGATTTCCCTAGTCGAAGCCTTGAAGTAGTGGTCTGGCGCGGCTTGGTCAACCGCCATCGTGGCATGATGGCGATTCAATTTGTCCGACCGTCACCAGGATCTACTGGTGGGCCTTTTGGAGCCACTGTTTGGCGGTGAGCTTTGCCACGGCCGCCTTCAGACCATCGGCGGCGTCTTCTTCACCGGTGTGTTGTGCGACGAGGTACCAGGTCGCAGCCATGACCAGGTCCTCGTCCACGCCGCTTCCGTCGGCATAGAGATTGGCCAGATTGCGCTGGGCCACGGCGAGATTCTGATTGGCCGCCTTCCGGTACCATTTGGCCGCTTCGCTCGCGTCCTGCTCGACACCGTTACCGGATTCCAGCAGGTGCCGATGTTGTTCTGGCCGAACATATGGCCGTGCTCGGCGGTGGCCTGGAAGGCGTCGCGTTTGATGCCGTGGCCGTTCTGGGTCAGCACCCCGAGGTTATACAGACCATCGACAAAGCCTTGACCGGCGGCCTGCTGATACCAATGGGCCGCTACGTTCCAGTCCCGGTCGATACCCCAGCCATGATAGTAGTGGGCGCCCAGGTTGGTCTGCCCCTGGGGGTCGCCCTGCTTGGCGGCCAAGGACGATCATTTGAGGGCGCGATAGAAATCATGGACGGTCACCGTGCCTTCGAGATAGGCCAGACCGATAGCGCCCTGGGCACGAGTGTCGCCATCCTGGGCTGCCTTCAGGGTGGCCTGGAGATTGGCGCCGGTGACTTTGGTATTTATGGTTTCGTTCTAGAGCGGCTTCAAACAACACGGAACCATTTGACCGCGTCCCCTTAATCCACGGTTAGGCGCGCGCCGCATGGCGATACCTGGCATCGGCAAAGGTGCGGAACGCGGCCACGGTTTAAGGGGACGCGACCCGCGGGTGGGGCCTCTGAGCATTTTGGAGGGCGTCGCGGCGCTTGCCCGATGCACCGCATCGCGCGGCGCGCCGCTCCTACCCAAAACACTCAAATGCACCATCAAATGACCCTGTATTGTTTGAAGACGTTCTAGAGCCGCGCCTTCGCCGCCGCTACAACATCCTCGGCGGTGATGCCGAAGTGCTCGTATAGCTCGTCGGCGGGGGCCGAGGCGCCGAAGCCGGTCATGCCGACGGTGGCGCCGTTATCGCCGGTGTATTTCTCCCAGCCCTGCATGATTGCCGCTTCGATGGCGACCCGCACGCTGCCCGGCCCGAGAACCGACTGGCGGTAGGCCTGGTCCTGGGCGTCGAAGCGTTCCCAACATGGCATGGAGACCACCGCCGTGGCCACACCGTCGGCCTCGAGGGTGTCGCGCGCGGCCAGGGCGATAGCGATTTCCGAACCGCTGGCCAGCAGGGTCACCCGGCGGTCACTTCCGGCTTCGGCAAGCACGTAGGCGCCCTTGGCGCAGAGGTTCTCGTCGGTGTGTTCGGTGCGCACTGTTGGCAATCCCTGGCGGGTCAGGGCCAGCACCGAAGGTGTGCTGGTCTCGGCCAGGGCCACGGCCCAGCACTCGGCGGTCTCGACCGCGTCGGCCGGGCGGAAGACGTTGAGGTTGGGGATCACCCGCAGGCTGGCAAGATGTTCGACCGGCTGGTGGGTAGGGCCGTCCTCGCCAAGGCCGATGGAATCATGGGTCATGACATGGATGACCGGCAGCTCCGACAGCGCCGCCAGGCGAATGCCCGGGCGGCAATAATCGGTGAACACCAGGAATGTAGCGCCGTAGGCAATCACGCCGCCGTGCTGACTGAGGCCGTTCATAATGGCCGCCATGGCATGTTCGCGCACCCCGTAGTGGATGTAGCGGCCGGCGAAGTCACCGGCCTGAATGACGTCCAGATTGCTGGTCTTAGTCAGGTTGGAGCCGGTCAGGTCGGCCGAGCCGCCGATCATCTCGGGCAGCGCTACCGTATAGACGCCGAGCGCTTCCTGGCTCGCCTTGCGGGTCGCCCAGCCGGGTTTGTCCGCCGACAACTGGGCCTTGTAGCCGTTGACCGTGTCGTCGAAGTCGTCGGGCAGGGCGCCTTTGAGCGCACGCTCGAAACCGGCCCGCACGGCGCTGTCGAGCGCGGCAAAGGCGCCGTTCCAGGCGGCCGACTGTTCGGCGCTGCGCGATCCTGCGGCGCGCCAGGCGGCGAGGATGTCGTCGGGAATGTCGAACGGCGCATGAGGCCAGCCGAGGGCCTCGCGGGCGCCGGCGATTTCGTCCGCGCCGAGCGGGGCGCCATGGGCGCCGGCGGTCCCCGCCTTGGTCGGGGCGCCGAAGCCGATGGTTGTGCGGCAGGCAATCAGCGACGGGCGATCAGAATCCTTCACCGCTGCGATGGCTACCGCGATGGCCTCCGGGTCGTGGCCGTCAATCGCCTGAGTGTCCCAGCCATAGGCCTCGAAACGGGCAATCTGGTCGTCGGAGACCGTGAGGTCCGTGGGACCGTCGATGGAGATATGATTGTCGTCGAACAGCACGATCAGCTTGCCGAGACCAAGATGGCCGGCGAGGGATGCCGCCTCGTGACTGATGCCCTCCATGAGGCAGCCGTCGCCGGCGATTACATAGGTGTGGTGGTCGATTACGCCGTCGCCCAGGCGGGCCGCCAGCAGGCGCTCGCCCAGGGCCATGCCGACGGCCGCCGCGATACCCTGGCCCAGGGGCCCGGTGGTGGTTTCAATCCCGGTTGCGTGGCCGTATTCCGGATGGCCGGCGGTGCGCGCGCCCATCTGGCGGAAATTGCGCAGCTCGTCGAGGGTCATGTCCTCATAGCCGGTGAGATAGAGCAGGGCGTAGAGCAGCATGGAGCCGTGACCCGCCGACAGCACGAAGCGGTCGCGGTCGGGCCAGTCGGGCCGCGCCGGGTCGAACTTGAGGAACCGGCTGAACAGCACAGTCGCTACATCGGCCATGCCCATGGGCATGCCGGGGTGTCCGGAATTAGCGGCCTGGACGGCGTCCATGGCGAGGGCTCGGATGGCGTTGGCCATGGCGCCATGGGGAGCAGTCGCCGGCTCTATCGGGGAGCTTGCGTTGGTCATGGGAGCGGTGTTCTCGCGCTCGGAGTGAAGGGATACGGCATTATCCGTCCGTTGCCGGACGGGTGCCGCCAGACGGGTGCCGATTGCGCCGCACCATGCCGGGGCGCGGCGACAACGTCAACCGCAGAGTTGCCGGGGCCATTGTGGATGTGCGGTTGCCGCCGAATTTAGCTGGAAACGGCTGTCGTCAGGCCGCGCGATTGACGCGGCGTCTCGTCTGGGTTATGTCTGTAGAGTTGAAGGGTGACTCGCGATAATTGTTATAAGGTATTGAAACGGCTTATTTATGTTGACGGCTAAAGCTCAGGAAAGATTGCAGGCGGCGTTCGACCGCTTAGAGGCCGCGGCCCGCGCCTTGAAGGACAATGCTCAAGGCGATGGTGCGGCCGAAACCCTGCAGGCTGAACTCGATAAAGCACTCGCCGACAACGCGGCGCTGGCAAAAGTCACCGAATCGGCCTCGGGCCGTATTGACGCCGCCGTGGTCCGCCTGCGTTCGGTTCTTGACGACGGATAGGGGGAAGGCGCCATGGGTCAGGTCGGCATCACCATCAACGGGCGCAAATACGAGATTGCCTGTGAAGAAGGTCAGGAAGAGCGTCTGACCCGCCTGGGCGCCTATGTGGACGAGCGCACCACCGAACTGGTCGATTCCGTGGGCAATGTGGGTGATGCCCGGCTTATGGTGATGACCGGCCTGCTGGTCGCCGACAAGCTGTTCGATGCCTTCGCCGAGGTCGAAAAATTGCGTGCCGAAATCGCTCAGACCAAGCAAGTCCCGGCGCCCGCCAGCGCCGATGAGAAGCTGGCGCCGCTAATCGATGCCATCGCCGAACGCATCGAAGATATTGCAGCCAACCTCGAGAACACTTAAGTATCTCTATGAACGGGTGCTGCGCGGTTTGTCTGTCGGCATATATCCCTGGGGCCAATATCCACGATAAGGGAGCTGTCCCTTCCGGGGCCGTGGCCTCGGTATACGGCGCCCACCTGCAAAAGCAGGCCACAGTGGACTTGCAAGCGACGGCTGATGCGGGCCCGTTCACCTCTTTCCCCACTGCGCTGACGAGGCGGCCATGAGCGACGACAAGATTGCCCTGGCCAAGCGCGGCCTGCGCATCGACTGCGAAGCCCGCCGAGAGACCGCCTGCCACCATGCCGGCGCCAATGCCGGGACCGGCGCGGTCAAGCATTTCTTCGGTGCCATCGACGTCCCCGCCGGCTGCGTGGTCTCGGGCTACTGGCCTATGCGCCATGAGTTCGACGTCCGCCCGTTGCTCGAGGCCCTGCATGAGCGCGGCCATGTCTGTGCCCTGCCCCTGGTCCTGGGCAAAGGGCAGCCCCTGGAATTTCGCGTCTGGTTGCCGGGCGCACCCTTGGTCGAGGCGGCGTTCGGCACCCAGGTTCCGCCCGAGACCGCCCCGGTGGTCACGCCCACCTTGTTGCTGGTGCCCATGCTGGCCTTCGATACCCGCGGTTATCGCCTGGGTTATGGCGGCGGCTTCTATGACCGGACTTTGGATGGTTTGCGCGCGGCCGGTCTGGCGCCCCTGGCCGTGGGCTGCGCCTTCCATGGTCAGCGTATCGACGCGGTGCCGGCCAACGCCACCGATCAACGTCTCGACTGGGTAGTCAGCGAACGCGGTGCGACCCGAATTTCCCCGGAAGCGTCGGGGGCGGCGGCATGAACCTGCTGTTCATTGGCGATGTGGTCGGCCGATCGGGTCGCGACGTAGTGATCGAGCGATTGCCGGGTCTGCGCGATCAACTGGCCCTCGACTTCGTGGTGCTTAACGGCGAGAACGCCGCCGCCGGCTTCGGCATCACTGGCAAGATCTGTCGCTCCTTCTTCGACGTCGGAGTCGATGTCATCACCACCGGAAACCACGTCTGGGACCAGCGCGAAATCATCAAGTTCATCCCCGGCGAGCCGCGTCTGCTCAGGCCGCACAACTATCCGCCGGGCACGCCGGGGCGCGGCGCCGCCGTGTTCGAGGCGGCGCGGGGGCGCAAGGTGTTGGTGATGCACGTCATGTGCCGGCTGTTCATGAACCCGCTCGACAATCCCTTCGCCAGTATCGAGGCCGAGTTGAAGAGGCATGTGCTGGGCAGTACCGTGGCTGCCGCGATCCTTGATATTCACGGCGAGGCGAGCAGCGAAAAGATGGCCATGGGCCATATGGTCGACGGTCGGGTCAGCCTCGCCGTCGGCAGCCACACCCATATCCCCACCGCCGACGCTCGGGTGCTGCCCGGCGGCACCGCCTATCAGACCGACGCCGGCATGTGTGGCGACTACGATTCAGTCATCGGCATGGTCAAGGGCCCGGCCACCGAGCGCCTCAGCGCGGCCCTTGGCGATGGTACCCTGTGCGCCGTGTTCTGCGAGACCGACGACACCACCGGCCTGGCCAAACGCGTCGCCCCGGTCCGCCTCGGCAGCCGCCTGGCGGAGACGGTGCCGGGCTAGCTTGCGGCGGCCGCTATAGCGCGGTCCCATTCGGCGCGGATTTCCGGCAGCATCGCGATGCCGTGTTCCGAGTGATCCGGGTAGAAGCCGACCGGGTCGTCGAGTAGGCCTTCGGTCAGGCCAAGCGTGCCCTCGATCATGCCTTGGGCGGCGAACGCCGTGTAGGTTGGCGAGTAGCCACCTTCCTGGACCAGCAGCAGGCGGCCGTCGCAGTGCCGCGCCGCGAGATCGCGGGCGATCAGGCCGAGGCGACGGAACCCGTCCACGGTCACCACCATGCGGCCGTTGGGGTCGAAGGCGTTGGCGTCCTCGCCGGCGGCGACGACGATCACGTCCGGTGCGAAATTGTCGATCAGCGGCGTCACCATGTCCGTCAGCACCGCCTCGTAGCCGCTGTTGCCGACGCCGTAGGGCAGCGGCACGTTGCGATTGAACCCGACCCCGGCGCCGGTGCCGACCTCGTCCGCCGTACCAAGTTCGGGATGGTTGGCGCCCCACGAGCCGTGATTCATGTGGATTGATATGGTCAGCACATCGGAGCAGTCGTAGAAGCCGGTCTGGGTGCCGTTGCCGTGGTGAACGTCCCAGTCGATGACCGCCACCTTGCCGGCCCCCATTGCCCGAGCCTTGAGCACGGACAGGGCGACGTTGTTGAAGATGCAGTTGCCGTCGCCCATGGTCGGCTGGGCGTGATGGCCGGGCGGCCGGATCAGCGAAAAGACCGGCCCGCCGGGCTCGGTAATGACCGCATCCATGGCATCGGTGGTGGTGCCCGCCGCCGCCATGGCTGCCGCGAAGCTGCCGTCGGCAACAACCGTGCCGCCGCCGTCAATCTTCACCGGGTTGGGATCGGCGTCGGCCGCCTTGATCTCGTCGAGATAGGCCGGGGTGTGAAAGCTCAGGATTTCCTCATCCGTCGCCGTCCTTCCGGTGCGCAGGTCGAGACGATTACCCAGAGGACCTTTCTCCAGCAGACTCTTGATGTTGATGACCCGCATGGCGGTTTCCACATGGGGTTCAAGGATGGCGAGGTATGGCGATGGCGCGCCCTCCAGAACGCCATGGCCGCCATCGTGCAGCAGGCAGTCGTCGTGCCAGTAAACGCGTAAGGTTTCGTCGGTCATAATTGACTCCTCCGGTAGGCTTTTTTTACCACCAGCCAAAAAGGACGGCCGGTGGGCGTTCAAGCGCCACACAGGCTTCCGCCAAACGGTTGGCGACGCCCATCGTTGCGACCAAGATTGGCGCGCTTGCCGATGATCATCAAGATGATCACCGGTATCTCAAACGTCGTCCAGCGGATAGACCGGGCGCCGTAGTCTTTGCCAGGGGAAGGCGTTGAGGTCGCGGGTGGCGAGGGAGCCGCTGTCGGCCAGCATGACGTCGCGCGACATAGGCTCGAAGGCGGCGCGGAAATGGTGGGCGGATTTGACCGCTACCACATCGCAGGCGGTGGGCTCGATGCCCTGGCTGATGAACACCTGGCGGTCGGTGACTTGCTGATTGTTGCTGGCGATGATAGCCCGCACGCCGCCGATACGGAGCACCGCCGTCGGTCCCATGGACCGCGCCTCGCCTGTCAGCATGGGTCCGTCGCAGACATATGATCCGTCGCTGAGCGACTGCACCGTGGCGGTCAACTCGAGCGGCGGGCCATAGAGCGTGGCGTCGACCTTGGAGCCCAGGGTAACCGTGACCTGGTTGCCGGCGCCGGCAGCCTGACAGGTGGCGACCGCGTCCGGGTCTGAAATGACCCCGAGGGCAGCGTTATCGATACCAGCGTCGATCATGGCTTCCAACAGGCGCACGGAATCGCCGTAGCCGCCCGAGCCCGGATTGTCGCTGAAGTCGGCGAGCACCAATGGCTTGCCACCCTGGCCGGCGCTGGTCCGGACCGCCGCCATGGCCTCGGCGAGGCTGAATGTTGGCACGGTGATGTCTTTCCGGGTGTCCCAGACCTCGTTCATCATGGCATCGGCGATCTGCCCGTACTTCTCGTTATCGCCGTCGCCGACCACGGTGACAGTCGGACCCATGAACGGGATGTCGGCCAGGGAAAAACCGGCGCAGACGGCGACGCTGAGTACGCCGGGATCGTCTGCCACATAGCCGGCGGCGCGCTTGAGCATCCCGACCATGGGGCCCACCTGGGTCTGGCCGTGATTGCAGCCTTCGATCAGCGGTCCCCGCGCCACCACCGAACACGGATTGATCTCGCCGGCCATGGCGCGCTCCATCAGATCGGCCGCTTCGGCGGCGATCTCGTACTGGTCGATATGGGGATAGGTGCGGTAGGCCATGACGATGTTGGCGTGCTCGGCCATGGCGTCGGAAACATTAGCGTGGAGATCGAGGGTAATGGCGATGGGAATGTCGGGCCCGACGCGCTGGCGTAGCCGCGCTAGCAGGTCGCCCTCGGCGTCGTCCTGATCCTCGGTGACCATGGCGCCGTGGAGCGCCAGTATGACGCCGTCGAATGTCTCGCCGTCGCAGGCCGCCAGCACTCTGTTCGAAAGATAGGCCCAGGCCTCGGCGGTGGTTTTGCCCGACGGCGTCGCCCGGGTGGCGATGGGCTGAACCAGGGACCAGCCGTGGCGCTTGGCGGAGTCGATGTGGGCGGCCATCTCGCAAGCCGCTTCGCCCATGGCGCGGGCGATATCGTCGCCCTCGTAATACAGCCGGGAATGATAGGATTCGACAGTCGTTGGCAGGATGCTGAAGGTATTGGTCTCGTGGGCGAGTTCGGCGGAAAGCACGCGGCGGGTCATGGAGGCGGTCTCCTCTAGGGTACTGAGGGAGAGCCTAGCCCAAACTTCCGCCGTTCTCGACATAATCACGGGCCAGGGCGTCTGGATCGAACGGATATTTCTCAATCACCACGTCGATGCGGGCGGCTTCGTCCGGGGTCAGCCGGAAAATGGGACGGTGATTCGTTGACCTTACGCGGCATTGCCAGATTGGCGGTGGCGCGGGGCATATGCAGCCCGTCGAGCAGAGTGTTCACCGTTTCGGGATCGGCCAGACTCTCCAGGGCGGCGTCATGGAACACCACACGGTCATTGCCGGCCAGGATGTGGCGGTAATAGGCCGCCCGGGTCATGACCTCGCAGATGTACCACAGGCAGACCCCGTCCATGTCGGTTGCCATGGCCGCCGACGCCTTGACGATGTTGCGCGGATAGTCCGGGTCGAGGTACCACAGGCGCATGTTGATGCGGTTGACGAAATCGCCGCGCCGGCGGTAGCTCCGCACCGTCGCCGTCGGGTCGCGGCTGAGTACCACGAAATGCACCGTGCCGGCAGCGGTCAGCAGATCGATATTCTCTGCCAGCCCGGCCTTCATGAGCAGGTGCGAGGTCTCGACGTAGTGGCTGCCGGGCGTGGCCGCGATGCGCCCCAGCTTCTGTTCCCAGAACCCCCGCACCGCCGAGGTGTTGCCATGGCAATTAAAGCCGGTGAAGCGCGACATCTCCGGCGTCTCGCGGCCGAAATCGTCGAAGCCAAGAAACTCATGATGCACCGCCACCTGATCCGCGGGCCCAGCGTTACCCGACAGCAACGCTACCAAATACCCGGTCCCGGTCCGTCCCGGTGTCATAGTGAAAACGAAGTGTTTTTGTGGGGTTACCATGGCGGTAGAGTAGCACGGGGCCTGATAGGTGGCGTAATTGTGCCGCGAGACCCTATATTCACACCATGGCCACCCAGGAAGCACCAGACCTCGCCCCCGATACCCGCACCGGGCGCCCCCATTGGGCCCAGCAGCATCCGCGGGATGTGCTGCGGGCGAGCGCGCTGGCCGAAGGCGATGTGGAGCCGTTGGTGGTGTCGCCCAGTCCGTTCAAGCTGGTCTCCGAGTATCAGCCGGCGGGGGATCAGCCTCAGGCTATTTCGGAGTTGGTCGACGGCCTGGTCGAGGACCATGAGCGTAATCAGGTGCTGCTCGGCGTTACCGGCTCGGGCAAGACCTATACGGTGGCCCAGGTCATCGAGCAGATCGGCCGGCCGGCGCTGGTGCTGGCGCCCAACAAGACCCTGGCGGCCCAGTTGTACGGCGAGTTCAAGGGCTTCTTCCCCGATAACGCTGTGGAGTATTTCGTCTCCTACTACGACTACTACCAGCCCGAGGCCTATGTGCCGCGCTCGGACACCTACATCGAGAAGGACGCCTCGGTGAACGAGCAGATCGA
>CAZYDR010000067.1:0-21040 GCA_964645285.1 uncultured Alphaproteobacteria bacterium
AACGAGCGGGACGTCATTATGCTCAAGTGGAACGGTACGGCCATCGCGGTTTTTCTGATGGTTGTCATTTGCGGCGCGGCGCCGTCGATCAATGCCGGCCTGCCGGTCGCCGTGGACGGTCAACCATTGCCGACCCTGGCGCCGATGATCAAGCAGGTGGCGCCGGCGGTGGTCAATATCGCCACCGAGGGCCGCGTCCGAGTGCGCCAGAACCCGCTGCTCAACGACCCTTTCTTTCGCCGGTTTTTCAACCTGCCGACGATCGAGCGCGAACGGCGGGTTCAGAGTGTCGGGTCGGGCGTTATCGTCGATGCCGTCAACGGCTATGTGCTGACCAACAATCACGTCATTGCCAACGCCGACAAGATCGTTATTACCCTGCGTGACCGCCGCCAGTTCGAGGCCGAGCTGATCGGCACCGATCCGGATACGGACATTGCGGTACTGAAAATTCCAGCCGAGGACCTGACCGCGCTTCAATTGGGCGATTCCGACGCCCTCGAAGTCGGCGATTTCGTGGTCGCCATCGGCAACCCCTTCGGCATCGGTCAGACCGTGACGTCGGGAATTGTCAGCGCCATTCGCCGCAGCGGCTTAGGGATCGAAGGCTACGAGGACTTCATCCAGACCGATGCGTCGATCAACCCGGGCAAGTCCGGCGGCGCCCTGTTCACCCTGCGCGGCGAGCTTATCGGCATCAACACGGCCATCATCGGTCCCAGTGGCGGCAACGTCGGAATCGGCTTCGCTATTCCGATCAAAATGGCCCAGCAGATCTTGGCTCAGCTTGTGACCTTTGGCGAGGTGCACCGCGGCTTGCTCGGCGTCAACGCTCAAGACCTGACACCGAAAATCGCCGAAGCCCTTGGCATCGACATTCACCAGGGTGCCATCGTCAGCCGCGTCGGTGACAACTCACCGGCGGCACGGGCCGGGTTGGCATCCGGTGATATCATCACCGCCATCGGTGGCGAGGTGATCTACGGGGCCAGTGACGTGAGAAACAAGATCGGCCTGCTCAGGGTCGGCGACCAGGTCGAGATTACCGTTCTACGTGATGGCGCTGCCATTACCCTGACGGCCGAGGTGGCCGAGCCCAAGATCGTAAGCGTGGAGGGCCAGGGCGCCGCCAAGCGGCTGTCCGGTCTCACGGTGGCGCCACTTACCGACGAGTCGCCGCTCTATGGCACGGTTGAAGGGGTGCTGGCGGTCAAGGTCAAGAAGAACAGCTCGGCCTGGCGGACCGGCCTGCGCAAGGGCGATGTCATTTTTGAGGTGAATGACCAGCCGATCCCGACCATCGAGACGTTCCGCGAGGCGATATCGACCGAGCAACGCAAACTGGTGGTCAAGCTGCGCCGCGGTAATGCTCAGATGTTTATCGTCGTTCGCTAGAGCGCTAGGCGTTTTCGCGCTGGTCGCCTCCACCTTCCGTAAGTAGACGTTCGATCGGTAAGACGGTCGTGCCCATGTCGCCATCGCCATGTGGTTGCTCATCATTATCGAGAATGATCGATGGTACAAATTTTTCACCAGACAGAACTAACTGCAAGGCGCTGAGAATCGCCCTGCCGCCCAAGGTTTTGGGAATATAGCCGTGGGCGCCGCGTACCAGGGCATCGAGCACTAGCTTGCGGTCATAGGTTCCCGACAGGATCACCACGGGCACGTCGGGGCAGGTCTCACACATCCGGTCGAGGCCCTTGAGCCCGTCCATACCGGGCATGGACAGATCCAGGATGACCAGATCAAGACCATCGACGGACTGAGCAAGTTCCAGAGCCCGCGCGAAATCATCAGCTTCGACGATTTCGACGTCATGGTCGTCATCGAGGCGCTTCATAAGCAGTTTCAGACCATCTCGTAGCAGGTGATGATCGTCGGCAAGCACGATCTTCATTAATGTGGTCGCCGGGTACCGTAAAATAGTCATACATTGTTGCACAGAGGTGGATAAGTAAGGGTTGAAAATTGACTTTAGGTTAACTTTTATTAACAGTCTGAGGGAACTTTACTCAAAAATTTTACTACTTTTTATTGTGTTCATACCTTTGTATGTAATCCTGGCGCCTGTGGACTGTGAAACCCAATAGTCGATCACCACTTTAGACGGCCCTCCCAGAATCGTCACCGACTCCTACCAATGCTGCGGCTACCCTCAATTTTCCTTGCGCAACGTCGGCCGTCGCCATACTAACGATGGCCGCGAGCGCAATTGGATCGAACGTTCAGCATGACCCTGCTTTCGGCCAAAAATCCAGAGGAGAGGATGGCGACATTGAGCTTCGACGGCACCGTTGATCTCATGATCGTCGGCGGCGGTATCAACGGCACGGGAATCGCCCGCGATGCCGCGGGAAGAGGCTTGTCGGTAATCCTCTGCGAACAGGACGACCTGGCTTCCGCGACGTCCTCGGCCAGTAGCAAACTTATCCACGGTGGCCTACGCTACCTTGAACACTACGCATTTCGGCTGGTGCGCGAAGCCTTGTCCGAACGCGAGACCTTGCTGACCAATGCGCCTCATATCATTCGCCCGCTTCAGTTTGTTTTGCCTCATGACGCCAATACCAGGTCGGCGTGGTTAGTCCGCGCCGGGTTATTCTTATACGACCACCTGGGTAATCGTGGGCGCTTACCGGGGTCAAGCGCCATCGACTTGCGTTCGGCACCGGCAGGGGTGCCACTTTGCGCCAAGTTTAGCCGTGGATTCACCTATGCCGACTGCTGGGTCGACGACGCACGCCTGGTGGTTCTCAACGCCCGCGACGCCGCTGACCGAGGCGCACAAATCCTAACGCGCACCCGCTGCCTTGGGGCGCGACGCGAGAGCGACCACTGGGTGGTATCAATGCGCGACCAAAAGACCGGGAATGAGGCCGAATTTCATGCCCGGATATTGGTCAACGCGGCGGGGCCATGGGCTGATCCGGTCTATGAGTCGGTAACCGGCAGCCGGCACACCCCCACTCTGCGGTTGGTCAAGGGCAGCCACATCGTCGTCGACCGCCGCTATGAAGGGGAACACGCCTATATTCTGCAAAACAGTGATGGACGAGTGGTTTTCGCCCTGCCCTTCGAAGGCCGCTTTACGCTAATTGGCACCACGGACAGCTTCTTCGATGGCGACCCTTCCCAGGTGTGGATCAACGATGGCGAAGTGATCTATCTCTGCGATGCCTTCAACCGCTTCTTCGCCGACCCGCTGACACCAACAGACGTGGTGTGGTCCTATGCCGGTGTACGGCCTCTCTACGGCGACGAGCCGGAAAATCCCTCTAAACTAAGCCGCGATTACACACTGGACCTCAATCGTGGGAACGGACACGAAGCGCCGCTATTGTCGGTACTTGGCGGCAAAATTACGACCTACCGGCGCCTGGCCGAGCATGCCATGACCATGATTGCGCCCTTTGTGCCGAAAACGAGCGGCGCCTGGACCGCCGCCGCGCCGTTGCCCGGCGGCGACATTCCCGACGGTAATGTGGAACGTTTCGCCGAGGAATTGCGCCGCGACCGGCCATGGCTGGCAACCGAACTCGCAGAGCGCTTGGCCCGGTCTTATGGAACAAGGGCCGAAACCTTGCTCGGCGACACGGACTTGGCAACCGACCTGGGCCATGACTTCGGCGCCGGCCTGCACGAGCGTGAGGTTGCCTATCTCACCCGATATGAGTGGGCCGAGACGGCGGAAGACATTCTGTGGCGGCGCAGTAAACTGGGCCTCCATGTGCCGGCAAGAGCCCAAGCAGAGCTTGAGCAATGGCTCCCCAAGCATCCGTCCGATCACCCTATGAGCACACTGCAATGATCGACCTGATCGGCGTCGGTAATGGCGATACCCTATCTTCCATCGACCTCACCATCGAAGATGGCGTATCGACGGTGTTGCTCGGCCCCACGGACACAGGTAAGACCGCGTTACTGCGAATTATGGCAGGCCTCGATTCACTGCACCAAGGGCAGGTCAACCGCGGCGACGGCGCACCGACCATTGCCTTGATCCAGGCCGAAGCCTGTAACTACCCAAAGCTATC
Organism: uncultured Alphaproteobacteria bacterium; assembly: GCA_964645285.1. Taxonomy (GTDB): domain Bacteria; phylum Pseudomonadota; class Alphaproteobacteria; order JAAXGF01; family JAAXGF01; genus JAYZAP01. The sequence continues at coordinate 4,038 of CAZYDR010000067.1, forward strand.
CGTTCTGGACAATATCGCCGCGCCCCTGAAGCAGCTCCGCCTGGACACCGCCGAGATCGAACGCAAGGTGCGGGCCATGGCCCGACGCATGGGTCTTGGCCCGCATCTTGACAGCCATCCGGGTCAATTGAGCGCCGAACAACAGCAACGGCTCGCCATGGCTCGAGCCCTGGTCAAGGACCCTGATATTCTTCTGCTCGACGATATCCTGGCGCCGTTGAACCCGGACCAGCGCAATCGGCAGCGCGATGAACTCTTCACCATTCTCGCAGAGCGCCAGGGCGTCACGGTCTACGCCACCAGCAATCCTCGGGAAGCCATGATGCTGGCGTCGCACACAGCCGTATTGGACAACGGCCACATCGTGCAAACGGCGAAGTTCAGGGCCATTCATCGTGCGCCGGCGACCTTAAGCGTGGGTGAGTTCATCTGCAACCCGCCGCTGAATATCTTCCATGGCCGAATTGATAAGGGCGACGTCAGGTTCGAAACCGACGTTCAATTTGTCCTGCCGGAGCATTTATCGGACCTGACCAGTGGCCCCTATCGCTTCGCCGTTCGCGCCAATCACCTCACCCTCTCCGGGCGTCTTAGTGGTGACGTTACCCGCGACTGTCGATTTGGCCGAAGACAACGGGATCGACACGACGTTGCACATGCGTCATGGCGATACCCCGTTCATCGCCTTGCTACGGGGTATCGGAGTCATTGAAAACGGTGCGGCCGTGGGCGTCTATATGGACCCGAGCCGCCTTCTGGCTTTCCACACGGACGGCGCCCTTGTCGCCGCGCCGGAGGATCACTGATGGCGCTAATCGAACTAAAGGGTGTTGCCCATTCCTATGACCCCCGGCCGCAAAACCGGCGGACTACGCCATACGGAAAGTCGATGTTCAGTGGGCGGACGGCGCCATTCACGCCCTGGTTGGCCCCGAAGGATGCGGCAAGACAACCCTGCTTGAGACGATCTCCGGGTTGATCGAGCCGAGCAACGGACGGATGTTGTTCGATGACAGCGACGTGACTGGCCAAACGCCGGCACAGCGAAACATTGCCCATGTGTTCCGGGACCCGGTGGTCTACGGCACCATGACGGTGTTTGACAACCTGGCTTTCCCTCTGTGAAACCGGGGCCTGCCCCTCAATGACATTCGACTGCGGATTGATCGGGTGATTGAACTGTTTGACCTGGGCGCCGACCTGGAGCGCCCTGCCAGAGGGCTCGACACCGAAACCCAACACAAGACCGCCTTGGGTCGGGCGCTAATTCGCGATGACGCCGCGGCCATCCTGCTCAACGACCCTCTTGCCGCCATGAGCGTGGAATCCCGGCGCCGGTTTCGCCGCGATCTCAGGCTTTGGCGCAGGCCCTCAGCACCGACCCTGGTCTACGCCACTGATGATCCCGCCGAGGCCATGGCTCTGGCTGACCAGGTTACGGTGATGCACCAGGGTGAAGTGGTGCAGAGCGGCACCCCGCGCGAACTGATGGAAACTCCGAAGGATCGCTATGTCGGGCAAACCATCGGTGAGCCGGTGATGAATATAGTGCCGTGCCAGATCGACGGTGATCGCGCCGTCGTCGAAAATTTGAATATCCCTCTTGCCCCGGGTCTCGCCTCTCGTGCGGCACAAACCGGCAAGGCTCTCGAACTGGGCATCCGGCCAGAGTATCTCCGCTTCAGCGCAGCCATGTTCGGTGGCGCCGTCCAGGTCAATCTCGTCGGTGTCGCTGAGCACGGCGCATTCAAGTTGGTCACCGCGCGGGTCGGCAAGCTGCGGCTGACCGTCAAGGTACCTGGCCACGAATTGGTCCCGGGCCGCCAGGGCTGGCTCGTCTTCCCACCTGAGCGGACGATGATATTTGCCGCCGGCGAGGCGATCTCCCGATGGCGCAGTCACACCACAGCGGATACACCGGAAAACGGCCAGAGCTCTTGGCCCTGCCGGCTGCCGTAATCGGCGTTGCCGCCGTTGTCGTTGCCCTGGCCGTTACCGTCGTCCTGGCCCTCTATGACATTCGCGACCCCTTAGCGCGGACCTTTGTCGGTGGCGAATGGTTTGCGGTGGTTATCGGCGTTGCATACCGCCATACTCAACCAGCTTATCTTTACCAGCCTGGTGCTGGTAATCGAGGTGCCTCTGGGCGTGGCGCTTGCCTTCGCCCTTCCCCGCCACGGCGCCGGTGCAACGTTTTGGATCTTTTTGCTTGCCCTGCCCCCGGCTACGCCATGTGGAAATCTCGGCGATCCTGCTGCCGTTGGCTATCGCCGCCGTTTTCCGTGTGGCCGATAGCCTTGCGGTCTATGCGGCGCCGGTTGCCATGTTTGGCGACGGGCCAACCGAGGCACCGGTATTATTGACCCAGCACATTGCCGAAACCGCCCTTGACCGCTTCGATGTGGGCGCCGCCAGCGCGGTGTCGTCGCTTTATGTCGTGGCTGCGTTGCCGCTGGTCCTCTTGGCCTATGGTGTGATTGCCGGTTGCCGCCAGGGAGACCGGTCATGCCAGAGAGGACGGTCATGATCGTCACCTTGCGCCGGGTCGCCCTTGCCGCCTATGCGGTGTTTCTGCTGACACCGTTCTATTGGATGGTGAACCTGTCGTTCCAGCCCAACAACGACATTCTCAAGTCGGTCGAAGTCTTTCCCCACGGTATCAGTCACAAGAATTACCTGACGGTACTCGGCGATTCTGTATGGGCGTCCGGCTTTTTCAACGGCCTGATCTACGCCGGCTTAAGCACCATTATCGCCTTGGCCGTCGCCCTGCCCGCCGCCTACGCCATCTCACGGCGCCGTTTCCGGGGACGCCAGGTGTTGCTGGGTTGGCTGCTGGCCAATCGCATGGTGCCGCCCGTGGTATTCGTCGCCGTCTATTTCGAGGCTGCCCGCGCCACCGCTCTCTTCGACAGCTACACCGCCGTAGCCCTGGCGCACTGCCTATTCACGGTGCCCCTCGCTATGTGGCTACTCAGGCGCTATATGGATCAAGTGTCACGGCATCTAGACGAGGCCGCCTTGCTTGACGGTTTCAGCTTCTCCAGCTTTTTCATGACGATTCTCCTGCCGGCAATACGGCCCGGCGTGACCACCACGGCGGCATTCTGTTTTCTGTATTCCTGGATTGAGTTCCTGCTCGCCCGGAGCCTGACAGCGTCGAACGCGGCGCCCCTGACAACCACCATGATTGACGCGGCGAACAGCAGCGAACCGCCGTGGGGCACAATCGCCGCCGCCGCTGTTTTGAGTCTGCTGCCGGGGCTGGTGATTGTCTGGGCCGCCCGTCACCACATTGCCACGGTACTTAGTTTCGGCCGGCGATAATCAGAAGGAGGTAGCGATGCCCTGTTGCCGCGCCGCCCAATCGTCACCGCCAACGCTATTCTTGGCAACCACACGGCCGGCTTCGGTTTCGTCGATGACCCAGGCCTGCAGGCTGCCCTTTCGATAGGTACCTGTCACGCGGTAGATGTGTCCGGGCAAGACATCGAGGGTCAGTCGTCCCGGCCGCGACAAGGTTATGGCGCAGTCCCCTATAACAGCCGCGCACAGCGAAGCGTAACGGTACAGGAAGTGGACATCGTGGAGACCGGGATAGACCTCGACGGTGCCATAGAGGGGAATGTCGTTGCCATCGACCAAACTGGTGTTATCAATCCGCGTAACCGTTAACGCGCCACGACCAAGCAAGTAGACCTCCTCGGCCGGCCCACCCCTGATCACCGCCGTACCCGTAGCCGACATGGCGACGGCGACTGGGGTGGTCACTGGCCCGACACAGGCCGCCGCCAGCAACAACACAACCGGCATTATCGCGATTCCGACGCAACTTCGCCGCATCCAGCACTCCCGATTCCAGACCACACACGCCACGCTACGGTACCCAACTTTACAATTTCGCGGATTTCCGGCAAACCTTGCCATCGTCGAACGACCACCCGCGCCGTTTCATGGGCTGGCGCATTTTAGCATAGTTGTCGTGGTCCCGGGGAAGGGACGGAAAGGCTTGAAGAGCAATTGACCTGGCGCCACCACCTGCCGCTGATTCTGCTGATGGTTTTGGCCCTGGCCAAGGTTTTCGGCCTGTTCGCCTACGGTCCGCTACTTCAGCCCGATAGCGGCGACTATATAAGCTACGCCAAGCTCATCCTTACGGATAGCGCCTGGATTCACGACGGCGGCATGGCTGACCATGCTGTTCCCCAGACCGTGTTCCGAACCTTCGGCTATCCTCTGTTGATCGCAGTCTCGACACTGTTTGGCGGCGACGGCGGCAGCGCTCTCTATCTTGTCGTTCTCGTGCAAATCGCGGCCTCGATCTGGGCCACCGTTATGGTCTACCGGCTTGGGCTAGCGCTACTTCGTCATCCAGTCCTGGCGCTGGTCGCCGCCGCCGGACACGCCGTATCGGTGACCTTCACCTATGACCAGCACATATTGACGGACAGTCTATTCAATTCGCTGTGCGTCATCGGATTTAGCGTGCCTATTATCGGTTTCCTTCGACAATCGCCGCCGCGCTTACAGGTCCTCTTCGGGCTCGGCACCCTACTCGGCGCCGCCTGTTTGGTCAGGGGCATTGGGATGTATGTCCTGGTGCTCATCCTGCCGGCCTATGGGGTCTGGTTGTGGGTTACCCGCGAGGACTGGTTGAGGACCGGCTTTCGCATTGTTGCCCTGGCCTTGCCTCTGATTGTCATCATTGGCGGCGTCATGACCTGGAACAACTATCGCACCGGCTATGTTTTCTTCACCACCGGATCCCAGTACGTCATGCTCCAGTCCCTGGTCATCATCGAAGGGCGCGGCACAGCCATGTTCGACGGCGAGGGGCCGATCGACGACTTGGCCAGAAAGCACCTGAAAACTTACGTCTATAATGAAGTCGGAGAGATAACCAGCGGCCTGTTCAGCGACTACGGCATCGATGCCTATCACTCGGCGAAAATACATACCCTACGATATCTTGAAGCCCTGGCGCGCCATCCCGGGGCGATGCTCTATCACGGTATTCGCCAATATGAAGGTAGCCTGATCTATCAATTCTTCGGCGTCATGGATAGCGCCCAGATCTACTTCAAGTTCGCTCATCAGGCACGTCCCTGGCCCGGCACCAAGGATTTGTGGCGACTATTCAAGGCCGACGGCAACCCTTCGGACATTGTCCTGTTGGTCGCCTTGTCGGTCTTTCGCGGCATCGCCTGGGCTGCCTTCGCGCTGTTGCTCGTCGGGCCGCCGTTGCTGGTCGGCCGGACACTTCGGAAGCGGCGACCGTGGACACCCGAACTTATGGCCGTCGCCTACTGCTGGTGCCTGTATTTTTCCTACTCGTTCGGCCTCAGCATGATCCATATGGTCGACCGCTTCCTCCCGGCAGTGTTGGCGGCCGGCCTCATGGGCTCCCTGTTCACGGCGCAGTACCTCTTTCGAGCCCGAAAGGCCGGCGGTTCGTGACACAGCCAAGCTTCGACTACGATACCCTGCCGGTCGGTTATTACGACGCGATTTACCATCGCCGGCGGGGCATCCAGAGCAAATGGCATCACCTCAAATTCCAGCGCTTCCGCCACGAACTTGGGCAATTTTCGAACCATCTCGATATCGGCTGCGGCCCCGGAACCCTGATCGGCTGTCTCGGCGACACCGGCCACTCCACCGGGGTCGATATCGCCAAACCCCAGATCGACTTCGCCGACCATGCCTACCGGGCGGCCAACCGCACCTTTCGCACCATCGAGCCGGGGCCCCTGCCCTTCGACGACGAAAGCTTCGACACGGTCTCCCTGGTGGAGTTCATCGAGCATATCGAGGACGATGCCTGCCTGACCCTGCTCGGTGAAACCTACCGCGTTCTGGCGCCGGGCGGGCGCCTGCTGGTCTCGACACCGAACTACGGCTCCTTGTGGGCCGTGGTCGAAACCCTGGTCAATCGCATGGGCGCGGTTTCCTATGAGGACCAGCATATCAACCACTTCACCAAACCCCGGCTGGAAGAACTCCTAGCCAAGACCGGCGTTTGCTCGGTCAAGGTCACGTGTTATATGTTCGCTGCGCCGTTCGCTGCCGCGGCGGGTTGGGGGTTTTCAGATTTGATCAAGCGCCTCGAACCCGACTGGCTGGTCGAACGGGCCGGGTTGCTGCTGTTTGGAATGGGCGTCAAGGAACGATGATTGTAGAACTCAGCGTCATCATTCCGACTCTCAACGAGCGCGACAATATTACCCCTTTGATCGAGACGCTCGACAAGGCGCTTTCCGCCATAAAGTGGGAAGCCATCTTCGTCGATGACGATTCCGTTGATGGCACGGTCGAGTTACTCCGTGAAATCGGCCAGAAGGATACCCGTATCCGATGTCTCCGACGCATCCGCCGCCGTGGCCTGTCCTCGGCCTGCCTTGAAGGCATGGGGGCGAGCAACGCGCCTTATCTGGCGGTCATGGACGCCGACATGCAGCATGATGAATCGGTGCTGCCGCGCATGCTGGAAGTTCTGAAAGCCGGGTCCGTCGATCTCGTGGTCGGCAGCCGTTACATCGAGGGCGGCGGCACCGACACGTGGTCGAGCAAACGCCTGTTCCTCAGCCGCGTCGCCACGCGGGCCGGCCAGATTGTTCTACGAACCCCGATCAGAGACCCCATGAGCGGCTTCTTCATGATTACCCGCGAGCTCCTTGATCGGGCGGCGCATCGCATGACCGGCAAGGGGTTCAAGATTCTGCTCGATCTGGTTACGTCGGTGGACGGCGCTGTCCGTTTCGAGGAGGTGCCCTACGTGTTCCGCAATCGTCAGTTCGGTGAGACCAAGTTGGACATTCTGGTCGTCGGCGAATATCTCCTGCTGCTCTATGACAAGTTTTTCGGCCGCTTCATACCGGCGCGCTTCCTGATGTTCGTCACGGTCGGGACCTTCGGGGCCCTGCTTCACCTGGCGATCCTGGGGACTCTGCTGAACTATGCCGGCGTGGCGTTCTATATCGGCCAGACGGTCGCCGCGTATGTCGCCATGGCGTTCAATTTTACCCTCAACAACCTCTTCACCCACCGTGACAGACGTCTCAAGAGCTTAACTTACATGAAGGGACTGGCAAGTTTTCTTGCGGTCTGTTCCATCGGCGCCCTGATCAACGTGTTGGTCGCGGATTCTCTGTTCGACCATGCCATACCCTGGTGGGCCGCCGGCCTGCTTGGCGCCATCGTCGGCTCGGTGTGGAATTATGCGGTATCGTCGAGCCTTGTCTGGAAAAGGAACGCCTAAATCGCCTCTAGCCGTTCACCTGGGGTCTACAATGACTGACCAAAGCGATCATCGCTTCGCCTTCGGACAAAACTGGCAGCGCTATATGGCGTCGGTCGATGACGCGCAGATTGCCGCGGCCGGTCAGTCCCTCAAGGATTTGCTGGGGGTGGATAATCTTGATGGCAAGCGGTTCCTTGATATTGGCTGCGGCAGCGGTGTCTTCAGCCAGGCGGCGCGACGTCTTGGCGCCGAGGTCCACAGCTTCGATTACGACGGCAACTCGGTCGCCTGCACCGCCGCCCTGCGAGACCAGGATGACGACGGCGATGGCTGGCGGATCGAGCAAGGTTCGGTCCTAGACCGCGGCTATCTCAACGCGCTCGGCCGTTTCGACGTTGTCTACGCCTGGGGCGTACTGCATCACACGGGCGAGTTGCGGCAGGCGACGGAGAATGCCACCCTGACCGTTGCCGATGGCGGTACCCTGGTCATGGCGATCTACAATGACCAGGGCTGGATAAGCTGCTATTGGCTGGCCGTGAAGCGCTTGTACAACAGCAATCCCGTGGCGCGGGCCGCGGTGGTGGCGTTTCACCTGCCCTATCTGTTTGCCGCCCGAGCCTTGGTCCGCGCGGTTCGCGGTCAACTGGCGCTTGAGCGCGGCATGTCCCTGTGGCACGACATGATCGACTGGCTTGGCGGCTACCCGTTCGAGGTGGCGACGCCGGAGGAAGTCAAGGCGTTCGCCGAATCGTGCGGCTTTCGACAGTTGTCCGTGAAGACCTGTGGAAGCCGCCATGGCTGCAATGAATTCGTCTTCGAGAACCGCGCCAAGACCTAGTGTGGTGGATAGGGTGAAAAAACTTGTAAGGCAATCGCTTAAGCGCATCGGGATCAAGGGCCGCCCGGAAAAGCCCCAGTCGGTCATTCACTTCGCCCAACTTAAGCGTATCCGCGACAATATCCCCAGTCGGCCAGACACTGTCGCGAACCGATTTCTCAACTTTCTCGACCGCCGCTTCACGGACAGTGACGCCCAACTATTCCAGGATATCTTCGTCGATTTCGTGTGGCAGAAAACCGGCGGGACCTTCTGTGAGTTCGGCGCCACGGATGGCCTTAGTCTGTCAAATACTCGTTATCTGGAATCCCGTCTCAGTTGGACCGGCTTGCTGGCCGAGCCCGCCCGCCGATGGCACGGGCCACTGAAAGCGAACCGGCTGAACGCGACAATCGACACCCGTTGCGTCTATTCGCGTTCGGGCGAGCATATCGAGTTTCTTGAGGCGAAAAGCGGCGAATATTCAACCATCCGAGGCTACGACGGCGGCGATGCCCATGGCCCCAAGCGCCAAGATGGGCAGACCTACGACGTCGAAACCATCTCTCTTAACGACCTCCTCGCGGCCCATGACGTGACCAGCCTAAATTACCTCTCGGTTGATACGGAAGGTTCCGAACTGGAGATCCTCGCGAGCTTCGATTTTGACCAGGTACGGCCGGGCGTCGTGACCGTCGAGCACAACTTTACCGATGCCCGCCACGCCATCCACCGGTTGATGCTTGCCAACGGCTACCATCGTGTCTTCGAAGAATTCTCCGACTGGGACGACTGGTACGTCACGAAAGAGCGCTGGAATGACGTTCTTCAACGCGAAGGCCTATTGGATTGGTCGGCGGAGCAATCTGCGTCGTAGCCGTCGCAGCCATGAATTGAAGACGTCCTTGGCGTAGAGCCATCGCGGCCCCCAGGTCTCCCGGCGATGGAGAATTTGCGCCGCCATCATTTCGCGGCGAGCGGCATTCCCCCCCTGGGCGCTGACGCCGCTGACATCAAAATTGGTGATAACCTCGGGCAGATAGTGGAATTCAACACCGGCGAGATGGGTCCGGAGCAGGAATTCGTAATCCATGGCGAGACGGAATTCCGTATTGAACAGCCCGACGCGCTGGTAGACCGGGCGTGGCACGAAGCAGGTGGGATGCTGCGCCGGCATGGTCTTCAGCGGCCGAAAATGCCGCGCCGGGTCATAATCCAGACGCCCGGATTCCCGGGACGCCCCGGTCTCCGGGTCATGGAGACGCATGCGGCCATGGAGAATAACTTCGCGGTCCATGTACGAAGCGACCGTGGCCAAAGCACCATCCTCATACCAGTCGTCGGCGTTGAGAAGTCCGACCCAGTCGCCCTGGACCCGCCGAATGCCCTTATTGAAACCGTCGGCGATGCCCTGGTCGGGCTCGCTGGTGAAACTCAGAAAATCCGAACGCTCGGCAGCCCGACGCTCCAGAATTTCAACCGTCCCGTCGCTTGAACCACCATCCACAACGATATGTTCGAACACATGCTCACGCTGGCGCCACACGGAATCGAGACAGCGTTCGATGGTGCCGGCACCGTTGAGAACAACGGTGACGATGGAAACCCGTGCTGTCCTGGCCAAGTCGGTCAAGTTCTGCGTCCGGTGTTAGTTGTGCCGCCGATGTGTAGTACGGAATCGAGGCGCCATCAACTGCCCGACTGTTGACGCGGTCCTCGTCCGGCATATAGCTCTTCGTCCGCGACGGGTGGCAGGCCATGCTGAAAGGAGATAATCTCAATCATGGTGAGCCGTAGGTTGTCCAGGCCTCTCCGAGGTAGCACGCGATGAAATATGTAATTAGAGACGTCCTGAGAAAATTTCGCCGTCAAGTCTCTCGACGTGACCCTTCTCAGTCGGCATTCGAGACACAAAAGAATCTACTTTCAAACGTTGAATCTCCAATTATTTTCGATGTCGGTGCGAACATTGGCCAGACCACGGATATTTATCGGGAGATGTTTCTCGCATCCAGGGTATTTGCGTTTGAACCGCATAAAGAATCGTTTGATTACCTCGAGTCGAAGTTTGATGGGGAGGAAAATACCCAGGTATTTGAACTGGGATTGAGTTCCGTCAGCGGCAAGCAGAACCTCCACCTCAACCCGTCAGCGCCAACAAATTCCCTGCTCGCCACCGACCAGCGCGGACCAGCCGTATGGGGCCAAGGATTGCTGGAAACCATGAATACCGTTCAAGTCGAGGTCATTCTGTTGGATGATTTTTTAACGGAAAACAAAATCGATCGAATCGATTTATTGAAACTTGATGTTCAAGGGGCAGAGCATCTTGTTCTCGAAGGCGCCATGGAATCATTGCGGGAAAACAGAGTGGGCGTCCTATACACGGAGATCATTACGATGCTGACTTATGTAGGACAGAAATCGTTCCACGAGATGCCAAAAAATATACGACGATCACAATTTCCAACTATACAATTTATACAACCATTCGACCATTGACGGTCGGCTACGGCAAGTTGATGCTATATTCGTCAACGAACTACTCGCGAAGACCTTATCGAAAGATGGTCCAGAGTAGACCTTGCTTGATCCTGGCATCCGGCAGCCGTGTTTCAGCGCCGGCCGCAAGGAAATTTCAGGCCGGTTTCCTTGGCCCAAGAGCGCAGAAAAAACCAAATCCCAGCCAGGCGATGGCCAGCCACCAATTCTGCCAGGCGCCAAAGCTTATGTTCCCCACCGCCAGATAACCGACAACGGTGGCGATGGCGGTGGCGGCGACCATGGGACTGGCGCGGGACATTGAAATCCTGTTGACCAGGACGCCAACCAAAGCGAGCACCAGGACGACACCGACCAGACCGAGTTCGAGCCAAATCTGCAACCAAAGACTATGGGGGTGCAGGGGGATCGCCGAATTGCCATGAAATGGCCCGACTATCCCGGCGCTGATCGACCGCGATGCATCAAATCCCCAGCCGAACAACGGCTGTTCAGCGACTTTGCCAAGGGTGAAGTCGATGATGTAGATGCGCTCCTGCCACGGCAAAGGCAGAGCGCCGAGCTCCAACGCCTCGGCAAGCCATTCGACCAGACCCGGCGAGCCCATAACATAGACCAGCAAGAACAAAGCGAAGTTCGCAGCCACGAGCCCAGCCAATATGGCGATGCCAGTCAATCGCGGCCAACGCCACATCATGGCTCCGGCTATCCCGGCGGCGACAAAGGCTATTTTCGCACCCGCCATGTTCTGGCCCATGATGGCAAGGCTGGCGAGAAACAAGAGAACTCCAGCCCAGCCCATCGATGTTCGCCGCGCCAGGGCAAGGGCACTGGGCCAGACGAAGACCGTCAATGCCGCGGACGCCGACGTCAGAAAGGCGCCGTGATAACGCTGTGGACTTTCCCAAGGCGTCACCTGGTTCCAGGCGGTAATGGCAAAGCCGCTTAGAACACCGCCCGTCGCCAGTTCAATCAAGAAAATTGCAACAAACCCGATTCCCGACAATCCGATCGTCGTGCTGAATGTTTCGCGACTACCAGCATCGAACCGGACGGCACAACCAGCCAGGTAGAGGCCGGCCGCCGCCAGAGCAAGGACGCGCGACCAAAGGCCGAGGCTTCGCATCGGCATCGGCGCCCAGATCATCGTCACCAGAGCCCAAACGGCGAGTGCGCCAAGAATGGCTGCCACGAAACCCGGCACGCCGGCGACGGACAGGCGACGGTTCGCCGGCGCCACAAGCATGAGCAATGCCGCCGCGCCGAGCAGGACGACCATGGCCTTGGGCGCGAGGATCGCGACAAGTGGATACAACACAGCCGCGGTCGAGAGAATACGAACCGGTGCGCGATCAGTCATGACCACCAACCCAGCGGCATGATCGCCTCAACACGCTGCCTTCTTCGACTTACCGGCAACGGACCTACGCCACGGCCCCAGCCGGTCGCCGCAGGAAATCATGGCGATGGCGCCAAGCACGATCAACAGCGAGACAACGAGGAGCTGGAAGACCACGGAAAACGCCACAGCCTCGGACACCGCGACACCGAAAAGGCCCAGCGCGAAGATGCAGGCCACTTGGAAAATCCCGATGTAGCCCGGCGCCGCGGGAACCAGCCCGCCGACGTTGAGGAACACCACCACCGTGACCACGGCTATCAATGGCATGGACCAACCGAAGGCCGTCATAACAAGCCACATGGCGAGCAGGTCGGTGGCTGTCGCGAGGATCGTCAAAGCCCCGGCAGCCGCCAATCCACGTGATTCACGTAAAATCATAAAAACAGGCACCATCTCATTGTACCATATAAATATTTTTTCCCTAACTCGATTTGAAAATAGCCTTGTCAGCCAGCCGATCGGGCGCCGCCAGCGACGCCCCCATGCCACCGCCACGACGATCACCGCGAAGCCCGCCGCAATCAGCGTTACGGCTATGGCATTGAACTCAAGATCGACGATCGCCGCGCCATGAACGGCCACCACGATGGCCAACATTACCGCCAGCATAATCGCGTCAAGCAACCGGTCGGCGACGGCGCCGGCCATGGTCTTGGCCAGCGGAATGGCGGTCAGGCGGTTGACCGCGAAAATTCGCAGGACCTCGCCGGCGCGAAGCGGCAGGATCGTGTTGCCAAGATAACCCATGCAAGTCGCGCGTAGGAAATCCGCCATGTGGTCGGGCCGGCCAACAACGATCAACATCCAGCGAATGGCGCGCGACAAAACGCCGCCGATCAACACCGGGACCGCCATCGCCAGCGGCACATACCTGACCCGGTCGAGCGCGGCCCAGAACAGCGCCCAGTCGAGCCGCGTCACGACCAGCCAGGCGAGCGCGGCACTAACCAGCAAGCCGACAAGAACAAGCCAGCGGTTGCGCGTCATCAAGCGCCTATCGGACACGGTCGACCGTGATCAGCGCGAACATGGCCAGGGGCGCCATCCACGGCCGAAGCAGCGTTTCGAACCCGCGCCACGCGGCGAACGCGGCGCCCGGCATCAGGCTGCGCATCGATACACCCCCCGAGACCAAATAGCGAAACGGCATAAACGGTTCAATTGAGCCAACCCGCCACTGCGAAAAAGTCTGTTCAAAAACGGCGCGGTCACGCTCAAAGACGATCCACGGCAGCGCACCGTTGGCGCCGCTAACCGGTCCGCCGGCGGCAAGCGCCCAGTCGCGCGCGCCGGGATCGAACGGCTCGTGATGAAGCCGGCTATAGATCAGCGTCGACCAGGCCGTAGTCCAAGGCTCGATCATGACGATCCGCCCGCCAGGCGCGACACAGGTTGCCGCTTCATGAAAGAACGCTTCGACGTCCGGTAAATGATGGAAAACGTCGGTCATGACGATGGCGCGCAGGCTGTCGGCGGCGAACGGCAAACGACCGCCGTCGAGCACCACCTGGACACCCGGGCAGGGAAAAACCTCCGAGGCGATGACGCCAGCACGGTTTTCGGCGAAAAACCCCGGTCCCGAGCCGAGTTCGAGGACCGGCTTGTCGCCGGGCGGCAGGGCGCCGGCGATCATGGCGTACCATTCCTCGTAGATCCGCCGCAGAACGCCTTGTCCCGAACCAGGCGCCGTTTCGCGGCGGTGGTCGCCGGATCGTCGAGGTCGCACCCCCGTACCAGCGGATGGGTCAGCAGTGTTTTCAGCAAGACGCCGCGTCTTCCATCAGACGAATTTGATCCGCAGGGCCGCGAACACCATCATCTTGAGCAGCAGCCAGCCATGGCTCCAGCGGCTGATGTTGGTTTCGCCGTAGACCCGGGCGCGATAGCGGATCGGCATATCGACGATTTTCATGCTCAGCTTGTCGGCGCCGAAGATCAGGTCGAAATCACCGAACGGATCGAACTCCCCGAAGTAGTGGCGGTTGGCGGCGATGCGCTCGTACTCCCAACGCCACAGCACCTTGGTGCCGCACAAAGTATCCTTGATCGATTGGCCGAGGATCCACGAGAAAGCCAGGCCGAAGACCTTGTTGGCCACGAGGTTGAGGAACTGCATGGCCCTGGCCTCCATGGGGTAGACCAGCCGCACGCCGTTGATGAATTCACCCTTGCCGCCGACGAGCGCATTGTAGAACCTCGGCAGATCCTCGGGCGCCACGGTCATGTCCGCATCGAGAATCATCAGCACGTCGCCGCTGGCCTCTGCAAAGCCCTTGCGCACGGCGTCGCCTTTACCCTTACCCGGCTGGCGAAACAATTTGACGTCCCGGCCGGGATTGTCGGCCATGACCCGCTCGATGGCGCCGTAGGTATCGTCGCTGGAATGGCCTTCGACAAAAATTAACTCGGTTCCCGCCCCCATATCCGGGGTTCGCGCGACGATATCCTCGATATGGCCGGCCTCGTTGCGGGCGGCGACGACCACCGACACACGCGGCGGATTATCCCGCGCAATCGGCTGTGGCGCCGGGCGCGCCACCACAATATGGCTCAGGGCGAAGAAGCTGAACGGCGGAACCTTGACCAGATAGCGGTTGGCGAGACCACCCAACACCGGGATGTTGAGCGGCAACAGCACCTCGTCCCAATCGCGGACCGTCTCTAGCCCCACCAGACCCAGCAGGTTGGTGACGTCTTCCCGGGTCAGCCAGTTCTGTGGCAGCAACGGCGTCGCCAAGCCCATGCGCCGGGCCGCTGTCAACGGCTCCTTCCACATGAGGCTGAAGCAATTCATCACCACGCGAGTCCGCGGCGTGGCGTGGCGGGCGACGGCTTCGAGAACCGCCTGGACATCCCAGACGTCGTTGATCAGGTCGAAAAGCAGAATGACATCGAAGGTTTCACCGAGATCAACGTCATGGGCGTCGCCCTCGACAAAGCGCAAATTCGGATGCCGCTCCCTCGCCCGGTCCAGAGTCGCGCCGGAAAAATCGACACCGACACCGACAGCCGGCTCAAGCGCGGCCAGCAGGTCGCCCTGACCGCAACCGAGATCAAGCACCCGCAGGCCAGGGGGAATGACGAGCCGGAACACCTCGGCAAGACGGCCATGGTACGCCCCCCCCAAGCCGCGCCGGTGCCAACCGGCCTCGGCCACCGCGTCCCAATGGGCCCGGCGCACGCCCTGAAACGCGAGATACCCCGCGTCGCGATTCGCCTCCCCGGACCCCGGGGAGCGCAGCGGCAGGTGATCGACAGTCATCGTGTCCAATCGTTCCGGTACTGAAATTGCGCCACCGGACGATAACCCCGCTTGGAGTCGCGCTCAAGCCGTTTACCTTGGTGGGAGTCAGCGCACCAGATTCAAGCGATCAAAGACGATAACGCGAACCGGAGATTCTTAGCTCACAATGTTGATTGAACATGGAAAAATGAATTGAAATTCATTTCATGAACGCTTATTGTTTCACGGCGTGAACGCATTGGGGCCTGATGGCAAAACCAGAATTCAGCGATCCCGGCAAGCTCTTCGAGTCGCATACCACCCTGCAGCTTCTGAGCGATGTCGAGCGTGAACAGTTTGATTCCCAGCGCACCTTTTCGGTACGCCTCGGCATTGCCGTGGGCCTGACCAACGCCTACGTCAAACGCTGTGTCGCCAAGGGCTGGATCAAGATGCGCCGGATTCCGGCCCGCCGCTACGCCTATTATCTCACCCCCAAGGGATTTACCGAGAAGAGTCAACTGGTCAGCGATTACCTGACGTCGTCGCTGGATTTCTTCCGCAACGCCCGCGCCCAGTACCTCGAAGCGCTGCAACAATGCGAACGCCGGGGCTGGCGCCGCGTCGCCCTTTACGGCCATGGCGACCTGGTGGAAATCGCCACCCTGGCGGCCAAGGAGACCTCGGTCGAGTTGGTCGCGGTGATCGCACCGGGATGCAACACCGACGAGTTCGCCGGCCTGCCGGTCGTCACCGACGCCGCCAAGGTACCGGATGTCGATGCGGTTCTGATCGCCGATATTGATGACCCTCAGGGCGTTTTCGACAGCTTGGTGGGCACGCGCTCATCGGCGTGCCTGCTGACCCCACCCCTGCTCCATGTGACGCGCGACGACCAAGCGGACAGCACCTCATGAGCCAGTGGTATGCCGTGCAGACCCAACCGCGAAGCGAGGACCGCGCCGTCGGCCATCTGCTGCGCCAGGGCTTCGACGTATACCTGCCGCGTTATGCCAAGAAGCGCCGCCATGCCCGCCGGGTCGATACGGTCGCGGCGCCGCTGTTTCCCGGCTACCTGTTTATCCGCCTCGATCTCGACAGCGCGCCGTGGCGCTCCATCGACGGCACCCGGGGTGTAATTCGCATTGTCCGCCACGGTGACCATCCGGCGCCGTTGCCGGGCGGCATCGTCGAAGCCCTGCGCGAACACGAAGACGACAGCGGCCTGCACACACCGGCGAGTCTCCAGGTGTTTGTCCCCGGCAAGCGTCTGCGCATCATCGGCGGCGCATTCGATGAATATGTCGGTGTATTCGAACGCATGTCCGCCGATGAGCGCGTGGTTTTACTGCTTAACCTGCTGGGCCGCACGGTCCAGGTCAAACTACCCATAAACGCCGTCGACGCCGCCTGACAGGGCGGCGGCGCGCGTTGCCGAATAATCTTTTGCGGTCCGGGTAATTTCACCCGGACTGCGGTAGCAATGGTAAGGCCCGCTCATTACCAGCCAAACAATGTCCGTCGTCTCCACCCTTCGCCAGCTGCGCCATGGCCCGCTCAAACGGTTCGGACCGGCCTGGACGGCCCTGGGCGATCTCTATCGAAGCATCGGGACAGGGCGTCCGGCTGAGCATCGTATTGGCGGATACGGCCCGTTCCTGTTGCAAAGCCAATTCGCGTTCAGCGATTTCGAGCACTGGGGCGGCGCCCATAACCGGGGTTTCGAATATTGCGTCGAAGCCAGCCGCGACAAACGCTGCGTGCTCGATGTGGGCGCCCACAT
The DNA here is from genome assembly GCA_964645285.1 of uncultured Alphaproteobacteria bacterium. GTDB lineage: Bacteria > Pseudomonadota > Alphaproteobacteria > JAAXGF01 > JAAXGF01 > JAYZAP01. Next base: position 21,008 of record CAZYDR010000067.1, read on the forward strand.
CGGCTTGGTCACCCTGCCCATGAGCCGCGCCGT
>CAZYDR010000068.1:0-18863 GCA_964645285.1 uncultured Alphaproteobacteria bacterium
AGAGAAAGTTATTATTTATTAACAGGGATTTATTTGATTGTTAGGCGGACACCCCTCCGCCAATTTCTGCACCTGGACCGAATTCGGGAACTGTTTGTCGAGCGCGCGACCCGATAGCCGAACATCTTCGCCGCGGGAATATTCCAGGTGACGATGTGGCTAGTACTGTCGATGGTAATGATTTCATAACGGGCGACGAATCGTCACAACCAGCTATCAATTAGCGTGCGCCTCCACCGTCAGATTCGCGCCGTTCCCGACATGGCTTTTAACATTATCGTTACATTTCCGAAAAACGGCCTTCGCAATGGGGTACTGTGCTTCTTGTAATGCCCCGTCGCACCGTAACCAAGTATGGCCCCCACCCCATCGACGTTTACGTCGGTGGGCGCGTTCGCATGCGCCGCACCATGTTGGGTATGACCCAGGAGCTGCTAGGCCAGGCGCTCGGGTTGACCTTTCAGCAAATCCAGAAGAACGAGTACGGCATCAACCGTATTGGCTCAAGCAGGCTCTATCAGCTCAGCCGCATTCTCGATGTGCCCGTGTCATTCTTTTTCGATGACATGCCGGCGTATGAAGAAAATGGCGTTGGCGCGGCCAAAACACCGGCCGAACCCGATCCCCTGCTCAAGCTTGAGACCCTCAAGCTGGTCCAGGCCTATTACCGCATAAGTGACAAGCGGGTGCGCAAACAGCTGTTCGAAACCATCAAGGCCATGGCCCGCTCGAGCTGATCCGGCGCCAGCGACCATCCTCCTCTCACGCCTACATCAACGTCATGCCGCCATCGACAACGATGGTTTCGCCGGTCATGTAGGACGAGGCGTCGGACGCCAGAAGCAACAGGACACCATCAAGCTCGGCCGGCTCGGCGGCGCGGCGCTGGGGAATGCGATCGATGAGATTGCGGCCCATGTCGGTCTCGGCCAGGCCCTCGGTCATCTCAGTGTTAAACAGGCCCGGCGCGATGGCGTTGACCCTGATGTTGTGCGGCGCCAGAGACAGGGCCAGTGACTGGGTCAGCGCCATGACTCCCGCCTTTGACGCGCAGTAGACCGGCGCCCAGGGGCTGGAGCGGAACGAGCGAATAGAAGCGGTATTGATGATCGAGCCGCCGTGGCCCATGCGGATCATGTGGCGGGCGGTTTCCTGTGCCACCAGCCATGCGCCTTTGAGGTTGATCTCGATGACACGGTCGAAGTCGCTCTCGGTTACGTCGAGGCCAGCCTTAGGTTCCATGACGCCGGCGTTGTTGAGCAGCACCGTAATAGGGCCGAGTTCGGTTTCCGTATCGGCCACGACCTGGCGCACGTTATCGCTGTCGGCCACATCGAGAGCGAAAGCCACGGCGCGTCCGTCGAAACCTTCAATCTTGCGCACCAGATCATCGAGCCGGTCCACCCGGCGCGCCGCCACCGCCACTTTGGCGCCGGCCCGCGCCAGAGTAAGCGCGAAATTACGGCCAAGGCCGCTCGACGCGCCGGTTACCAGCGCGACTTTGTCGGCGAGATTGAAAGACATGGTCATGGCAATTCTCCCAAAATTTGCCTCAGCTTAACCGCCCATCCGGTGGCCGCAAGTCTCACGGTTTGCGGTCGTATGTTGGGCTACCGAAGCGGCCGATGGTTAACCACTTCTTAAACGATTGAACGCTAAATTTCATCTCCCTGACACCTTGACCGTGAGTGACCGCGAATGACCTGTAGTGCGCGCATCGTCCTGATTGATCACGATCATCCGCCCCGCCCTACCCTGCTCGAAGACCCTGAGGCCAGCGGATGCCCCATCGAGCCACTGGACCCAGGCGACAACAACGTCAAGGCAGTCCACGCGCATGGCGCCAACATTGTCATTATCAAGGCCGGCGATTCGCCGGAAGCCGCCCTTGGTACGGCTCGGGCGTTGAAAGCCGATTCCCTGGTCGAGAATGTTCCCATCATCCTGCTTGGTGACGCCGCCGACGGTGCTCTCGATGCCGCCTTCATCGACGGCGTCATCGATGACAGCATGCCCGGCGAGTCTCTCAAGTCGGAGTTGAGCTCCCACATCCGCTCGCTGACACGGCTCAATGTCATGCAGTCAGAACTGGCGCGCCGGGAAAACGTCGAACGCCGTTACGGCCTGTCACCCGCCCCTATAGAGCCTGTCGGCACTCAGGGCATGCGCATACTCGCGGCCGGCGATTTCGGCGCCGAAACCGACGCCCTGAGCAAAATCGTCGGCGACGACTCACATCTCTCCATGGTTGAAGACCCCCATCTCGCCATCGATGAACTGGGTGGTGGCGAGTACGAAGCCGCGGTGATCGCCGTCAATGGCGCCGCCGATCTGCTGCAACGGCCGGTCAATGCCACCAACCTGCGCGCCCATATGGATATGCTGATCAAGCAACAGCGCTATCGCGGGCGCATGCAGGAGGCCTATCGCCGCTCGCTTCATATTGAAACCAGCGACAACCTCACGGGCCTCTACAATTTCGGTTTCCTGCACGACTACCTGGCCGAACTCATTACCATTGCCCATCGCTGGCAGCGTCCGGTATCCATCGGCATGTTCGATGTCACCGGCATGGACGCTATCAACCAACGACACGGCTATGCCGCCGACGACCGCTTGCTGCGTCAGGTCGGGGGACTAGTTGGCCGGTTGGTACGCGGCGAAGATTTGACCGCGCGTTTCAGCGGTGAAGAAATCTGCGTGGTCATGCCCGAGACCTCCAGCGATATCGGCGCCCAGGTTCTGCGCCGCATCGTCGACGTGGTGATGATGACCGAGTTCGGAATTGTCATGGACGAGGCGCCCATCACCATCGGCTTCAAGCTCGGGTGTACCGGCCTTGAAACTGGTGATACGTCGGAATCCCTGCTCGCCCGCGCCCACGCCGCCTTGGGTTAACCCCAGAGCCGGCCCGGCGTTTTAACCGCGATCCATTTTTTCGTTGATGGCGTCGAGCGTCGCCCTGATCCGGGTGAGCTGCTGGGTGTGTTCGGGAATATACTGGGTGAGGACAAAGCCGATACCCAACATCAGAATCGCCCAAATCGCGACCGCCATGTTGACGATGATCGACCACCAGTTGACTGCCTCTGCTTCCATAACTCACCGTCTCCCACACTCATTTTCGATTTATGTGGCGCTCCCGGATTAAGTCTAAACGCCGCTCCCGGATTAAGTCTAAACGCCGCTCCCGGATTAAGTCTAAACGCCGCGCCCGGATGCCAGCAAGGTTCAATTCGTCGCAACCATAGGGTATAAATCGATGTCATGAATGTGGACATCATATCTGACGTGGTTTGCCCGTGGTGTTTCGTGGGCAAGCGGCGCTTTGAGCGCGCCCTGGCGGCGCGGCCCGATTTGGACGTGACCGTCACGTGGCACGCCTTCCAGCTCAACCCGGATATGCCGGCCGAAGGTATGGACCGGGCGACCTATCTGGCGACCAAGTTCGGTTCCGACGAGCGCGCCGAAGCGATCTACGCGGACATCGCCGAGGCCGGCAAAGGCGAAGACATTGCTTTCGCCTTCGACCGCATCCCCCGCACCCCTGACACCATCGACGCCCACCGGGTCATCCGCCTGGGCGGCATACACGGGGTTCAGGATGGGGTGGTTGAGGCCATCTTCCACGGCTATTTCGAGGGCGGCGTCAATATTGGCGACAACGAACAACTTGTCACGCTGGCCGCTTTGGGCGGTCTCGACGCCGCCGTGACCCGGACACACCTCGCTTCCGACGATGCGATTGAGGAGGTCCGCGGCGAGGACCTTCAGGCCCGCCAACTGGGTATCAATGGCGTGCCCTGCTTTATCATCGACAATCGCTACGCCATCTCCGGCGCCCAGGCTCCGGAAGTCTTCGAGCGCATCTTCGATACGGTCCAGCAGGCCAGTGCCGCCGAATAACTAGGCGCCCGCCGCGACAATTTCCGCCAGATCGCTCAGGGCACCACGCACACCCTTGAGGCGTTCGTCCACTTCGCTCCAATACCCCGGAATGACCAGACTGTGGTCGGGGCGGAGCTTTACGTTGCCGGCCTGCTTGGCGATGAAGGCGACCAGGGCCTGCGGGTCGGCGGACTCCTTGTGGAACGACAACACGGCACCTTCGTCACCGGCATCGACCTTGGCGACACCGGCCTGACGGCACAGTTGCTTGATGGTCATAACCCCGAGCAGATGCTCCACGGAGTCCGGCAGCGGCCCGAAACGGTCGATCATTTCGGCGGCGAAGGCATCGATGTCGGCCTGGGATTCGAGGCCGCTGAGGCGGCGATAAAGCGCCAGGCGCACACCCAGGTCGCCGACGTAGCCTTCGGGGATAAGCACCGCGGCACCGACGTTGATTTGCGGCGTCCAGCTTTGGTTGGCGGCAACGGCCATAGCGGCGGCGCCACCTTGCTCGGCCCGGGCCTGATTTACCGCCTCTTCCAGCATGTGCTGGAAAAGCTCAAGCCCGACCTCGCGGATATGGCCCGATTGCTCGGCCCCCAGCAGATTGCCGGCGCCGCGAATGTCGAGATCGTAGCTCGCCAGGCTGAACCCGGCGCCCAGGGTGTCGAGCTTGTGCAGAACTTCCAGGCGTTTGGTTGCCGGGCCGCTGAGGCCGCCATGGGGCGGCAGGGTGAAATAGGCGTAGGCGCGCAGCTTTGATCGGCCGATGCGGCCACGCAGCTGATAAAGCTGGGCCAGACTAAACATATGGGAGCGATGAACGATCATGGTGTTGGCCGTGGGAATATCGAGGCCCGATTCGACGATGGCCGTGGAAATCAGCACATCGTAGGTGCGGTCATAGAACGCGTTCATGACGGTTTCCAGAGCCTTGGCCGGGAGTTGGCCGTGGGCCACGGCAATACGGACCTCGGGCACCAGCTCGCGCAGGCGTCGTGCGGCGGGCTCGATATCCTCGACCCTCGGGCACACGAAAAAGCTCTGGCCGCCCCGGAAATGCTCCCGCAACAAGGCCTCGCGTACCACCACTGGGTCGTAGGGCATGATGAAAGTGCGCACCGCCAGGCGATCGACCGGCGGCGTGGCAATAAGGCTCAGCTCGCGTACGCCGCTGAGCGCCATCTGCAGGGTGCGCGGGATCGGCGTCGCGGTCAGGGTCAGCACATGGACGTCGGCGCGCAGTTGCTTGAGCTTCTCCTTGTGGGCCACGCCAAAGTGTTGCTCCTCATCGATAACCAGCAAACCAAGACGCTTGAAGCCGATGGCCTTTCCAAGCAAGGCATGGGTGCCGATGACGATATCCACGTCGCCACTCTTGAGGCCGTCCTTGACCTCGGTAGCGCGTTTGCCGGTCACCAGGCGAGACAGATTGCCGATACGTACCGGCAGGCCGGCGAAGCGCTCGGCGAAGGTGGCGTAATGCTGGCGGCAGAGTAACGTAGTCGGCACCACAACGGCCACCTGCTTGCCTTCCATGACGGCGACAAAGGCGGCGCGCATAGCGACTTCGGTCTTGCCGAATCCGACATCGCCGCAAACCAGCCGATCCATGGGCCGGCCCGAGCCGAGATCGTCGATCACTTCGTCGATGGCGCGGTGCTGATCCTCGGTCTCGGTGAAGGGAAAGCGGGCGCAGAATTCCTCGTACAGGCCTTCGGGCGGCAGCAACTTGTCCCCTGGACGCAGGCGGCGGGCGGCGGCGACGCTGAGCAGCTCGCCTGCCATCATCTTGATGCGCTGCTTGAGCCGCGCCCTGCGCGCCTGCCATTGGACGCCGCCAAGCTTATCGAGTTGGACTACCGCTTCGGCCGAGCCGTAGCGCGACAGCACCTCGATGGTTTCTACCGGCACGTAGAGCTTGTCATCGCCGTCGTAAAACAGCCGCACGCAATCGTGGGGCGCGCCGTTGAGGGTCAGGGTCTCAAGGCCGTCGAACCGGCCGATGCCGTGATCCACGTGAACGACAATATCGCCAACTTCGAGATGGGCCGCCTCGGCAATGAAATTCTCGCCCCGGCGCACCCGTTTGGCCGGGCGGGCGAGCCGGTCGCCGAGGATGTCCTGCTCGCTGAACACCACCATGTCGCCGGTCTCGAAGCCGTGTTCCAGGCCAAGCACTAGAACGCCGACCGAGCCCCTGGGAAGGTCACGAGCGTCCGCCCAGGTTTCGGTGCGAGCGACCCGATCGACCCCATGGTCGGCCAACACACCGGCCAGGCGGTCGCGCGACCCGGCGGTGTAGCAGGCCACCAGAATACGCCGGCCCGTGGCGCCTTCGGCGGTCATGTAGTCGCGCACGGCGTCGAACAGGTTGGTATCGGGATTGGCCCGTTCTGCGGTGAAGTCGCGGGCCGGGCGGCCGCCACCGTCAATCACCGGCTCCGCCTCAGTTTCCGGGGCATTGAAGGGGGTCAGTTCGGCCACTACCAGGCGCCCCAGGCAGCGCTCCCATTCAGACCCGTCGAGATAGAGCCGCTCCGGCGGCAACGGTCGGTAGACCGCCTCCCCGGCCACCGCGGTCGGCGGTGTACGCCGGGCAGCATGGTAGTTGGCAATGGCGGCGAATCGCGCCTCGCGGGCTTCGGTGAGCAGCGGGTCGAGGCTGACCGGCGTATTCGGCAAGTAGTCGAACAGGGTTTCCATGGTGTCGTGGAACAGCGGCATCCAGTGTTCCATTCCGATGTGGCGGCGCCCGGCGCAAACCGCCTCGTAGAGAGGATCGTCGCCGGTATTGGCGCCGAACAACTCGCGGTAGCCCTCGCGGAACCGATTGATGGTGTTCTCGTCCAACTGGTACTCGGTAACCGGCGTCAGGGTCAGACGTTCGACGCGTTCGGCGCCGCGCTGGCTTAGGGGATCGAACGCCCGGATATTGTCGATCTCGTCGCCGAACATATCGATGCGAAACGGCGTCTCCGTGCCCGGCGGAAAAATGTCGATGATGCCGCCCCGGGGGGCGTAATCGCCAGGCTCGCTGACCGTACCGCTGCGGGTGTAGCCGTTGCGGTCGAGAAAGCGCACGAAGCTATCGAGGTCCAGGGTACCCTTGGGCGTCAGTTCAAGGTGAACATCGGCGATGGACCGGCAGGCCGGGACTCGCTGCAACACCGCGTTAATCGTCGTTAGAACCAGCCGTCCGCCGGGACCAGCACTGCCCTGGGCCGCCAATCGGTTGAGGGTCTCCATGCGCTGACTGACGATTTGCGGGTTGGGCGATACCCGGTCGTAAGGCAAACAGTCCCAGGCGGAGAATCGCAGGCACTCCACACGGGGATGGAAATAGGCCACCGCCTCGGCCAGTTGCGCCATGCGGGCATCGTCACGGGCCACATGCATGAGAGTACGCGACGGCGCCGCGGCGACCATGTCACCGAGGATCGCCGCGTCATGGCCCTCGGGCGCCCCGGAAACCAGAATTCGCCCCGGTTTCGCCATGTGTTTTTGAAATGAATTCAGTTTATTAGACTTTTTTCTTAGTGTTTTTGATTATATCCAAAACATCCGTATCGTGGGCCGTTGGCGGCGCTTCACTGCCGCTCACCCAACCATAGATATCGGGGTCGGGACTCTCGATAATTGCCTCAAAGCGGTCAAGCTGTTCCGTCGTCAAGTCACCCAGGTGCTGATCGGCAAAACGGCCGAGCAGCAGGTCAAGCTCGCGGGTGCCGCGATGCCAGCTTCGAAATCGAAGCCGTTTTCGCCGCGTCTCCACCGTCTCGCTCATCTTGACCCTCCGGGGCATGTTTAACCCTCCAGGGCATGACTGCCCTTCGCGTGTGGTTTATACCAAGGATCAATGAGTGCACGGCCAAAAATTCTATTTCCCCTGTTCGCCGACGTCACGGCCCTGGCCGGCGTCGGGCCGCGCATCGGCAAACTCATCGCCAAGCTGGCCGGGCCCCGGGTAGTCGATTTGCTGTGGCACGTGCCCAGCGGCCTGATCGACCGCCGTTTTGCACCCAAGATCGCTGAAGCGCCCGATGGCCGCATCGCCACCATCACCGTCACCATCGATGCCCACGAACCGCCACCGGTCAAACGCCGACCCTACAAGGTGCGCTGTAGCGACGACACCGGCGCCATGGTGCTGGTGTTCTTCCATGGCCGCGGGGACTACTTGACCAAGACCCTGCCCGTCGGCCAGCAGCGTGTGGTCAGTGGCCGGGTCGAGCATTTCAGCGGCGATATCCAGATGGTCCATCCGGACCACATAGCGCCCGTCTCGGAACTCGCCTCCTTGCAGACCCTGGAGCCTGTCTACCCCCTGACCGAGGGCCTGACGCCCAAGCCCCTGGGCCGCGCCATCAACGCCAGCATGGAACGGGCGACCGAACTCGACGAATGGATCGACAAGGGCTATCTGGCGCAACAGAAGTGGCGCGGCTGGCGCGAGGCCCTGGGCGCCGTCCACGCTCCTGACAGCGAGGCAGCGCTCGACCCGGCCAACCCGGACCGTCAGCGTCTGGCCTTCGATGAGTTGCTCGCCAATCAGCTCGCCATCGCCCTGGTGCGGGCCCATCAGAAGCGCGCCGCCGGCCGAGCGCTGCATGGCGACGGCAAACTACGTGCTCTGGTCGCTGAGGCCCTGCCCTTTGCGTTCACCGCCTCGCAAGATCAAGCCATCGAAGAGATTGCCGACGACATGGTCGGCGACTTGCGCATGATGCGCCTGCTCCAGGGCGATGTCGGCAGCGGCAAGACCGTGGTCGCTCTGTTCGCCATGCTCGTCGCCATCGAGGCCGGCACCCAGGCGGCACTCATGGCGCCCACGGAACTGCTGGCGCGCCAGCACCTGGAGGTCCTGACACCCCTGGCCGAGGCGGCGGGCTTGCGGGTCGGCCTGCTGACCGGGCGCGACAAGGGCAAGGCCCGTGAGGCGGTGCTCGAAGGCCTGGCCAGCGGTGAAATCCATATCGCCATCGGCACTCACGCCCTGTTCCAGAAGGGGGTTGAGTTCAAGGATCTGGGCCTGGCGGTAATTGACGAACAGCACCGCTTTGGGGTCCATCAACGCCTCACCCTGGGGGCCAAGAGTGACGCCGCCCACATGCTGGTGATGACGGCGACGCCGATCCCACGCACCCTGATGCTCACCGCCTATGGCGACATGGACGCCTCGCGCCTGACCGAGAAGCCGGCCGGGCGTCAGCCCATCGACACCCGCACCCTGCCCCTCGGCCGTCTCGACGAGGTGGTGGACGGTGTCGCCCGGGCCATTGCCCACGGCGCCCGGGTCTACTGGGTATGCCCTCTGGTGGATGAATCCGAAGTGGTCGATCTGGCCGCCGCCACCGAGCGCCACATGACCTTGTCGTCGCGCTTCGGCGACCGGGTGCGGTTAATTCACGGTCAGATGAAAGGCCCTGACAGGGATTCCGCCATGACCGATTTCGCCGCCGGCGACATCGATATCCTGGTCGCCACCACGGTCATCGAAGTCGGCGTCGACGTGCCGGAAGCCACGGTCATGGTCATCGAGCATGCAGAACGCTTCGGCCTGGCCCAGCTTCACCAGCTTCGCGGCCGCATCGGCCGGAGCGCGGCGGCCTCGACCTGCCTGTTACTTTACGCTCCACCTTTAGGCGACACAGCGCGGGCACGGCTCAAAATCCTGCGCGAGACCGATGACGGCTTCCGTATCGCCGAGGAAGACCTGCGCCTGCGCGGCGCCGGCGAAGTGCTCGGCACCCGTCAGAGCGGCCTGCCCGAGCTTCGCATGGCCGATCTCGCCATTCATGGGGAATTACTTGCGGCGGCGCGGGACGACGCCCGCCTTATCCTTGGCCGCGACGACCGGCTGGAGACGCCGCGCGGCCAGGCGCTCCGAACCCTGCTCTACCTGTTCGAGCGCGACGCCGCCGTGAAGTTCTTGCGCTCCGGCTAATCAACCTTGCTGGGTCCTTCCGGCTTTTCTTTCTTGAGGGCGTAACGGGGCTTCAACTGCTCGGCCATGGGACGGGTATCGGGCGGCGTGACGACGCCCGCTGAAATCACCATCTTGACGCCTTCCTCAACAGTCATGTTGAGGAACACCACATCCTGGCGCGGCAGGAACAGCAGAAAACCAGAGGTCGGGTTCGGCGTGGTCGGCAGGAAGACATTGACCACTTCGTCCTCGACCAGATGCTGCACTTCGCCCTTGGTCGAACCGGTGGCGAAGCCGATGGCCCAAATGCCCCGGCGGGGATACTCGATGAGAACAACCTCGCGGAACGCCGTGGACTTTTCGGCGAAGACCGTCTCGAAGACCTGCTTGAGGGCGGAATAGATGGTTCGCACCACCGGCATCTGTGCCAGCAGTTGCTCGCCGGTGCGCACGAAGAAGCGACCGATGAATCCCGCGGTCAGGGCGCCGATCATAATCAGCACAAACACCATGATCACCAGGCCAAGACCCGGAAGACCAAACGGGAGATAGGTTTCAGGGTTCCATTTGGCGGGGATCAACGGCGTGACCTGGCGGTCCACGAAATCGATGAAAAGCCACGACACGTAGAACGTGATGCTAACCGGCGCGGTCACGATAACGCCCGCCAGCAAATAGTTTCTGAGGCGCGCAACTATACCGCGGTGGGGCCGCTGGGGCGGGCCGTGGAGTTCCTCGGGCTCGCCTTTGTCGTGATCCGTGACGTTCGGTTCATCGTTCATAACGGCGGAGATACCGCGTCACAGCGCCGATGAACAGAGAATTCGGCGGGCTCTCCTAGTCGTCGTAAATCTCGAAGGTGCCGTCGTCGCCGCTGAACAGCCCGGATCCCGGCTTCATTTCATCCGCCGTGGGTTGGTAGTCGAACGATTTGACGGCGCCGCAGGCGCTAAGTGTCAGGGCAACCACCGTCACGAGCAAACCCGCCTTCATGGGCCGTGCCCGGTCATCAGAATTTGACCCGGGCGCCCATGACCGCGACGTTGATGTCGTCGACCACTACACCGGTGCGTTCGAGATCATGATTGCGGAAACCGAAGTAGAGATCGGTGGCGATCTTGTCGATGCCCTGCACCGCGAACAGCCCCCAGGAGGTGAACTCGTCGCCAGTGGCGGCGAGATCGTCGGCAACGCCATAATCGACCGCCAGTGCCGTCGTGCCAATTGCGAACGGGTCGAACTGGTAGCCGAGTTTGCCATAGTAGAAGCTTGGATCACGGGTGAAGGCGGTGCCTTCCGTAAGATCCTGCTCGCCGGCCGCGAAGGTCAGATTGAGCCCCGACCCATGCAGTGGCGAAATCGAACCATTGAACTGGTCGAGATCGAAGCGCTGGGCGCCGACGCCATAGGCGATGGCCGCCGCGACTTTGGTGTCGATGGCTTCGTACTCGGCCGAGTAGCGCAATGCCAAATCCCAGGCATCACCCTGGATAAGACTGGTCGAGGCCTGGAAGCCATAGAACTTGGGCGTGTCGTAACGAATTCTGTCGCGCCGGCTGAAGCCGTCCATCTGGCTGTAGACACCGCCAATGGTGACCAGTTTGGCGGCGGTCGCGGCGTTCTTGAAACTGAGTCCCCCGGCGAGGTCCTCGATACCGGCGTAGTTGATCACTGATGTCCCCGACAAATCGACTTCGGAGATGCCGTTCGACGCCGTATCGCCCTGGCCGAGCCACAAACGGCCCAGGCTCTTGCTGTCCAGGTAGACCGTCATGTGCCGTTGGCTGAAGTTGTTGGCGCCGACCTCGCCGTCCTGGTCGATGTCGATAGCACTCGAGGTGTTTGATTCGAATTCGAACTCGACCTCGACTATGGCGCCGGCGGTGAAATCGTCGTCAAGCTGGCCGGTGCCGACCCAGCGCACACGGGTCGACGAGTTATCGTTGTCCACGTGGAAGATGCGCGAGCGATCACCATCGTCGGCCAACAACAGGGCACGGTTGACCTGACCCGAGACCGCGAGATTGACGTCGTCGTTGCCCGAACTCACCATCTTCGCCGGGGCGCTTGCCTCGACGCTGGCTTGTTCCTGCACCTGGGTCTCAAGCGCTTCGATCCGTTGCATCAGAGCCTGAACCTGGGCCTTGAGATCCTTCAACTCGTCAGCGCCGGCGACCAAGGGGGCAGCCACCATCCACGCCAGCCCAATAAACATCGCGAGCGAAAATCATCCTACTCTTGTCATAATCCGCACCCTCCTCATCAAGTTTCCCGCACGAATGCGATTCCTGAATCGACTGTGCGCCTTTCAAGACCATGGTCTAACGACATTGCCGCATTCGACGATGACGTCATTGATAGAGATCAATTTGGGTGGGAGCCGCGCCACGGCGACGCTATCGCTCAGTTGGAGAAGAACTGCAGGAGTTCGTCGGCAGTTTCGTCGGGGGCCTCTTCAGGCAGATAATGGCCGCAGGGGAGCGGGCGGCCGCGCACATCGGATGCCCGCTCGCGCCAGGTCTCCAGCACATCGTAAAGACCATGCATGGGGGCTTTCTCGCCCCACAACACAAGCAACGGGCATGCAACCTTGCGCGCCATGTCGGCCTCGTCGTGCTCAAGATCAATGGTCGCCGCCGCCCGGTAATCCTCGCAACTGGCGTGGATCGCCGCCGGGTCGCTGAAACAGCGCAGGTACTCGGCGACAGCCTCGGCCGTGAAAACGCTATCGGTTTTGCCCCAGCGCCTGAACTGGCGGGACAGATAGAATTCCGGGTCGGCGCCAATCAGCCGTTCCGGGTAGTCATAGGGCTGGATCAGAAAGAACCAGTGGTAATAGGCGGTGGCAAATGCTTTGTCGGTGGTCGCGAACAGTTTGTGCGTGGGCACGATATCGAGCACCGCGAGGCGCGTCACCTTGTCGGCATGATCAAGCGCCATGCGATGGGCGACCCGGCCGCCGCGGTCATGGCCCGCCACCATGAAATTATCGAACCCGAGATGGGTCATAACCTGGACCTGATCGAGTGCCATAGCACGTTTGGAATAAGCGGCGTGGTCGCCACCACCGGGCGGCTTGGCGCTATCGCCGTAGCCGCGCAGGTCGCTGGCCACCACAGTAAAATGTTCGGCCAGACAAGGCACCAACTTGTGCCACAACATGTGGGTCTGGGGATAACCGTGGAGCAGCAGCAATGGCGGCCCGTCACCGCATTTGGTCAGATTTATTTCGGCGCCATCCGTCGGGATGCGGAGAGTCTCGCGATTGATTGTCATTGACTAGACCACGCCACGGCTCAATTTGGATATAGTTCCCACCGACAGTAGCAAGCCGACCGTCCCGCAACAACGCCGCCGTAGAGCGGCTTCAAACAATATGGAGCCATTTGATGGGTCATATGAGTGTTTTGGGTAGGAGCAGCGCGCAATCCGATGTGGTACATTGGGCAAGCGCCGCGACGTCCGCCAAAACGCATCGATGCCCCACTCGCGGGCCGCGCGCCCTTAAACCGTGGCCGCGTTCAGCACCTTTGCCGATGCGCCACATCGCCATGCGGTATGCGCCTAACCACGGATTAAGAGGACGTGGTCAAATGGCGCCGTATTGTTTGAAGCCGCTCTAGCATGCCCCCACCAAATCCCCGCATTCACGCGGTCGCCGCGGCGGTGCCGCCCTATCGTTTCAGCCAGGAAGACGTGGCGCGCCGCGCCGCCGGTCTGTTCGACGGCAGCTTCAACAACCTCGAGCGGCTGATGCCAGTCTACGCCAACGCCGCCATCGAGACGCGCTATTCCTGCGTGCCGCTGGATTGGTACATGGCGAACCACGGCTTCGCCGAGCGCAACAGCCTGTATCTGGAACACGCCACGGACCTGCTGGAACGCGCCGCCACCGACTGCCTGGACAAAGCCGGTCTCGCGCCGGCCGACATCGACACCCTGGTTACCGTTTCGACCACGGGCATCGCCACACCAAGCCTCGACGCCCTGTTGATGGAGCGCTTGCCATTTCGCCGTGACACCCAGCGCCTGCCGATATTCGGACTGGGCTGCGCCGGCGGCGTGCTCGGTCTGGGCCGGGCCGCCGCCCTTGCCCGGGCCACGCCGGGAAGCCGGGTGCTGTTCCTAGTGGTCGAACTGTGCGCTTTGACCTTTCGCCGCGGCGACCGCTCGGCGAGCAATATCATCGCTACCGCCCTGTTCGGCGACGGCGCGGCGGCGGCCGTGTTGAGCAGTGACCATGCGGCAACCGGCCCGGCAATAACCGCCTGGGGCGAGCACACCTGGCCCGACTCACTGGGCATCATGGGGTGGGACGTGGCCGACGACGGCCTTGGTGTGGTGTTTTCGCGCGATATCCCGGCTCTGGTGAGGCGCGAAATGCGGCAGGCGGCGAAAACCTATCTGGCGCCCCGGAACCTAACTCTCGAACACTTCGACAGCTTCATCTGCCACCCCGGCGGAGCTAAGGTGATCGATGCTCTGGAGGACGCCTATGGGACACCCCAGGGCAGCCTCGCCCACACCCGGGAGGTGTTGCGCGACTACGGCAATATGTCGGCGGCAACGGTGCTGTTCGTGCTTGAGCGCACTCTGGCCAGCGGCGGCGGCGGCCGTCGCCATCTGATGTCGTCCCTCGGGCCCGGCTTCACCGCCGGCTTCCTCACCCTGGAAGAGACGTGAGCACGCTCTACGCCCTGGTCGGACTGATTGCCGTCCTGCGCCTTGGCGAGCTTACCTGGTCGGCGCGCAACACCCGACGGCTCAAGGCGCGCGACGCGGTCGAGGCCGGCGCCCGCCATTATCCGCTGTTCGTGGCGCTCCACGGCGGCTGGATGCTCGCTATGCTGTTGCTGGTCAACCCGGCGACGCCCGCGAACCCCTGGCTGTTGGGCCTGTTTGGGCTGCTGCAGCTTGTCCGCCTGTGGGTCATCGCCAGTCTGGGCGAGCGCTGGACCACGCGCATCATCGCGCTGCCCGGCGAGTCTCTGGTGCGCCGCGGCCCGTACCGTTGGGTCCGACACCCCAACTATCTGGTGGTCATCGTCGAGATTGCCGTGGCGCCCCTGGTCTTCGGCGCCTGGGAACTTGCTCTGATTTTCTCAGGCCTCAACGCCGCGTTGCTCAGCCACCGTATTCGGGTTGAGAGCGCGGCGCTTGAGCTTTAGACCCAACTCTCTTTACGATTTTCCACGAGACGGTGAACCATGGGCACAAAGGCCTCAAGCGGCATGGTCTCATAGTTGGGATCGAATGACGTCTGGTCCCACTTCTCGCAGAAGTCGGCGCAGGCCTGGAACTGGGGGTGGCCCGGAACTGCTCGCGGGCGTCGCTATCCAAATCGTAGTGGTGGAAGTAGTAGTAGCCCTGGAACACGCCGTGGTGCTGGACGATCCAGTGATTCTCTTCCTAAATATATGGGCGCAATACCGAGGCGGCGAAAGCCGAGTGATTCGAGGGGGCATGCATGTCGCCGAGGTCATGCATCAGCGCGACCACCACCATTTCCTCGTCGGCGCCTTCATTGTGGGCCCGAGTGGCGGACTGCAGTGAATGCTGATAGCGGTCGATTCCGTAACCGTCGCCGTTGCCGATCAGGCCTTTGAGCAGCCCGATCATGTTCTTCGCTACCGGAATTGGGTTGGCCAGGGAGATTTCGCGTAGCATGGCATATTCTTCGCGAGTGCCGTCCGCCATGGTTACGAAGTCGACGGTCTGATCCAGCATTGTTTCCTCCTCGGATGGAACAGTAATTTGTCGGAGACATGGCTCGACACCGGTGATCTTGTTAAGGCGATTGCGGCGTCCTAACCCACCGATAGGGCGAGTATGCGGCTGAGCTGACACAGGGGCCGGCCGGTCTCGGTAGCCCATTCATTGAACGCCGCCTGGGTTGCTGCGCGGGCGTCCTTGGTGGTGGGCTTCTTCTTGACGATCTTGGCCTTGACCAGAGCGCTGACCACATCGCCGGTCAGCATGAACGTGTCTTTACCGGCCATGCGTAGGAAATAGGGGCCCGAGTTGCCGCCCATCTGGCTGAAGCGCTTCGCCAGATCGTTCCACAAACCCATGATGCCGTCGCCCGGCCAGGAAGCGATATAGGCGCCGAACGAGCCGGCCTCATCGATCACCGGAACCATGGCGGCGGCGTTTTCACGCACCGCTTTGATCTTGCCCCAGTGACGAATGATGCGCTTCTCGCCCATCAGCCCCTCAAGCTCTTCGTCGTTCATGGACCACACCCGGCGCGGCGCGAAGCCATGGAATACCTCCTCGAACGCCGGCCAGTGGGCATCGACCATGGAATGCTTGAGCCCGGCGCGAAAGATCCGCAGGCTCATGAGTGAGAGATAGCGGTCGTCGGCAAGCGCGCGCAGTTCGTCGGCGCTATGAGGCGTGATCAGCTCGGCCTCCAGGGCCTTGGCTCCGCCAACCCGCTTGGCCGCGCGATCGAATATGGTTTTGAATGCTATCATGACGGCCCGGACTTTATCGCCCGGCCAACAACGTGACGAGAAAAATCAGCCCAACTGGTTGATCTTGGCCGCCAGAATGAAATCATTCTCGTGGAGACCCTTGATCTTATGGGTGTAGAGAACGATGTCGCAGTAACCCCAACCGAAAGAAATATCCGGGTGATGACCTTCGGTCTCGGCCAACGCGCCAACTTGATTGACGAACGTCAGGCTTTGGGCGAAGTCGCCGAAGCTGAAGCGCCGCGTAATTCGATCAGCGGAATCGCTTAGGGCCCAACCGGCGGCCTCGGGGAGGTACGCCTTGGCCTGATCGGGGTTAAGCGCAGGAGTACCACCCCGACAGGGCACGCAGGTTTTTGCCGTCAAACCCATGATGGGCCTCCTACTCGTGTGACTATTCAAATCTAGTGCCAAGACCGGGCGATTGCCATGGCCTCGGCAATTCCTGCTGGGTAGACGGTAATAATTGCCGGGTGGGCGGCATATTCTACCCAGGGCCCGGTAAACAATTCCCATAAAAACAATATGGCAGGCAAAATGGTACGATGGCGCAGAACTTGCGTTGATACTGTTGATGTTTTCAACCGGAGCCATGGCATGCAAATCCTGCCGCCCACAGTATCGCCCACCCAGAGGCAGAAGTCGGATCTAGTAGGCCACGGGCCTTCCGGTGCGGTCGGTGCCGACCCTAATCCGGACAAGCAGAATTCCGGCTATATGCATATGCAGTCCGCTGAGATCGCCGAAGAAGAAAGCATCGAGGACAGCCTGTCGTCACAACTGATCAACAAAAGCCCGATCTCGAGCGAAACCCAGGCGACGCTGCTGGCGTTGTTGTCCGAGCCGCAAGCGGTTTCGGGCGTGCCCTCGCGATCATTCGACGAACTGGTCCGCGACACCGCACCGGGTAAGGTGGCGGATGTCGAGGATAAGGACGACAGTGAATACGAAAACGACGGCGACCTTACGGGCGATCTCGATACCCTGCCCGGTGAAAAATCTGTTACCGAGGTCGAGTTCAACTAACGCCTCCCGCCGTCGCGTTAGACGCCGTTTCGCGGAATAGTCTCATGCCAGTCCCGCTCGAATACCATGACGTCGCCATCGTAAGCCTCCAGGTGGCCGGTCAGCCGAAATGCGACCCGTGATGCGGAGAGTCTGGTCCGCGCCTTGATAGTCACCGACCAGTCTTCGCCGCCCAGTTCGACGTCGCGCCACGCCTCGGTCCAGGCCGACAACGGGTCGTCCGGGGTGATGCTCATGACATCCTCACCGCGCACCCCATAGCGCCGCCCGATAGCGGGAAACGCGAACGCGCCGCCATCACGCAGCACGGTGATTTCCGTGCGCCCGGTGGCCGGGTCGGTCCAGTATCCGGTGCGGCCGCGAGACGGCTGCCGCAGCACATCGACGCCATCAGCGGTAGAGCTTTCAGCCGCCTCGAACCGTGGCGGCGTGGCATCATCGGCGTGGGGTGGCCGCACCGGCAGCTCAAAACGCCCGGCACCGGCCTCAAGGCTCAGAGTGACGATCTCGGGCGATGGCCAGGCGATGGGCCACAAGCTGGTGGATACGGCCACCCGGATGCGGTGCCCCGGCGGGAACGCGTAACCCACGTCGTCCAGCTTGACTTGCACGGTGTAGCGCCGGCCCGGCTCCAGGGGTTCGGCCTGGTCGTGGCCGTTACGGTGGGTCAGGTTGAGCAGGCCGTAGGTGACCCGCGACGAGGTGCCGTCCGGAAAAACGTCGCACAGGCGCACGGCAACCATGGCGCTGGGCTGGTCCACGGCGACCTCGAGAGTGACCCAGGGTCGCCCGAGTATTTCCACGCTGTCTTCCAGGGGTGCCGTATCGAACACCAGGGAACCGCCATCGTCGCCGCGCTGATCCACCGGCATATCCGCGCCGGCGCCGTAGGGATCCCACTCCCCCGATGCTATGCCCAGGGTCAGGGGCGAACTCAGGGTGAGCGTTGTCGAAGGCCCTGGTGCGTCGCCCAATCCGCCATCATTGAGGCAATAGACCCGGGGTTCGATGTTCGGACTGGGCCAGACATCCTCGGCAACCCAGCGGCCCTGGCGGTCCTCATAGGATGCCCTGGGCGGCTCGCTGGCCTGCATCCAGGCGCGCAACATGGGTTGGTCCATGACGCCGTTGTCCACGTCCTTGAGCCAGTGGTCCCACCAACCCAGGCATTCCTGGAGAAAGCCGATGGCCGGGCCGGGCTTTCCCACATTGGGGTAGTTATGGCCCCAGGGCCCGATCAAGCCCTGACGCGGCCCGCGCAGGTTCTCGAGCAGACGGGAAACCGCGTTGCAGTAACCGTCGGGCCAGCCGCTAACCGCGAGCACGGCGCATTCGATGTCACCATAGTTTTCGCATACCGAGCCCTGTTTCCAGTAGCCGTCGCGGGTCTGGTGAGTGATCCAGTCCACAAGCTGCAACGGGCTGGCCTCAAGCCGTTGACGCCAAGCATCACGCCAACCGTCACCGACAAGCGCCGGGTCCGGGGGGCCAGAAGGCTGGGCGAACAGGGTCGCGCCGTAGACCATGGTATCGTTAAGCAG
>CAZYDR010000068.1:18873-20227 GCA_964645285.1 uncultured Alphaproteobacteria bacterium
GTGCATATCGTCCCCATAGCGATCGTCAGAGGCGCAGATCGAGACGATGGCCTTGAGCGCCGGCGGCCGCCTCGCTGCCACCTGAAGGGCGCTGAACCCGCCCCACGACAGCCCGATCATGCCCACCGTGCCGCTGCACCACGGCTGCGCGGCGATCCAGTCGATGGCGGCGGCGCCATCTTCCTGTTCCTGGGCCAGGTACTCGTCGCGCCAGATGCCGTCGGAGTCGCCCGCCCCCCGCAAGTCCAATCGTATGGCCGCATAGCCATGGGCAGCGAAATAGGGATGGTGCATCAGGTCCTGAGAGGCATGGCGGTCGCGCTTGCGGTAGGGAATGTACTCAAGGATCGCCGGCACCGGATTGCTCTCGGCGTCTTGCGGCAGCCAGACTCTGGCCGCCAGCCGCGTGCCATCGGGCATGGGCACCCATAGATTTTCAATTTCGCGAATGGCGGCGGGCGCGTTTTGGGGATATCTCATGGCCGCGATGATGCCGGATCGCCGATCCTGTCGCAAGCACGCCGGGGCGCCGATTAATTTTGACTCCACAGCACGCGAGGCCGGCGCTAGGTTCGCGGCTGGCCCGATCAACCCAACATTTCGCGCCATGGCGGCGCACCACGGTCGATGATGATAGCGGCTGTTTTCGTGGCGTTGTTACCCGTCGCCGTGGCCCGGACCGGCGACATCACCGGCTATCGGTCCGGCGCTTACGGCATGACGGAAGCCGAAACCAGGGCCGGCATCGCGGCTGACTTCGGCATCGCCGACAATGACATCCCCCGCGCGACCCACGACTTGCAGAAAACCACCATCCTAACCATCGCCGTCAATGGCTTGGTCCCGGGCAGTGGTCAGGCCGAAATATCCTATGTGTTGGGCTACCGGGACCAAACCCTATTTCAGATCACCATCCTGTGGCGCGTCAGGGATGATTCCGCCGCCGCCATGGGACGCCTGCTCCTGGCGGCGCAGAGCATGATCAATCGCTTCGCCCTGCTTGGCTTCCCTGATGGTCGCTTGGCGCCCGGATAGGTCATGGGGAACGGCGTCCAAATGCTGTTCCGAAGCCGCAATAATCATGGTAAATTAGCCTTAATCAGGCTTTACAGCCCCAGCGCGAGCGATGGTTGTAAAGCTCCCTATCTATGTACCATTTTCTAATAGAGTCTCGGGCACCGTTGAACGCATGTTCAGAGCCTGATGGGGGCGAATGTGATCGTATAGCGTGTCCTCGCCGTAATGCGGATCGTCAGGCTTTGTCATGTGCGCACCCGGGACATGATTTCTTCCGCAGCCATCCGATGGTCTGATTTTAGAGATCGGCCCTCGTATGGAAGGCCATTTGCCCGGA
>CAZYDR010000069.1:0-19943 GCA_964645285.1 uncultured Alphaproteobacteria bacterium
ACCCAGGATGGCGAGGACGCCGAAAAACTCGGGTTGGATTTTGAGCGCCTTTTGCAAAGCGTCGGCCGCCTTTTCGTAGTCACCGCCAGCGCGAAACGCGATGCCTAGATTGGCGTACGCCTCGACCAGGTCGGGTTTATACTCGACGGCTTCATGGAGGGCCTCGATGGCCTCGCCGGCCCTGCCTAGGACGGTGAGCGATGCCCCCAGGGTATTGAGCGCTTCGGGTAAAACTGCTTTGAGCTCGAGGGCGCGCCGGCATTCCGCGACAGCCTCTTCGTAGCGCCCAAGAACTCTCAAGATTTCGCCCTTGTGAGCGTGCAGGACATGCGAAAGGTCGTTCTCGGCCAGGGCGCGTGACATGTAATCAAGCGCCTGGTCCGGGCTCCCGGTCTGATAGTGGAGGACGCCAAGCAGATACAAACAGTGAGTGTGGCGGGGCGCCTGTTCGATAACACGTTCGTAGATCGCCCGAGCCTCATCGAATCGGCCTGCCTGTTGGTGTATCCGAGCGGTCTGAAAGGGCTTTTCCGGCAACATATCCGCCGCGTTCTTACCGATGCCTGGTTTCCTTCTCATCTGCTGTAAATTGTCTGACTCCATCGCATGCCCCCCGTCTGTTGTGGCGAACCGCACCGTTCCGTCGTGAGTTACTACGGCCGAAGCCACGACGCAACCCGGAGATCTCCGGGTCTGGGCCGCCTATACACGAAGACCATGCGGATTGAAAACGGGTCGCGGAACCCAATTTCAACGCCCATCGGCGTTGGTGCGCTTTCCTCTGTCCATTCCAGGAAATGCAACGTCACGTAGACGCTGCCCACCGCTGGGCAGAGCCATCGGGCGTAAAAAAATGGGGGCAGCCCGCAGGCCGCCCCCAGTGCGAATTACTAACGCTGATTCGGCCTTTTAGAAGTATACAACCGAGCCGAGCGCCATGACGATTCCGTCGGGCGTAGCCGTTCCCGCAGTGTCAGTACCGTAATCGTAGTGCTTCAACGCGCCGATAAAGTCTACACCTGGGCCCATACTGTAACTGGTGGACACACCGATAACTTCGAGATCGTCTTCCGTGGCTGCGCCGGTCTCCCTCTGCACGTTACCGTAGTTGAGGCCCACGGCCCACGGTCCCGCGGAATAGGTGGCGCCGGCCTCGAAGTGGTCAGCATCGCCGTTGATCGCGCCACGGTCGTCGTGCCTAAAGGAGGCACCAACGGCGAAGGCGTCGATCCCGAAATTCAGACCAATGGCCCAGTTGTCTCGGTCCTGAGCATTGGCTGTGAAGGTCTCGAGCCTTGCGGAAGCGAAGCCGGCACTGGCGTTAACACTCACGGCGTCGAACTCGCCCTGGTAATTGACGGCAGCGCTTATTTCGTTGCTCTGCGCGGCGGCCGCGTTGCCGATCGTGCCTCCACCGAGCGCACCTTCCTGAACACCACCGTCGGGTGAGTATGAGGCACCGAGCTGGAAGCCACTCATGCGCGGCGTGAAATAGATGATTTTTTGTGCGTCGCCGCTAACGCCAGGGTAGATGCCTACGAACGAGCTAGCCGCGTTGGCGACCTGGCCTGTCGTTCCGGCACCGGTCAAGACCGCGCCGGAGTTACTGCTGACACCGATCCACCACGCCGTACCAGGGGTCGGAGACTGGTAGTGCATGGCGTTGGCGGCGGGATCGTCCGAACCGATCCTGAGCGTGCCAAAGCCACCCGAGAAGGTTACGTAACGTTCGTCGAGGATGGTCGCGCCGCCGCCCTGGTTGGCGGCCTCATACTCAATCCTTACGCCGACGGCAATCCCGTTGTCGAGCTCGCCCGACGCGCTGAATTGAACTTCACCCGATTCCCAGAAGTCGTGCTCCCGCGGATCCGCGCCGACACCCAAACTGGTATCGCCCCGGTCGGCGTAGTGAAACACCGACGTCAGGTAGCCGCCAAAGGACGCCGTCATCGGCTCGGCCGCGTACGCGCCCTGGCCCATGAGAAGACCGGCGGCAACCAACGTGGTTGTGCCTAGTAATTGCTTTTTCATCGTTTCGAATCCCTTAAGGTTTTGGTCACTGCTTCAAACACCATGCCCCAGCCTCAACGAGATAATACAAGCGCATGGCCGACTGAGGCTGCAAAAATCGTCATTTATGGCCGCTACGTCAATGCCCTAGTAACCGAAACCACACAGAATTTTAAATACTGTGGTAAAAATACAACAGTTTCGTAGTCTATGGTGCGGTTCTCGGTGGCAGCGGTGAACCAAGCAACTATTTCGTCCATAGCGCGGCCCATATTTGGCGTTGCAAATTCACCCCCCATGTCACACTATCGCCCGCGAATTGATCCTTTGGGTTATGGCACGGAACCGTCGCCTGGTTCGCGCGCCGGATTGGCTGTAGTCTCGTGATCCCTATGCTTGGAAGATTATACCCAGTTGCTGCGTCTCTGTTTGCATTAGTCGCACTTTTCGGCTGTGCCAATGCCGACCCAGATACCGCCTATCCCGAGTCGATCGGCAAGCACTCGACCTATGATCCCGGCAAGCAAGGGAGCGTCTTCGGCAACGATGGGCTCAACATTTTCGGTGGCAGTGGACAGACGGCAGCGGGCTCGCCGATCCCGGTCAATAGCTTCCTATGGCGTGCGTCCCTGGACACTTTGTCATTCATGCCGTTGATCTCGGCCGACCCGTTTGGCGGTGTCATCATCACCGACTGGTTCACGCCGCTGGAAAGCGTCAATGAGCGCTTTAAGTTGACGGTGTACATTCTGAGCAGTGAGTTGCGCGTGGACGGACTTCGGGTAGCGGTTTTTCGGCAGCAAAATGACGGCTCTGACAACTGGATTGACGGTCAGGTCAGCGACGAGACCACCAACGAGCTGGAAAAGACGATTCTCACCCGAGCACGTCAAATGCGGGTTGCTGGACTGGCCCAATAGCCGCTTGGCATTGGCTACAGGAGCCTACAGCCGAGGCCCGGTCGGCACCATCAATCATCGTCGGGCCGGACACTTGCGCGACGTCGAACGCAATTACTTCCATATTCTCGATCACGGCCCGCGAGACGCCGGTGTCCTAATCCCTCTCGGTTTGGTCACCGTGCAGCTCCGCGACCCCATTGCAGCCATCGAGCCCGTGTCCCGCGCCATGGCCCTGAACGGCGACACTCCCAACTACCACTTCAACCGGGACCTGGCCCCTCGGGGACCGGGATCTAGCAATCGCAATCGCGGCCGGGCCAGCGGGCCCAAGGCCGATTGCGGCGACGCCCTGACCCATCTTAGCAGCCATGTGCTCAGCGCCGGCGCCACCAGCGAGGCAAAGGGCTGATACCGGCGTCCGCTAGGCCTCAACCCCAACAAGCCGGACGCCCGCAACAACCTGGGGTTCGTGTTGCTGTGGCACGGTGCCACCGACGAAGCCTTGTCCACTCAGAAGGGCTAAATGTGGGAAATCAATAATCTGCGCGAACACTTCGTCGACAACGGCGGCGAAGAAGGCCGCATTCACCTGATCATGGACTGGGCGCCCCTCGACATAGCCCAGCGGATTACCGCCCTCTCCGCCGCGGAAAAACCGCCTGCCAGATAATTGATTAATCCGTGGGAGCGCCGCGGTTACCGAACAGCATGGTCATATTGACCCGGCGGTTCTCGAAACCTTCCTTGAAGCGCATAACGTCCGAGGTGTGGAACAGGTTGGAGTGAAACAACACTGCCCGGTTCTCGCGATAGGGAATCGTCAGAGTTTCCGCCGATTCTAGATAGCGTTCGATTTTGTCCCGAATGCGCGGCGTGTTCTTTTCCCGGTTCACCTCCATCCAGTCCCAGTCGTAGGGCTCTTCCTTGCGGTAGACCACCAGGCCGCCGCTAGCCGGGTCGAGATTGGCCTGGTCCGGGGTGATCCAGAAGTTGAACGTCACCGCCGCAAAGTCCGTATGGGCAACCACGCCCCTGCCCTCTGCGCCGTGGCGATAGGCCCACATATTGGACAGGAACTGGTCGCCGATAACCCGGGGCAGACGTTGCTTCAACTCGCGGGCAATCTGGTACAGCAGGTCGCAATTGAAGCCGTCGCGCAGGTACGAACTGACATAGCCGGCCGGGTCACGGCCGAAGAAAATGGTCGAGTCGTGGCAGAACCGCCGAAGCGCGTGGAGCGCCTCGGGACTGAGAAAATCGTCGAAATAGATAGCGTTGGTGCGTGACGACAAATAGCCGTCCTCGACCTCGTCGAAAGCGAGGTCCTGGTTGACCGCGCCGCCGGCTATGGGCGGCGTGTTTGACCACTTGGAAATACTGTCGCACAGACCATTGATCAGCCCCGCCTGGTTGTCGGGCAAGGTCACTGCCCCCGCGGGTGCGGTGGCGTCGGGCGGCCCGTCGAGCAACCTTCGGCAATCCCCGACCACGGCCTCGTAGGACCGGTCGATGCGTCCCGTGGCCAACAGATGTTCGAGTTGTTCCGTCCGGTCAGCAAGACGGTCGCGCCAGATGAACCCCGCGCCGGGCGGACCCGCACGCCTTGCTCCGCTCTCGTTCGGCAGCGCGTCGGCGGTTTCGCACAGGGTGCCGTGGCGGACCTCCATGACCTGGTAAAACGTCTCCTGGGCTGCGCCGTAATCACCCCGTGCCAGCAACGACGTGGCCAAATTGTTGCGGGCCTCAAGCAGGCCCGGCTTTAGTTCCAGGGCCTGACTATAGGCGGCGGTCGCATCGCTCCAGGCGCCGCTATCCTCATGGCACTTGCCGATCCAGAAATGAGCCTCGGCGAGCCCCGGGCGCAGCTTGAGCGCCTGCTCGAAACAGCTCTGAGCATCGGCCGGCCTCGCCTGATCGCGCCGCGCCTTGCCGAGATTGACCAGAGCCTCCACGTGATCGGACTGGCTGACCACGGCGGCTTCGAAACAAGCGGTCGCCTCATGGCCGTTACCTTGCTTCTGATGCACCAGACCCAGGTTGTTGTGGGCATCGGCGAATTCCGGTTTCAGGGCAATCGCCGCCTGGTACGATCCGGCGGCGCCCTGAAGGTCGCCGCCATCGCCCTGAACCAGGCCGAGATTGAAGCGAAACAGCGCGCTTTTGGGAACGAGCGCCGCCGCCCGGCCAATACGCGCCAGGGCGGTCGGGATGTCGCCGCGCTCATGGGCCAGCAGACCGAAGAGGTGCAGCGCGTTGGCGTTGTCCGGCTCGCTCTCGAGGACCCGACGGTAGTAGTCACCGGCCTCATCGAAGCGCCCGGACTGATGATGGTGGACCGCGATGGTCAGTAGTTCAGACATGCCCGACGCACCCGTACCCTGCTGTCTCAGATTGCCTCACCCAGCGGCGAAAACAATGCCGCAACCACGCGAAAATAGCAATTTTCGGCGCGATCCGTGGCCGTACCCGCGGCAGGACCCCACCAAATTTGCCGAGAGTATCGCGTGGTCGTGGTGTTCAGCGATGTCCGTCATTTTGGCGGCAAGGCGGCATGCCGGGATGTGGACGCCGACATCCTTGTACCGGCCAACGAAGCCGTGAGTCTGCAGGCTGCTTTTTGCCACGACGACAAAGTGCTGTCCCAGGCCCATATGCGATTTGACGCTAACCAGACCGATGTCGATGCCATGACGGCCACGGAATCCGCCGTCGCCCAGGCGGTGCTCGCCATCTTTCCGCTCCACGATAAAAACCGCGAAGCACCCGATGTGATCGCCCCGCCGCCCTGACCGGCAAAGAACGACCCAACGGCCATTAGTCCCGGCCCAGGTATCTGGTAAGCCGGTTTTCAGCGTGGTAGATTGCCGGCGCCCCGGATGACGGATCGACGATTGTTTCCGGGGTTGTTTTTGGCAGGGATTGGGCGGCGAAAACGATGGCGCGATACAACGCCAGGGAAATCGAGGCGAAGTGGCAGGATATCTGGGAATCGCGCGGCAGCTTCCGCGTGACCGAGGACCCTGATCGCGAAAAGTACTACGTGCTTGAGATGTTTCCCTACCCCTCCGGACGTATCCACATGGGGCATGTGCGGAACTACACCTTGGGCGATGTCGTGGCGCGCTACAAAAAAGCGCGTGGATTCAACGTCTTGCATCCCATGGGCTGGGATGCCTTTGGAATGCCGGCGGAGAACGCGGCCATCGAGAACAAGGTCCATCCGGCCAAATGGACCCTTGAGAACATCGCCACCATGCGCCGCGGGCTCAAATCCATGGGTCTGAGCTACGACTGGTCGCGCGAGCTGGCGACATGCGATCCCTCTTACTATCGTCACGAACAGAAGATGTTCCTGGATTTTTTTGCCAAGGGCCTGGCCTACCGGCGTGAATCCTGGGTCAACTGGGACCCGGTGGACAATACGGTGCTGGCCAACGAGCAGGTTATCGACGGCCGTGGCTGGCGCTCCGGCGCGGTAGTGGAAAAGCGCAAGCTGCCCCAGTGGATGATGCGTATCACCGCCTATGCGGATGATCTGGTCGCCGCCCTCGAGGGCCTTGAGCGCTGGCCCGACCGGGTTCGCCTGATGCAGCACAACTGGATCGGCCGTTCGGAAGGCCTGCGCATGTGGTTCGACCTCAAAGGCCGCGACGAGCGGCTCGAGATGTTCACCACCCGCCACGACACCATTTTCGGCGCCACTTTCTGTGCCGTCTCGCCCAATCACCCCGTGGCCGAAGAGCTGGCCGCCGATGACCCTGCCCTGGCCGCATTCATTGCCGAGTGCAACAGTATGGGGACCAGCGAAGAGGCCATGGAACGGGCCGAAAAGAAGGGTTACCTGACGCCGCTCAAGGCGCTACATCCCTTTAACGAAGGCCTTGAACTGGATATTTACGTGGCCAATTTCGTGCTCATGGAATATGGCGCCGGGGCGATTTTCGGCTGCCCGGCTCACGACCAGCGCGACCTGGACTTCGCCCGCAAATACGGCATCGACGTGATTCCCGTGGTCGCCCCGAACGATGTGGCCGCCGCCGACATGACCATCGGCGACGAGGCTTATCTCGGCGAGGGCGTGGCGATCAATTCACAGTTTCTCGACGGCCTGTCCATGGACGAGGCCAAGGACATGGCCGCCGACCGCATGGCCGATCAGGGCCGGGGCGAGCGTACGGTAAGCTATCGCCTGCGCGATTGGGGGTGTCGCGCCAGCGCTACTGGGGCTGCCCCATCCCCTTCATCCTGTGCCATGACTGCGGCACCGTGCCGGTGCCCGACGAGCAGCTGCCGGTGACCCTGCCCGAGGACGTGGATTTCGATGCGCCAGGTAACCCCCTGGCCCGTCACGCCACCTGGAAGCATGTCGATTGCCCGACCTGCGGCAAGGCGGCCCAGCGCGAGACCGACACCTTCGATACCTTTTTCGAATCGTCGTGGTATTTTGTGCGCTTCGCCTGCGCCCAGGCCGACCAGCCGATGGACCGGGCGGCGGTGGATTACTGGCTGCCGGTGGACCAGTACATCGGCGGTATTGAGCATGCGGTGCTGCATCTGCTCTATTCGCGCTTCTTCGTGCGGGCCATGCGCGACTGCGGCTATCTCGGGTTTAACGAGCCCTTCGCCGGCCTGTTGACCCAGGGCATGGTGTGTCACCAGACGTTCCAGGACGAAGCTGGTAACTGGCTCTTCCCCGACCAGACAAGGCCTGTGGAAGGCGGCGGCTTCGTGCACGCGAAAAGCGGCGCGCCGGTGATCGCCGGGCGCTCGGAGAAGATGAGCAAATCGCGCAAGAACGTGATCGATCCCGAAGCGATTATCGGAAGCTATGGTGCTGATACAGCGCGCTTATTTATGCTTTCTGACAGCCCGCCGGAACGCGATCTGGAATGGAGCGAAACCGGCGTCGAGGGCGCCTGGCGTTATCTCAATCGGCTGTGGCGGATGGTCGCCGAGGCGCGTTTGGACCTGGGCGCCGTCGGTGGGGCGCAACCGAACGCCATGGACCCGACCGTCGAGGCGGTGCATCAGGCGGTTCATAAGGCGATCGACGCCACCACAAGCGACCTGGAGCGGTTTCATTTCAACCGTGCCGTGGCCCGTATTCGCGAATTAACCAACGAACTCGACAAGCTTGAAGACGCCATGGCCGGCGCCGGCTGGGTCATGCGCGAAGGCCTTGAGGCGATTGTTCGCCTGATCGGGCCCATGGCGCCCCATGTGGCCGAGGACCTGTGGCAGCGGCTGGATCACGAAGCGCTGCTGACAGAAACGCCCTGGCCCGTGGCCGAGGCGGCGTTGCTGACCGACGAGACGGTGATCGTCGCGGTGCAGGTCAATGGCAAGCTGCGCGGCACCATAGAACTTGGGGTTGATGCCGACCAGGATACCGCCGAGTCGACCGCCCTTGCGGATCCGGCAATCGTCCGGGCGCTGGCCGGCAAAACACCGCGTCGGGTCATCGTCGTGCCAAACCGCATCGTCAACGTGGTGATTTAGTGGTTCGCTTCAGACATATGGTACCCATACGACGATCTTCCGAGGTCATCCGGCTAGGCGCGCGGTGCGCCGTGATGCTGGAGCATCACAAGCGGCGCGGGGCGACGTCGGGGGCCACGGAAGGTCGCCCTACGGGTCTCGTTTCCCGCTTCCCCGGGGCGTCAGGCACGCTTGACGATGCTCCAGCATCGCCGGCGCGCGCCTTCCTACCGGGGAAACGGGAAACGAGATCGTATGGGTACCATATGTCTGAATCGGACCACTAGGCGTGATGGCTCGGTCACGACCGGAAGTTTTGTCGAAGCGGCGGGTATTTTTGCACCACGGAGCCGCGTCCCTTGCCCTTTTGGTTTCCAATCTGGGCCTGGCGGCGTGCGGATTTCGCCCGCTCTACGGCGAACGAGCCGGCAGAACCGCGGCGGCCGATTTGGCGTCAGTTCAAATCGGCGGTATCAATGATCGATTAGGACAGGTTCTTCGCAATGATCTGATTGAGCGCTTGAGCCCGTTGGGTGAGCCTAGATCGCCCCGCTATAGCCTGCGGGCGACGCTCTCGGAGTCGAGTGCGGCTCTAGCTATTCAGCAAGACACCACCATTACTCGCTATGACCAACGAATTGACGTGAGTTTCGCCCTGGTCGATTTGGCCACCGGTCAGATTGTCTTTCAGGGCGGCTCCCGCGCCATCGGCGGTTACGACGCGGTGCGCTCGGATTTCGCCACCCTGACCGCGCAACAGGATGCGGCGCGGCGCACGGTGCGCGAGCTCGCGGAGGATATCCGGGCCCAGCTGGCGGCGTTTTTCGCCGGTCGCCCCGGCGGCGGCTAGGGTTCGGCGGGTGGTGAAGTTCTCTGCATCCAAAGTCGACGGCTTCATGCGCGCGCCCGACCCGGCGGTGCGGGCGATTCTGCTCTACGGACCGGACGACGGTCTGGTGCGCGAGCGCGCCGACGTATTGGCCGGACAGGTGGTGGAGGACCTGGCCGACCCATTCCGGGTGGCCGAGTTGACCCCAGCCCATCTCAAGGAGGATCCGGCTCGTCTGGCCGATGAAGCGGCGGCATTATCCATGACCGGCGGCCGCCGGGTGGTGCGGTTGCGCCCGGCCGGCGATAACGAGAGCGGGGCGCTAAAGACCTTTCTCGCGGATGCGCCGGGCGAGGCGCTGGTGGTGGTCGAGGCCGGCGAGTTACTGCCGCGCTCAAAGCTGCGCAAGGCTTTCGAAGGCGCCAAGAACGGCGCCGCCCTGCCCTGCTATTTCGATGAAGATGCCGGGCTGCGCCGGGTTATCGAGGAAACCCTTGCGCCCGGCGGGTTTTCAATGGAACCGGCGGCTGAGCGCTATCTCGCCGCGGTCCTGGGCGGTAACCGGCTGATGACCCGGGGCGAGTTGGAAAAGCTGGCGCTTTTCATGGGCGACGAGCGCCGAATAACCCTTGACCATGCGGAGGCCTGTATCGGCGACAGTTCGGTACTGACCCTGGACGCGGTGGTCATCGCGGCCGGCGCCGGCGACAGTGCCGGTGTCGAACGTGGCTTGACCCGCGCCTATCTCGAGGGCACATCGCCGGTGGCGGTACTGCGTGCCGCGTGCCGTCATCTACAGCGGCTCCACCTGGCGGCGGGGGCCCGGGCACGGGGCGAGTCGGTACAGGGCGCGCTGCGGAAGTTCCGCCCGCTCCTACACTATAAGGTTGAAAAAGCGCTGCAGTCACAGATTGATCGTTGGCCGCCATCGCGGGTCGCCGGGGCCATGACTTTGGTGCTTGATGCGGAGCGCGATTGCAAGACCACGGGGATGCCGGCCGAGGTCGTCTGCAGCCGCGCCCTGATGCGGGTGGCGCAGGCCGCGCGGACAGTCCGACAACGATAGCGGTTCGGGTGGATCGGCCGGTAAATTCTTCAGATACGGTTGTGGGACGCGATGGTGGGCTTAGGCCTGACCGAGACGCTTGAGCACATCGTCGAGCTCACTGAGCGTTTTGTAGTGGATCGTCATGGTGCCGCCGGACGCCTTGTGATCGATCTTGACGGTGAGGCCAAGCAGATCACCGAGACTACGCTCGATGGCCACCGTATTAGCATCGGCAGGCGGTTTGGGTTTGCCCTTTAACGCAGGCGTACTAGTCTGGGAACGGCGTACTAAACCTTCTGTTTGCCTTACATTAAGGCCCTTGGCGACAACTACGCCGGCTAGCGCGACGGGATCGTCGGCGCCAAGCAGGGCGCGGCCGTGACCGGCGCTGAGTTTGGCCTCATCGATCATTGCCTTGACCTGGTCCGGTAGACCAAGGAGTCGTAGGGTGTTAGCCACATGGCTGCGGCTCTTGCCGATGATTTTGCCCAGGACTTCCTGGCTGTGATCGAATTCATCCATCAGGCGGCGATACCCAGCGGCCTCTTCCAGAGGTGTCAGATCCTCGCGCTGGATGTTCTCCACCAGGCCGACTTCGAGGGCTTCGCGGTCGGACATGTCGCGGATCACCACCGGTACTTCGTGGAGCTTCGCGACCTGGGCCGCGCGCCATCGCCGCTCACCGGCAATGATCTCGTAGGCGCCCGGATTCTGACTGTCTTCGCGCACGATCAGCGGTTGAAGAACACCTTTGGTCCGGATCGAGTCTGCGAGGGCGTTGATCTCCGTCTTGTCGAAGTGACGGCGGGGCTGGCTGGCGCCGGGCCGAAGAAATTCCACTGGCACGGTCTGCGGCGTCGTACCGCCGGATCGCTTCCAGGCGTTGGCGTCCACATCGGCAAGCAGAGCGGACAAACCCTTGGCCAGACCACGGCGCGGCGCGCGCCCACGGCCACCGGCGCCATCGTGGCCGCCACCGCTCTTGCTCATGGTTTGCGTCTCATGGGATGTCATTGGACCTCTGGTTTAGCCGGTCACGGTTACAGTGCGGGAAGGGGCGCACCGCGTTCGCGCCGCAAGACTTCGCTGGCCAGGTGCAAATAGGCCCGGGAACCGGCGCAATTGATGTCGTAAAGCAGCACCGGCTTGCCGTGGGATGGCGCCTCGGAGACCCGAATATTGCGCGGAATGACCGTATTGTAGACCACCGAGCCCATATGGTCCCGAACATCAGCCGCTACCTGAACAGACAAGTTGTTGCGTTTGTCATACATGGTCAACACAACACCTAGCACTTCCAGAGTTGGATTGAGGCTCTGTCGTACAAGGGTGACCGTGCTCAGCAGCTGGCTCAACCCTTCAAGGGCGAAGAACTCGCACTGGAGCGGCACCAGGATCGAATCGGCGGCGACCAGAGCGTTGACCGTCAGCAGGCCGAGCGCCGGTGGGCAATCGATAATGACGTAGTCGTAGTCATCGGTCCGGCTGGCAATGGCCGTGCGCAGGCGATACTCACGGTGCTCCGCGTGGGCCAGTTCCACTTCAGCGCCGGTCAGGTCGACTACGGCAGGAACCAGATTGAGACCGGGAACGTCCGATGAAACGATGGCTTCCTGGAGGTCGGCTTCACCCATGAGCACGTCGTAGGAGGTCAGGGTACGGCGTTCACGCTCGACACCCAGGCCGGTGCTGGCGTTGCCTTGGGGGTCCAGGTCAATGACCAGAACCCGCCGGGTCACCGCCGCCAGGGCGGTCGCCAGGTTGATTGCCGTTGTGGTCTTGCCGACGCCGCCTTTTTGATTGGCCACGGCGACCACCCGTCGGAGCGTTCCAGGCGCCGGCGACGTCAGATCATCAAGAGGGTAGGCGCTCGAGGTTGCCAAGGCACAAAACCGTTCCATTAGGGTCGGTTCGGCTGGGATGCCGATCGATGGTCATTCTCCAACATTTTGTGGCATCAGTCAATTCTTCGTCTACATGTACTCCTTTTGGAACAATAAATCTGGTGTGGGGTGCCCAGAATCGCTCCCCATAAGCCAGCAATTCGACCAGCGGCGCACAGGCCCGGGCGGTGATCACATCCGCCGGCATAGGCGGCAGGACCTCGATTCGGACGTTGTGAATAGTCACATTTACCCCGGTAAGCCGCGCCGCTTCGGCCAAAAACGTGGCTTTTCGACCGTCGCTCTCCACCAGTTCCACGCCGTCAACGCCGAGGATGGCCATTACCAAGCCAGGAAACCCAGCGCCACTGCCGAAATCGAGCACGCGCCCGGGCGCAGCGGGTAGATAATCGATGATCTGGGTCGAATCGAGCACATGGCGGCGCCACACATCGACCAGGCTGGCTTTGCTCACTAGGTTAATGCGCCGCTGCCACTTGGTCAGCATATCTACAAACACGTCGAGTCGCTCGAGTGTTTCACGTGAAACACCGCTGGCGTGGGCGAATGCCTCACGGCTCATGGGCGCCGGCACGGGCTGAGCCTCAGGCAATTCGCCGTGGCGAACGGTGTTTCGGGTTCCTGGCTCCGCGCTGCACATGGCCAAGAAGTGCTGTCAATGCCGCCGGCGTCACCCCGGATATACGGCCCGCGGCGCCCAGTGTGGTCGGGCGCACCGCCGTCAGCTTCTCGCAAACTTCGTTGGACAGGCCGCCGACCTCGCCATAATCCAAATCCTCGGGCAACACCAAGGCCTCATCCCGGCGAAACGCCAGAACATCGGCCTCCTGGCGCGCCAAATAGCTGGCATAGAGCGCCTCGACCTCGATCTGCTCGGCCACATCGGGGCGCAATCCAGCCAACTCAAGCCAAACCGCCGTCAGGCGTGCCAGGTCGATCCCGGGATGGGCGAGGAGATCGGATACGGATCGGACAACACCATCGAGATTTATGGAAAACCCCCGTTTATTCAATTGGTTAGGGCTCACTCGCAAATCGTCGACCAATCTCCTGCCGTCGTCCAGAGCGGCCGCCTTATGAGCGAAGAAAGAGGCCCGCTCATTGCCCACGCAACCCAGGACTACGCCCTTGGGCGTCAGCCGCAGGTCCGCATTGTCGGCCCGCAGGCTAAGCCGGTACTCGGCCCGCGACGTGAACATGCGATAGGGCTCCGGGGTGCCCCGTGTCACCAGATCGTCGATCATTACGCCGATATAGGCGTCCGCCCGGTCCAGAACCAACGGCGCCGCGCCGGATGCCGCCAGAGCGGCATTGAGCCCGGCCATCAGGCCCTGGGCGGCGGCTTCCTCATATCCCGTGGTGCCGTTGATCTGTCCGGCGAGATAAAGCCCCCGAATACGCCGGGTCTCCAAGGTCGGATCAAGCTCTCGGGCGTCCACGTAGTCATATCCGATGGCATAGCCCGGACGCAGCATTTCCGCCCGTTCCAAGCCGGGAATGGTAGCCAGCAGGGCTTGCTGAACGTCCCGGGGCATAGAGGTGGAAATCCCGTTGGGGTAGACCGTGTCATCGTCCAGGCCCTCGGGCTCAAGAAAAATTTGATGGCCCTGACGGTCGGCGAAACGCACCACCTTGTCTTCGATGGATGGGCAATAGCGCGGCCCGGTGCCATCGATCTGCCCGGAATAGATCGGCGCCCGGTAAAGATTAGCCCGGATAATGTCATGGGTTGCCGGGGTCGTTCCGGTTATGCGGCAAGCCACCTGGGGCAGGGTAATGCGCTCGGTCAGGGTCGAGAACGGCCGCGGCGGGTCGTCGCCGTGCTGGGGATCAAGACCATTCCAATCAATGGTGCCGCGCTTCAGGCGTGGCGGCGTTCCGGTCTTCAGCCGACCCATGGCAAAACCCGCCAACGTCAGGGTTTTCGCCAGGCCCAGGGCAGGGGCGTCGCCAACCCGGCCGGCCGGTATGGTCTCCTCGCCCATGTGGATGAGACCGCGCAGGAAAGTGCCTGCAGTCAGCACCACCCGAGGTGCGGCGATGATCTCATCGGACGCGGTAATCACGCCGGAAACCGCAGAATTTTCCCGTTTTTCATTCTGGAACGCTAGGTCTTCAATGGCTTCGGCGCGGATCTCCAGATTGTCCTGGGCGGCCAGTTCGGCCTGCATGGCTTCGCGGTAGAGGCGGCGGTCAGCCTGGGCCCGGGGGCCGCGCACCGCCGGGCCCTTGGAACGGTTGAGCAGGCGGTATTGAATGCCGGCCTGATCGATAACCCGAGCCATGAGCCCGTCCAGGGCGTCGATCTCGCGCACCAGCGTGCCCTTGGCCAGACCACCAATGGCCGGGTTGCACGACATCTCGCCAATGGTCTCGATCTTATGGGTGACCAGTAGAGTACGGGCGCCAAGGCGCGCCGACGCGGCGGCCGCCTCGCAGCCGGCGTGACCGCCGCCAATGACAATGACATCGTAGACCTTCATGGGGGCGCACCATACGCAGCCGTCGGGCCCCTGTCAAAGCGGTGCAAACACCTGATTTTATGGAGGACTTCTGCCATGTTTCACGTGAAACATCGGTCCACCGGTCACTTGCCGATGCAAAACTCCGAGAAGATGACGTCGAGCAGATCCTCCACATCGACCCGACCGGTAATGCGGGCCAGGGCTCGTACGGCCAGGCGCAGTTCCTCGGCCGCCAGCTCCGGGGCCGCCGCCAAGGGATAGCGGGCCAGGGCCTCGGCGCACGCGGTCAGGACGCTGCGATGGCGCGCTCGGGTCAGGGCCGGCGTGCCGAACGGCTGGAGCTGCGCTGCCGCGGCTTCGGACAAAGCCGCTACGAAGGCGTCGAAGCCTGCACCCGTGGTACAGGACAGGGGCCAAATTTTCCGCGTTCCCAATGTCGTACCGGCGAGCAGGGCCGCGCCGGCGGGCAGGGACGCTGTATCGGTCTTGTTGACGGTGACCAGCGTGTCGTCATCGACCAGGGCCTGGGTACGCTGGTCGGTGGCGGGCCAGGCCGTGGCGTCAAACATCGCAATCTTCAGGTCGGCGGCTTCGGCCCGGGCCAGGCTTCGCCGCATACCCTCGATCTCGACCGGATCGATGCCGCTGTGGTCATCGGCGCCTTCACGGAGCCCGGCGGTGTCAGCCACGGTCACCGGCAGGCCGCCGAGATCCATATGAACCTCGATGACATCGCGAGTGGTGCCCGCATGGTCGGAAACAATCGCCGCTTCGCGGCGGGCAAGACGGTTGAGCAGGCTCGACTTACCCACGTTAGGGGCCCCTACGATGGTTACGAACAGACCGTCACGCAGCCGCTCACCACGGTAGTTGTCGTCAAGGTGAAGGGAGATGGCCGAATGGACACCCTCTATAGTGTGTCGAACCGGGTCGACAAGGTTATCCGGCAAGTCCTGGTCGGAGAAATCGATGGCCGCTTCCACATGGGCCAGCGCACGGGTCAAATCATGGCGCCAGCCGTCGTAAAGCGACCCCAGGACACCGCTCAGTTGGCTCAACGCCTGACGCCGCTGGGATTCGCTCTCGGCGGCGATAAGATCGGCCAGACCCTCCACCGCTGTAAGGTCGAGTTTGCCGTTGTGGAAGGCGCGGCGGGTGAATTCGCCGGGCTCGGCCGGGCGCAGGCCGGGCAGGGCGGCCAAAGCGTCCATGACCGCCGCTACGACCGCCCGACCGCCGTGGAGATGGAGTTCAGCGGCGTCCTCGCCGGTATAGCTGGCCGGCCCCGGAAACCACAGCACCAAGGCATCATCGAGCACCATATCACAGTCCGGCGACCGAAGCCGACGGCGCGATGCCAGACGCGGCGGCGGCAGGTCGCCGGCAAGCGCCGCAAGCGCCGCTCCGGCAGCCGATCCCGACAGCCGAATCACCGCGATTCCGGCCCGCCCCAGGATCGTTGCCGGAGCGAAAATCGTCGCCATTTCAAGGCTCTCGTTCACCGCGCTAGATCACCGAATAAAGATTAGGAACCACTTCGTCCAAAACGCGCAAGTGATTGATTTAACGCTTGTTTCGCCAAATCTCGCCTATTTCTTATCGTCGCCACTTTGGGGCTGCCACAGGTTGCGCCATTGCTCCCACCCGGCCATGCCATCGGGCATCCAGGCCTTGGCCATGGCGTCCGGGTCCATGGCGCCGAGCGAGGCCATCATGTGCTTCTGGAACTCCTCTACATAAGCCTGCTGAGCCGGTCTCAGATCGGGCAGGCCGAGGAAACTGCGGGCTTCCTCCGGAGTGCAGTCGATATCGATGGTGACTTTCATGGCCGTCTCCCTTGTCCTCGGCGCTGCCTTGCACCAAGTTAGGCCACGTTAGACCAAGCCCGGCGATGCGGCAACGCCCCCGAACCTCCTTGATTTCATTCTGGCCTCCTTGGTCGCGAACGTCGGTACATCATGTCATCAAATCGTCTTGGCCAGGAAACCAGTCCTTATCTGTTGCAACACCGGGATAATCCGGTCCATTGGCAGCCGTGGGACGAGGCCGTCCTGGCGGAAGCCGCCCGCGACAACAAGCCGATCCTGCTGTCGATCGGCTATGCCGCCTGCCACTGGTGTCACGTCATGGCCCACGAGAGCTTCGAGCATCCGGAAATCGCCGAGCTGATGAACCAGCTGTTCGTTACCATCAAGGTCGACCGCGAGGAACGCCCGGATCTTGACGCCATCTATCAGAGCGCCCTGGGAATGCTGGGCGAGCATGGCGGCTGGCCCCTGACCATGTTCCTCACCCCCAAGGGCGAGCCGTTCTGGGGCGGTACCTATTTTCCGCCGGCGATGTGCTGCGCTCGATCCACGACGTCTACCACCGCGAGCCGGAGAAGGTGACGCAGAACTGCCAGGCCCTGGCTAACGCCCTGGAATCCGTGGCCAATCGGCCGGGCGGCGGCGAAATCACCCTAGCGGACAGCGACTAGGTCGCCCAGCGCCTGCTGTCCGAGGTCGACCCGGCCCATGGCGGCCTCGGCAACGCCCCCAAGTTTCCCCAGACCATGGCCCTCGAGCTCCTGTGGCGGGCCTGGCGCCGGGGCGGTGGCGACGAATTGCGCGCCGCCGTGCTCCACACCGCCGATCGCATGTGCCAGGGTGGCATCTACGACCATCTCGGCGGCGGCTTCGCGCGATACGCGGTGGATGAGCGCTGGCTGGTGCCCCACTTCGAAAAGATGCTCTACGACAACGCCCAGCTCCTCGAACTTCTGACCCAACTGTGGCAGGAGACCCGCTCGCCATTGTTCAAACGCCGCGCCGTGGAGACCGCCGACTGGGTGCTGCGCGACATGATCGCCCCGAAGGGCGGCTTCGCCAGCGCCTTCGACGCCGACAGCGAAGGAGTCGAGGGCAAGTTCTATGTCTGGACCGATCAGGAGATCGATAAGCTGCTGGGCGGCGACGCGGCAGCGTTCAAGGCGGCCTACGACGTGGGTTCCGGCGGCAACTGGGAAGGCCACACGATCCTCAACCGCAGTCACCTTAAGCCCCTGATATTGGACGATAATACGAGTAGCGCCGAAGACGATAACAAACTCGTACCATTACGAGACCGGCTTCTCGAAGTCCGGAGCGGACGGGTACCGCCATTGCGCGACGACAAGGTGTTGGCCGACTGGAACGGCCTGATGATCAGCGCCCTGGCCCAGGCCGGCGCCGCATTCGACCGTAGTGACTGGATCGCCGCCGCCGCCGAGGCCTTCACCTTCGTCCGGGGCCGCATGGACCTTTGGCGACAACCGCATGGGCCACGCCTACCGGGCCGACAAGCTCGGCCCGGTCGCCTTCATCGACGACTATGCCAGCACGGCCCGCGCCGCCCTCGCCCTCCATGAAGTCACCGACGACGACGGCTACCTGGCCCGGGCCGAAGCCTGGGTATCCACTGCCAATACGCACTACTGGGACGACGCCACCGGCGGCTATTTCTTTACCGCCGACGATGGCGAAGAGCTTATCGTCCGCACCCGGAACGCCTTCGACAGCGTCTCGCCGTCGGGCAACGGCCTAATGGTTGGCGTGCTGGCCCGGCTCTATGCGCTTACCGCCCAATCCGCCTATGGGGTCCGCGCCGAAGCGGTGGTCGCCGCCTTCGCCGATGACGCCGCACGCAACCCCGGCGCCGCCTGCGCCCTGCACAACAGTAACGAATTGCTGCGCAACACCGTTCAGGTGGTAGTGGTCGGCCAAGGTCCGGCCCAAGAGGCGCTGCGCCGCGTTACATTCGAGACCAACGCCCCCGACGACTTACGCGCGGCACTTCAGGCGTCTTGAGGTATAAGTGCTGAGGCACAGCCTGCCATTCCAGTCGTCCGTGAACACTGTTAAAGGGGTTTTCGTCCTAGCGTTCATGACATGAACACAACAATCTGAGGGTAGTGTCCTAATTTTGCGGGCGCTTGATTCGGCCCTTGTCCCGGAATTCCTGAAGCTGGGTTTCAACCAGATACCGGATCACTTCTGAATGGCTCCCTTGGGCAGGGTAAACCACAGTTTATCGTTTGAACTTCCAGTCTTTTTCCGAGGCATGGCGAGCGACTATAGTCGAACCGGGTAGAGATACTATTCTATTTCTCGACAGATAAGTATCTCTTAACGAAACAAGAAAAATAACCACAATATGTTGTGCGTG
The DNA here is from genome assembly GCA_964645285.1 of uncultured Alphaproteobacteria bacterium. GTDB lineage: Bacteria > Pseudomonadota > Alphaproteobacteria > JAAXGF01 > JAAXGF01 > JAYZAP01. The sequence goes on from CAZYDR010000069.1 coordinate 18,822, forward strand.
AGTGACACGGTGAGACTCCCCGCCGTAGCACCGCCCTCGGGCGGGAGCGCAATGGGGGACCCTAGGGGGCGCCCCCCTCACGCAGCATAAGCGTCGGTCCGGGCCAAGAGGTGCCGTAAACACTTCTTCAGCCTGATCATAACGACCGCCTTAACCGCGCGGGCCAGGGACTCGTTTCGACCTTTCAACCACATCCATGAAGTTCACTTCATCGAGCACACCGCCGAGAATGGCCTGACCGACACTGGCCTGAACGTTCGCACGGCCCGGGACAACAGTGATGCCACTCGCGAGTTCAAGGCCGCTCTGCTTATTGCCGTTCCGTATTAGCTGACATTGCGAATACGGCATGGCCTCGAACATGTCACGAAGGGACTTGAAAATGACACGTTGAGTGATTGTTGGTGAACTCGACTGCAACATGAAGATGATCGGGTGTGCGGTGCCAGACCAAACAATACCTGGGCGCTTCGAAAGCACGTGAGGAGATAGAGTTGGTATAGGTTTATCACGATTGACAGGGTCGTCTTTCCGGTTCCTGTTGCTCCGCCCAACAGCGCCTCGTGGATCGGAGACCCGCCAACCAGGACGTCAGGATTCATCGCCCGAAGGTCAGATCTTAGGGTGGGCCATACTTCGACGATGGTGCCGAGAAATTCATCGCTTTCGACAAACTCGTCGATTGTTACGGGTGTTTTATTGAGCTGACGAACAGCCTGGATCGATGCTTTGTTGTCTTCGTCAATCAGCGCAACGGCAGCGTTCTTCCCACTCGATTTTCTTTCGCAGCTTTCGGTCGGCGACATCAAGGGTACCGTCCACCTTCAGCGCCATCAGACGTTCGGCGGCAAAAGAAATCATCTCGCACAAGAAATCCGCATCAGGGGCCTTTTCAATAAACGCTTCAAGTGCGATCCTGTCTTCGGTCATCGTGTCGTCTCCTTCTTCAGGTTGTTGTCTCGATAACCTCAGCCTAACGAAGATCGACGCGATGGCATCGCCACCGGCCATGTCAAGATCGAGATCAACCAGACCTATCCCCTGGAAGACGTGATCCAGGCCCACACCGACCTGGAAGCCCGCAAGACCACAGGCTCCACGGTGCTGCTGCCGTAACCCGAG
>CAZYDR010000070.1:0-17532 GCA_964645285.1 uncultured Alphaproteobacteria bacterium
TTACCTGGTCCGCCAGGGCCGCGAAGATACGATTGAACACCCCCAGACGGCTCCATCAAATGGCCCTGTATTGTCTGAAGACGCTCTATATGTGCCCACGGTAACGTGAATTGCCGGGGCAACGGTGGCGGGTATAGCTTCTTGGCCTTATATTGGTGTGACCAGCCACGTTTTATGCGATCCTGTGGATACCTAACGAGTTGACTGAAATCCGATGCCCATCAAGATTCCGGATAATCTGCCGGCCCAGCAAATTCTCGAGGACGAAGGCGTTCTCCTGATTCGCGAGCACGACGCAATTCGTCAGGACATCCGACCGATGCGCATCGCCTTGTTGAATTTGATGCCCGAGAAGATAAAGACCGAGACCCAACTGGCCCGAGTCATCGGCTCGACGCCGTTGCAGGTCGAGTTCAATCTGCTCAAGACATCAAGCTATACGCCGACCAATACGTCAGCCGAGCATATGCTGGCGTTTTACAAACCGTGGGAAGAGGTCGCCGACGAAAAGTTCGACGGACTTATTATTACCGGTGCGCCGGTCGAGGAAATTGATTTCGAGGCCGTGGATTACTGGCCCGAACTGACCGACATCTTTGAATGGTCACGAACCAACGTGACCCACACTTTCAATATTTGCTGGGGTGGCCAGGCGGCGCTGTATCACTTCTATGGGATACCAAAACACGCTATGGACGAGAAGTTGTCCGGGGTCTTTGAACATCGGGTGACGACGCCTGAATCAGCGCTTGTGCGGGGCTTTACAGATCGTTTCGGGGTGCCGGTTTCGCGCTACACCGAGACCCGTCGGACCGACATCGATACGGTTCCCGGATTGGTGGTCCTGGCTGAGTCCGATGCCGCCGGGCTGTGCCTGATTGAGGATCGTAACCTGGGCAACGTCTATATGTTCAATCACTTGGAATATGACACCGACACTCTGGCTAACGAATATCATCGCGATGTCAAAGCAGGCCGCGGTGACGTCCTTGTGCCGGATAATTATTTTCCCGATGATGATCCAGCCGTCGCGCCATTCAATTCATGGCGCTGTCATGGCCATCTGCTCTACGCCAACTGGATCAATGCGCTGTATCAGAAGACCCCGGCCAATATTGCCGAGATCGGTAGGGCTGGGGTGGCGTCCGACGCGACCGCGCGCAAATCGGCGACGGCCTGAACGACGACGATCCGACCGGCTAGGACGTCTTCTTCTCAGTGATATCCCGGTGATGGGCTGGCGCCGCGCCGCCCATGATGCGCTGGTAGCGCTTGCGTTGTCGTTCAGGATTGGCGGCGTAGACCTGTTTTGACGCTTCAATAATCGCCACGCCGGCGAACGGCAGATTCCAACGCTCGCCAATGCTTTCCCAGGCTCCGGCAGCACGTAACATCATCGGTGATGCGCTCGGCGGCATGTAAAGCGCGGTTTCCGTATTCAGCGGCAGGAACAGGCTTTCACGCAGCAGGCGCGACAATTGCGGCGGGCTGAACGGGTGGCCATGGCCGAACGGGGTGCGCTCGAGCCGAGCCCAGATACCGCGCCGGTTGGGCACCACCACCAAAAGCCGGCCGCCGCCGGCGAGGACGCGCCAGACTTCGCGCAGCAAGGGCCGCAATTGCTCGCTGGATTCCACCGCATGGACCAGTAACACCCGGTTCATGGAGCCGTCGGGCATGGGTAATTCTGACTCGTCGGCCAAGGTCACCAGGCGGGGTTCGTCGCTGGGCCAGGCCATGACCCCCTGGGACGCCGGCATGACAGCCACCACCCGCTCGGCCTCATCCCGAAAGGGCCGCAGATAGGGTGTGGCAAAGCCGAGACCCAACACCGAAAGACCGCGCACGTCGGGCCACAGGCTCCGCAGCCGGCGGCGAATCATGCGCCGCGCCACCTGGCCCAGGCGGCTGGCGTAGAAGCCGTTGATATCGGTAATGTCCTGCCACATAGGGCGATAATGGTAGCACAGTGATACGCGTTGCGTGGCGATGACGCTTGCCTTGTCGGATGATATGCTACGCCAGCCCGGCCGCTCCGGCCATCACAGCGAATCGGAACCGAGTTTATGAAACTGCACTATTCCGCCACTTCTCCCTATGTCCGCAAGGTCGTGGTTGTCGCCGCCGAAACCGGGCTGAGCGACAGCATTGAATGGCTGACGCCTGCGACCGCCGGTGCCGCCGCCATCGGTACGGTGAACCCTCTGGCCAAAGTGCCGGCGTTGGTGACCGATGACGGCGTCATCTTGTACGACAGCCCGGTGATCTGCGAGTACCTGGACAGCCTCCATTATGGCGAAAAAATGTTCCCCGCGGGCGGCGACGCGCGCTGGACCGCCCTGCGACTCCAGGCGCTTGGTGATGGTGTACTCGACGCCGGATTGCTGATTGTTATGGAAGGTCGTCGGGAAATCGAAGCGGAACGCTCGGCCGGGTTTGTTGACTTTCAGAAGCGCAAAATCGCTTCCGCCCTCGATGCCCTCGAAGCCGGGGCGTCCAGTCTTGGCGACGGCCCGGATATCGCCACCATCACCGTGGGCTGCGCTCTGGGCTATGTCGATTTCCGTCTTGGCGACTTGGCGTGGCGCTCGACGCGGTCCGCCTTGGCGGCATGGTTTGAAGGCCAGTCGAAGCGGCCCGCCATGGCTGCGTCGGTTCCCAAGGACCCGGGTTGAGGAGCCGCTAACCCCATGGCCGGTGCCGGATATCGCGAATTGCGCTCGCCCGAGGTGGTTTTGGGCTTGCTGCGGTTCGTCGATGCGGTGGTCGATGACATCGTCGCGTTCGTCCGCGACAACCGGGTCGATGAAATCATCATTGCCCTGCCGTGGACCAACAAGCCAAGGCTTGTGGTGTGCATTGACAAGCCCAAGACTGTGCCCATGACCGTGCGCCTGTGTTCCGACACTCTTGGCTTCCACTTTTATAACCGCAGTGTCAGTCACATCGGCGGCGTGCCCATGTTCAATCTGTGGGAGCCGCCGCTATCCGGCTGGAGCGTGGTGGTCAAGGCGGCAGAGGATCGCATTCTGGCGACCCTGATCCTGTTGCTTGCCCTGCCCACACGATCAGACTGCGTTCAATTGCCACGCAGCCTTACACTCGCTTCGCGGCGGATTGCAGCATACGCTGCAATGGCTCTTACTCACCGCGCCGCGCCAGCCTCGCGCAGCATTTTGATGATATCAGGATAGCCGTTGCTGTGAGCGAGGCGCAGGGCTGTCTTGCCATCCTTGCTTTCGGCATCAATACGGGCGCCGTTTTTGATCAGCACGGCGACGGTCTCGCCATGACCATTCCAGGCGGCCCTGATCAGCGGCGTGAAACCATCCTTGTCGGCGTTGTCGATGGCCGCACCGTTGGCGAGTAACAGGCTGGCGACGGCGGTATAGCCATTGACCGCAGCGCCCATCAACGCGCTCGCCCCGTCGTTGGGCCGCAGGTTGGGGTCGGCGCCGACGGCCAGAAGGGCATCGACGATAGCGCCGTGGCCCCGCCAGGCGGCTATGCTAAGCGCCGTGCGGCCGCGGCGGTCAACGGCATTTACTATAGCGCCATGGCGGAGCAACAGTTTGGTCACGGCTTCACTACCCACGTCCGCGGCGCCCATGAGCAGGGCTTTGCCGCTGCCGTCGATGGCATTGGCATTGGCGCCGCGCCGCAGCAAGGCGTCGGCGATGTCGCCATGGCCGCTGATGGCTGCTGCCATTAGGGTCGGCCGGCCGTGCTGGTTGATGGCGTCGGGGCTGGCGCCGCTATCGATCAGCCGCTTGATGGCGGCCATATCGCCGCCATCGGCGGCGGCAACCAAGTCAATATCGAGAGCCCCGCCACTATTGGCCGCCGCCCAATGCTCGAATGAGGTCCAGATGCCAATCATGCGCTCGGCCATTTTGCGGGCATTAGTTTGTTCGATGAAGGTGAGTTGCGCGCCAAGTAACCGGGCGCCGGCGACCGCCAGCGGATTGCCGCCCCTGGCCGCCACCAGCCACCATTACAGGGCTTCGGCAGGGGCCAGATTGCCGCCCTCGCCATTGATCAGCATGGCGCCCAAGTGGAGCTGGGCGGGAACCAGACGTTTCTCTGCCGCCTTGCGGTACCAGATTATTGCCAACGTGGGGTCGCGGTCGACGCCAAGGCCAAGCCGGTAATGCACGGCAAGACGGAACTGGGCATCGGCATCGCCCTCGGCGGCGGTATTCTCAAGGCGTTTCGGTGACTGACCGCCGGCGTTGATCTCATCGCCAACCGTCGCCAACGACTGTTGCAATAAGGATAGAACCTCGTTGAAGCTGCTCGGTTGCGGCGGCGCCGAGGGCGCGGCCGCTTGGGCGGCGTCGGTTGTCGCGAACAGGGCCGTGGCGGCGGCAAAAACCAAGACGCTGTGCCAAGCATTTCTGATGCGAAGAAAACGTGCCATGGGGGCCCTTTGTTATCTGTCCGCCGGCCTGCCCGGGACGTTGATTATACCATGCCGAGGCCGCGCTCGAGACCGGCGCACAGAGCATGGCCCAAGGTGATGTGCATTTCCTGAATTCGCGCGGTGGTTGTCGAAGGTACCATGAGCAGGGGATCGGCGAGGCCGACCAGGTCGCCGCCACCGGCGCCGGTGAGAGCGGTGGCGGTGAGGCCGCGGCTGCGGGCCATCTCAAGCCCTTTGATAATGTTGGGGCTGCGGCCCGAGGTGGAAAAGCCGATGGCGACGTCGCCGGAAAGCCCCAGGGCCTCGATCTGGCGCGCGAACAGGGAGTCGTAACCCAGGTCGTTGCCGATGGCGGTCAGGGCCGAGCTGTCGGTGGTCAGCGCCAGGGCGGCGATGGGCGCACGGTCGTTGATAAACCGCACGGTCAACTCGGTGGCCAGATGCTGGGCATCGGCGGCGCTGCCGCCATTGCCGAAAAACAGCAGCTTGTGGCCGTCTCGAACCGCCTCGATAGACAGCGCCACCAGGCGATCGAACGGTTCGTGCACCGCCGCCGGTGTCGCTTCGGCAACCCGATGATGTTCCGCGAAATTGCCGTCGAGAAGATCGTCGTCAGTCATCGCCATCCCACTAGGTTTTGGGTCGCACCAGCGGCGGGCGCCCGTTACGCCTTCATACAGCGTCGCACACGATCCGGCAAATAGGCGCCCCACCGCCGCGTATTGTCGAGAGCACGACTACGTGGCGGCCGGAGCGGTAAAGGCGCAGTAACCTTGCCTTTTTCAGAGTTTTAGTCGGCCACAAAATTCCTCATTTTACCTAAACCTAAGCTAGCGCTCGCAACTGATTTGCAACACGTCATCCAAGTAGATCTTACGCGCGAATTTTGTACCGCTGTGGTCTGCGCTTGCCTTGCTGACGATGCTTGCCGGTAGGTCGCTGCTTCTTTCTGGGCACAACTGCCAGCTCCCCGTCATTGTCGAGATAGCCAACGACGGCACGGACCAAACGGGATTGTGATGCCGCGTACACCGCGCCGCATACGGCGTCTGCAACATCCTTGGAACCTCTCGGCGGGTGGTCGACCTTGTTCTTTGCAGAGTTAAGCTCGAGGTGGGCGAACTCGCGAAGAAGCCTCTCGTTGTTGACCATCGTGATACGGTCCTGATAGAAGCAGCGCTTCAGGTACTCGTATGGCTCGACGGTCCTATCGACGCTGAGTTTCTGCGCCATGATGCCAGCCTTCTTGAGTGATTGAATGCTCTCCATGGATTGGAAGCCATCGTAGGAGGCGGAATATTCCTGAAGGCTTTAGCATTATCCATGTGTGCTTCAGTGCAATCGAGAAATCCGAATACGTCAGATGTTCCAATACATGACTCGCAAACACGCCGGCGGCTTCGTTAGGCGGGCAAAGTGGCCCCTTGACGATATCGCCATACATGACGTTGGCGGGGAACCTCTGCTCGTTCTTGGTGTAAACTTTTCCAAGCAAGGGAATGCGTTCGAAACGCAGCGTCGGAGAGCTATCGAAATTGAGCCATCCATCACCCGGCGAGAAGCCGCAACCATAGTTCACATAGACCGTCTAATTTGTTCCGGATAATCCTTGAGGTGATTCCCACTGTACTCGTCAAGTGAATCGATGCCCATCAAGGCTTCGGCGACGAGGGTGATCGAACATGGGTCCGGGTAAAACCGGTACATATCTATCCACGCTCCAATTTGCCCGCCAGCCCGTCCACCGCCCCGCCGACCACCACCTCGAAACCGTCCCGTGTCAGCGCCTGCGTTGCCGTCTCTTCGCCGGGGCCGTCTCCCGTGGGCACCAGCCAGCCGCCCGCCAGGCCGGCGCGGCGGCCGGCCTCAATGTCGCTGGCATTGTCGCCGGCGATCCAGCTTTTGGCTAGGTCGAGGCCCAGGTCCTCGGCCGCCGCGGTCAGCATGCCGGGGTCGGGCTTGCGGCCGAAGGGCAGGGGCTCGCCCGGCATACGCGGGCAGGCGTAGACCGCGTCGATACGGGCGCCGGCCGTGGCCATGGCTTCGGTCACCGCGTCCTCGACGGCGGCGTAGGTCTGCCAATCCAGGAGACCGCGCTCGATGGCTGACTGGTTGGTTACCACCACCACCGGCACGGCCAGGGCGTTGGCCCGGACGATCAGCGCCGCCGCTTCGGGAATGACCCGCACCAGTTCGGGCTGCGCCAGGTAAGGAACATGGTCGATAGTCGTGCCGTCGCGGTCGAGGAACAAGGCCGGACGCGGGGGCCCATCGTTGACGGTTTCCTGGCCGCGAAGGTCGCGCCACAGGCCGCGCTCGTCGATGCGGTGACGAAGTGAGTCTGGTACGACGGGGAGCCTGGAGTTCAACAGGTGCCGCCCGCCACATGGGCGCGAAACCATTCATAGGTGAGCCCCAGACCCTCGCGGAGCGGCGTGCTGGCCGACCAGTCCAGGTCCGAGAGCTTCGACACATCGAGCAGCTTGCGCGGGGTGCCGTCAGGTTTGGTGGTATCGAAGCGCAGCTCACCGCCAAAGCCGGTGACGTCACAGATCAGCCGGGCCAGCTCGGCAATGGTCACATCCTCGCCGCGGCCGACGTTGACCGGCTGGTCACCGGAATAGGTCTTCATCAGATGCACCAGCCCGTCGGCGGCGTCGTCCACGTAAAGGAACTCGCGGCGCACCTTGCCGGTACCCCAGACCTCCAGTTCTGTCGCCCCGGTCGCCTTCGCCCCATGGGCCTTGGCCATCAACGCCGCCGCCACATGGCTGCTCGCCAGGTCGAAGTTGTCGCCGGGGCCGTAGAGGTTGGTCGGCATGGCCGAGATGAAGTCGCGGCCGTGCTGGCGGCGATAGGCCTGGCACAGCATGACCCCGGCGATCTTGGCGATGGCGTACCACTGGTTGGTCGGCTCCAGCGGCCCGGTCAGAAGCGCGTCTTCGGTGATCGGCTGGGGCGCCAGCTTGGGATAGATACAGGACGATCCGAGGAACAGCAGCTTGGCCACGTCTGCCTGGTGGGCGGCGTGGATGACGTTGGTCTCGATGGCCAGGTTGTCGTAGAGGAAATCGGCGGGATAGCTGTCGTTGGCGAGAATACCGCCGACCCGGGCGGCGGCCATGATCACGGCATCGGGCCGCTGGCCGGCGACCCAGGCCTCCACATCCGCCTGAAGCGCCAGGTCAAGCTCGCCGTGACCGGCGGTCAGGATTTCACAATTCTCGGTCGCCAGCCGCCGCACCAGGGCGCTCCCGACCATACCCTTGTGGCCGGCCACCCAGACCCGCTTGCCCGCCAGATCGAACGTCCCGGCGTCACTCGCCATGGCGGACCCGGTCGTCATCGACCATGGCGGCCATGTCGGCTTCCATCATCTCGCGCACCAGGTCGGCGAAACTGATGCGATGATGCCAGCCAAGCTCACGGTGCGCCTTGGACGGATCGCCAAGCAACTGCTCGACTTCGGTCGGGCGGAAGTAGCGCGCGTCGATCTCGACCAGCACGTCGCCTGTAGCGGCGTCCACGCCTTCCTCATCGACGCCTTCGCCGCGCCACTTGATGATGCGGCCAATATGGCCGAAGGAAATCTCGACGAATTCGCGCACGCTGTGGGCCTCGCCGGTGGCCAGCACATAATCGTCGGGCTTGTCCTGCTGCATCATCAGCCACATGCCCTCCACGTAATCGCGGGTGTGGCCCCAGTCGCGGGTGGCGTTGAGATTGCCGAGATGCAGTTGTGTCTGGCGGCCGTGGTGAATAGCCGATACCGCCTGGGTGATCTTACGGGTCACGAAGGTCTCGCCCCGGGTCGGTCCTTCGTGATTGAACAGGATGCCATTGGAGGCGTGAAAGCCATAGGCCTCGCGGTAGTTGACCGTGATCCAGTAGGCATAAATTTTGGCCGCGCCATAGGGGCTGCGCGGATGGAACGGGGTGGTTTCGCTTTGCGGCACTTCCCGAACCTTGCCGTAAAGCTCGGACGTGGATGCCTGGTAGAAGCGCACGCTGTCGCCGAGGTCGAGAATCCGCATGGCTTCGAGCAGGCGCAGGGTGCCAAGGCCGTCCGCATTGGCCGTGTACTCAGGGGTCTCAAAACTCACCTGGACGTGGCTCTGGGCCGCCAGATTGTAAATTTCGGTCGGCTTGCAGTCATGGATCAGACGGATCAGGTTGGTAGCGTCGGTGAGGTCGCCGTAATGCAGGTGAAAGCGCACGTCGCTCTCGTGGGGGTCGGCATAAAGATGGTCGATGCGCGCCGTGTTGAACGACGACGAGCGCCGCTTGACGCCATGCACTTCGTAACCCTTGGCGAGCAGAAACTCGGCGAGATAGGCGCCGTCCTGGCCGGTCACGCCGGTGATCAAGGCGACATTGTTGGTCATTTCGGGGCTTTCTTTCATGGCTTCGCCGGTTACCGCGTCGGTGGTAACAAAATTCCCCGCTGTTCGCCAGCCTATTCCGGGCGGTGGGGTGAGCGGCTACAATTGCGGCTAGAGTGGCTTCCGACCTTATAGGATCATTTGATGGAGGCCCCTGATTGTTGTTCCGCCATCAGGCAATGATGTCCGTGACCGCCGCCTGGTGGCAGTCGAAGGATGCGCGGTCGAAGCAGACAAATATCACGGATCCAGGGACGTCGTGACCCTGCAGGAAACTCACTGTTTCAGTTATCGCGATGCGCGCCGCGCGGGCGGCGGGAAAGCCGAAGATACCGGTGCTGATGGCGGGAAAGGCGATGGTTCGCACCGCGTTTTCCTCGGCCCGTTCCAGGCTATGGTGATAACAGCTTGCCAGCAGGAAATCCTCGTCGTCCGATCCGCCTCGCCACACCGGTCCGGCGGTGTGGATGATCCAGTGCGCCGGCAAGGCGAAACCGTCGGTGACCACCGCTTCGCCGATGGGGCACCCGCCAATCTTTTTGCAGGCCTCAAGGAGCTCCGGCCCGGCGGCCTGATGGATGGCGCCGTCAACACCGCCGCCGCCGCGCAGTTCCTTGTTGGCCGCGTTGACGATGGCATCGATCCGTTGTTCGGTAATGTCGCCTTCAACGATGGAAATCCTGTTGAGCATGTGCGTTCCGGGCTTGCGATTGAGACGTCGGGGCTTTTTGTCGACGATCCGTCGAAGCTGTCAATCGCCGTGCGAGGCTTCCCATTGGCCGCGCCTTGAGGCAAGGTCGCTGCCCTGTCCGTTCGAACACGACCGCCAACAAGGAGTCTACCACCATGCGCGACTTTCACCAGCCTGGACGATCGCCTGTTCATGCTCTTAACGGCATGGCGGCTACGTCACAGCCGGCGGCGACCCTGGCCGCTGTCGATATTCTGCGCGCCGGCGGAAACGCCATCGACGCCGCTGTGGCGGCCAGTGCCGTGCTCTGTGTGGTCGAGCCTCAGTCAACCGGTATCGGCGGCGACTGCTTCGTGCTCTTTGCCCCGGGCAGTGGCGGTGAGGTCATTGCCTGCAACGGCTCCGGGCGGGCCCCGGCGGCGGCCGAGGCTAGCTGGTTCATGGACAACGGTATCGACGAAATTGATATCCACAGCCCGCATGCGGTGACAATTCCCGGCGCTATCGACGCCTGGACGCGGTTGGTCGCCGACCACGGCACCAGGGATATGGCCGAACTTCTGGCCCCGGCCATCGGTTACGCGGAGAACGGTTATGTAGTCCATCCCCGGGTCGCCCACGACTGGGCTGGCTGTGTCGATAAACTGAGCACCACCGAAGCTTCGAAGCGTATCTTCCTGCCCGGTGGCCGCAGCCCCCGCGCCGGTGAAATCCATCACCAGCCCGAACTGGCGGCAACCTTGCGGACCATCGCCAGCGAGGGCCGCGACGGTTTCTATGGGGGCCGGGTGGCCGAGGATATGGTCGACTTCCTACGCGGTCTCGGCGGCCTCCATACGCTTGAGGATTTCGCCACCGCCGCTGGTGAATACGTCACCCCGATCCAGACCCACTATCGCGGTCTCGATATTTACGAGTGCCCGCCCAACGGCCAGGGCATCGTCGCCCTTATCATGCTCAACTTGCTGTCGGGTTTCGATCTCTCGCGTCTCGATCCCGTCGGCGTCGAGCGTCTGCACCTGGAAGTCGAGGCCGGGCGCCTGGCATTCCGTGACCGCGACGCCTTCATCGCCGATCCATCCCTGGCCGAGGTGCCGGTGGAACACCTGTTATCGGCGGATTATGCGGATGAGCTACGCGCCTTCATCAGCCCCGAGCGGGCCATCGGCAACATGCCGCCCGCTGGCCTGCCGACCCATCCGGACACGGTCTATTTCTCGGTCGTTGACCGCGACCGTAACGCGGTCAGCTTCATCAACTCCACGTTCCACTGCTTTGGCAGTGGCCTGGCCAGCCCGGAGAGCGGCGTCATGCTGCAGAACCGGGGCGCCGGCTTCGTCATTGACCCTGATCACCCCAACTGCATCGCGCCGAACAAGCGCCCCATGCACACCATCATTCCCGGCATGGCCCTGGAAGGCGGCCGGGCGGTCATGCCGTTTGGCGTCATGGGCGGCCATTACCAGCCCTTCGGACACGCCCATTTTCTGCCCAATGTGTTGGATTACGGCATGGACGTTCAGGCGGCGCTGGATTGCCCGCGGGTGTTCCGCTACGGCGATACGCTCGAGGTCGAACGCGGCATCCCCGACGATGTCGCCCGCGGCCTGGCGGCGCTCGGCCACGACGTGCACGTCACGGACGACCCTCATGGCGGCGGCCAAGCCATCCGCATCGACTGGGAGACCGGCACCCTGACCGGCGGCTCCGACCCGCGTAAAGACGGCTTCGCCTTGGGCTACTAAACGTACCGTGCTACCCTCGCAGCCGTCTTAGCCGGAGGCGGTCAAGCCATGGATGATTATATTGGGCGGCGGGGGTTGCTTGAGCCGGCCCATTTGAAAAGCATGACCCGGCGCTCGGACGCGCGGGGATTGGTTCAACTCGCCAGTCATGTGGGCGCGATCGCCACCACCGGCGTGGCGCTGGCCTATACCTGGGGCAGCCTATGGGCAGTACCGGTGTTCGTGCTGCACGGCATGCTGCTTAACTACCTCTATGCCGGCCAGCACGAGTGCAGCCACTGGACCGCGTTCAAATCGCGCCATTTAAACAACGCCGTGGGCCGGGTCTTCGGCTTCCTCGTGTTCTATGCCCGCGACGATGATCGCTGGTACCACTTCACCCACCACCGCCACACCCAGGACCTTGAAAAAGATCCGGAGATCGACCGCCGCCGCATCGTGACCCTGGCGTCGTTCGTAATTTCCCTGTCCGGAGTTACCTACTGGAAGGCGATGTTCGTGAACCTGGTGAACCGTGCCCGGGGCAATTTGCAGGTAAATTATCTGACCCCGGAGCAGCGTCCCGTTGTGATCGCCGAGGCGCGCTGGACCCTGGCCGGGTATGGCGCTATTGCCCTGGTCTCCATTGTATTGGGAAGTTGGGATGCGGTGATCTGCTGGGCCGGCCCGCTGTTGCTGACCAAGTGGACCCACCAGACCCAGAACCTGATCGAGCACACCGGACTGACCAATGCGCCCGATACCCTGGCCAACACCCGGACAATTACCACCATCGCGCCATTGCGCTGGCTGACCTGGAACATGGTCTATCACAGCGCCCACCATACGTTCCCCCGGGGTGCCGTTCCATGCCCTGCCGGCGCTTCATCGGGCAATCGTTGACAAGATCGGCCACGAGCCGCCGTCCATGGGCTATCTCGCGTTCAATCGCCAGATGATCCGTGGTCTGGCGGCCGGAAAAACGCCAGCCGAGACCTTCGCCTAGCTCTTGGAGAATTTCGGATTCCTGATCAAGGGCTTGGTTATCGGTCTGGCCAATGCGGCGCCGGTGGGCCCGATCGGCGTGCTGTGCATACGCCGAACCCTGGCCGGTGGGCGACTCGCCGGATTGCTGACCGGCCTTGGCGTCGCCACCGCTGACGGTGTCTATGGCGCGGTTGCCGCGTTCGGACTGACGGTGGTTACCGACTTACTGATTGGCAATGGTGTCTGGCTGGGCACTGCCGGTGGCATCTTCCTCTGTTTTCTCGGCACCAGGACCTTTTTTGCCGCGCCCCCGGAAGACACCGCGCCGCTTACCGGCGGCACCCTGGCCGGGCTCTATGGCTCGACCTTTGCCCTGACCCTGACCAATCCCACGACGATCCTATCCTTCGTGGCTATTTTCGCGGGCCTGGGTCTTGGCGACACCGGTGGCGACTACGGCGGCGCCATGGTGCTGGTAATCGGCGTGTTTGTCGGCTCGGCTCTGTGGTGGCTCGGATTGAGCGGGGCTGTTAGCTTGCTTCACCAGCGCATGGACGGGCGCGGCATGCGGATGATCAACCGGGTGTCGGGCGCATTGATAACCGCCATCGGCATCGGCGCCCTGGTATTGGTGGCCGCCGCTTCGTTTTAGACGGAGATGTCGAGGGGGTATTCGAGGCCAAAGAAGATGGTCTCGCGGGTCGCGGTTTCAGCATAGGCGGCGTGCGGCGACTCGAGATTGGTGGCGGTGCCTGAAAATTCTTCCTGGGCAATCTGCTGGGCCAGAAATGTTGTCGAGGCGCGGCCGACTTCAGGGCCATCCTGGCGTCGGCCGCATCCGGGCCACGGTCGACAATAATAATGTTATTGACCGGACGCTGCGCCCCGTCCCGGTCCCGTGCTTCATGGGCGCCGCGACGTTCCGGCCCCCGCGCCATAACTTCCTTGATCGCACGCACGGCCTCCACCGCATGATGCGACGGCGCCGCGTCGCGCAGCGTATAGGCAGGCTTGGCGACAGCGGTGTTTGGCGTTGGCTGAATAAGTGTTTTGGCGAGCACGGGCGGATTGTCTCCGGTAATGATAAATGAAGTGTAAATTAGTACAATTGATACAAATCATGAAGCGAAATCATTCCTCATTTACGAATTGGTAATATAAATATATTTTTTATTAACCATGTCTCGTTAATATTAACTATAATTAACCAAAATCGCGATTGTTTTACGCGAATAGTTGTCGGGCGAACGGTGCATGAGACCTCAGAGTGGCGGTTTCCGTCAGTTTCCGGGCGTCATTGCCAAGACGATCCGGCTGAACGCTTTCTTAACAGTTCATGGGCTAACATTCCCCAATCGAGGTGCCAAGGTATCAGGCGCCGGTAAGCCAAGTAGGCGAAGTATGATGGCAGAGTCCGACAGGATTGGTCCGCGCTCGGGGACCGTACAAACTGGGCAGCCGACGATGGGAGACGACGATCTCCTTCGTGCGGCGCTTGAAGCCTCTGGCGATGTAGCATACGCGTGGGACTTCGGCAGCGACGTCATGACGTGGTCGTTCAATGTCCAGCAGGCATTCAATCTTGATAGCAGCACAAATATCGCCACCCGCACGGAATTCATTTGTCGGGTCAACGGCGAAGACCTGTCGGCCCTGGCACGGGTTCAGGACGGGCGTTACGAGGCCGGCGAGTCCTATCAGGTGGAATATCGTCTGCGCGGCGATGACGGGACGTTTTGTTGGGTCCAGGACCGCGACGTCATTCAAGGCGGCAACGAGAGCCAATCCATGCGGGCGGTCGGCACCATTCGGGTCATTACCGAACGCAAAAACAATGAAGCCCATCTCGAGTGGCTGACCAACTTCGACGAGGTCACCGGCCATTATAGTCGCATGCGCCTGCGTGAATTGCTCGATCACGCCTTTGCCTATGCGGCGCGCTACGATTCGCCCGGCGCCTATTTGTCGGTGGCGATCGATGACCTGGCGGTAATCAGTGACGCCTATGGACGCGAGGTTGCCGACCGCGCGGTAATTGCTGTCGGCTTGGCTCTCGACAAGTGTCTGCGCGGCGCCGATGTGGTCGGCCGGGTATCCCCGGATCAGTTTGGCATTGTCATCAGCAACTGCCCCGACCCCATACTTCCCACCGTGTGCGAGAAGGTCCTCGATGCGGTCCTCCACGCGGCCGTGCCCGTGGTCGACGGGGCGCTGGAGCTGGCCGCTTCTGTCGGCGGCGTTAGCTTCTCGCAGACGGTGCACGCCTCCCACGATGCGGTGATCAAGGCCGATGTCGCTCTGGCCCATGCCCGGCGCAATGGCCAGAACTGCTTCGTGGTCTACAATCTGACCGAAGAACAGCGCGGCAGCCGCCGCCGCACCCTGGCTATCGCCAAGGAAATCCGGACCGCCCTGCAAACCGGTGGTATGCAGCTGGCGTTCCAGCCCATCGTGCGCGGCGATACCCATGAGGTGGTGTTCTACAAGTGTCTGCTGCGCATCACCGGCGAGGACGGCCTGTTGCCTACCGGTCCGGCACTCCATGTGGCCGAAAGCATGGGCATGATCCGGCTGATTGACCGGCGGGTGCTGAGCATGGCGGTGCGCGAGCTCAAGGCCGATCCGGACGTCATTCTGGCGATCAATATTTCAGGCCTGACCACCACCGACCCGAGTTGGCTGCGCAACCTGATCGCCCTGGTTGGCGACCGGCCCGACATGGCCCGGTGCCTGGCGGGCTTTTGCCGCGGTTCTTCGCAGCCCCTCGGCCAACAGGTTGAAGCCGATAGCCAGACTGAAGATCGCGACGCAGGGTAGCAGCGCCATGTGCGGCCATATTATGAGCATGGCGGTCGTATCCTTCACCATGCCGCCCCATTCAGGGTCCGGCGGCGGCAGGCCGAGACCGAGAAACCCGAGTACAACGAAGAAGGCGATCACGTGGCCGATGTGCGTACAGGCCTCGGCAAGCAAATCGACGGCAATGTGTTTTGGCCTGTCGCCGCGAACCCCGTCCGCATCGGTTGAAACCTGACCACGCGAAACCGACGCCAGTCGGCGTATGGAACGGCCGATGCTGGGCGACAAGAAAATCATTGCCGCCACGATGACAGCCCGCGCCGACGGTCCAAATGACATGACTATAAGGATGTAGAGAATCAGTGTGGGCAATGACAGCAGGGTATCGGCCAGAAAGTCGATGAGCGTTTCCACCCATCCGCCGACGATTCCTATCAAGCCGCCCAGGGCATAGGCGCAGAATACCGCTATCGACGCCACGATGAGCAACGTGCCTGCGCCTGACGCGAGGCGCGAAATCATGTCACGCCCGAGGTGATCGGTGCCGAGCAGGTGGCCGTTGCCGGGGGTAGGGTCAGCGAGCGCCGCGAAGTTCTGCATGTTCGGGTCGTAATTCGTAATCGCCGGCACAAAGATCGCCACAATCACCCAAAACATGACCAGCGCAGCGCCGACGAACGTGAGCGGCGATAGAGGAAATAATCGATGCTGTCGGGTCGTGCCTTCGCCGGGCGGTTCACCAGGCGAAGCCGATGCGAAGTCACGGTCGAGGGATACGGTGATGGCGCCGCCGAGGTATCGGGCGGCTACCAAAAAAATATGGCCACGACCGCTGCAGCCTCGGCCATAGCGATGTCACCGAAAAATGTGGTCTCGATCAGCATGCGGCCGAAGCCGGGGTAGGCGAATATTACTTCGATCACCACAATGCTGGTTAGCAGCCAAGGCAGTTTCGGCAGGATTGTCCGGGCTGACACGATTGTCGCGTCGCGCCAGACCCTTCCTTTGTACGGCGGATGCTCGGGACCCTCGGTCCGGATGGACGGTCTGGTCGCCAACTCGATGATCGACCCTCGTACCGTGGTCGCAATTTGGCCCAACCAATACAAAACCAATGCGATTACCGGCAGGACCATTTGGGAAGCGACCGGCCACTCGGCAGTCGGTACGAGGGTACTGGGGCCGGGGAGCCAACCGAGCCACACCACGAAAATCGCCATCAGGAGAATTGCCGAGGCGAACTCCGGGATCGAGCCCAGGGTGATGCCGGTAAGCGATAGCCCACGGTCGATGAGAGCGTCCTCACGGGTACCCGACAGCACTCCGACAACCACAGACAGTGGCACGATGATGGCGAACGCGATGCCCGCCAGTATCGCCGTGGCGCCGAGTCGGCCCCACAGAACATCGTTGACCGGCGCTTGGTAGAGCGACGAGTGACCGAAGTTGCCAAAATACTGGTGACCGCGCCGGTCGGTGAATCCCAGATTTAGTTCGGGGTTCGCCAACGGATCCTTGATGACGCCGGTAAGCACGCCGAGCCACCGCCCGTAACGGACGAATAACGGGGCATCGAGCTCCAACTTCTCGAAGAGGAAGTCCTTAGACGCCTGGCTGGCGTACGGGCCAAGGGTCTTACTTGTGACGTGGCGCGGCGAATACTCCGATGCGGCGAATACAAGGAACGACGCCGCGACGATCAACGCCAGCGCCCGAACGAAACGTTTCAGGAGCATCATCCGTGACATGCCAGCCGACTCCGTTTTCAAGGCGGGTAGTGTAGCAATTGTGACGGACTGTGTGAATTGCTAACTCTACTATTCGTCGAACCGTATTGATGCTCAAGATATGCGTGAGGACCGGATAGACCGCCGTCCTACGTCGCCGTTCCCCCCACCGTGAGGCCATCGACCAGCAGGGCCGGCAGGCCGACGCCGACGGGCACGCCCTGGCCGTTCTTGCCGCAGGTGCCGATGCCCGGGTCGAGGGCCATGTCGTTGCCGATGGCGGTGACCCTGGTTAACACGTCGGGGCCGTTGCCGATGAGCGAGGCGCCCTTGACCGGGGCGCCGATCTTGCCGTTCTCGATGAGGTAGGCCTCCGAGGCCGAGAACACGAACTTGCCCGACGTAATATCGACCTGGCCGCCGCCGAAGTTGACCGCGTAGAGGCCCTTCTTGACGCCGGCGACGATGTCCTCGGGGGCGCGGTCGCCGGCCTCCATATAGGTGTTGGTCATGCGCGGCATGGGGGCGTGGGCGAAGCTTTGGCGGCGGCCGTTGCCGGTCGGCGCCATGTTCATGAGCCGGGCATTCTGGCGGTCGTGGAGATAGCCGGTGAGGATGCCGTCCTCGATCAGCACTGTGCGCCCGGTGGGGGTGCCCTCGTCGTCGACGGTCAGGGAGCCGCGGCGGTCGGTCAGGGTGCCGTCATCGACCACGGTGACCCCCGGAGCCGCCACCCGCTCACCCATGAGGCCGGCGAAGGCCGAGGTCTTCTTGCGGTTGAAGTCGCCTTCGAGGCCGT
>CAZYDR010000070.1:17542-19905 GCA_964645285.1 uncultured Alphaproteobacteria bacterium
GCAGGATACCGGGCCAGCCGGGGCCCAGTACAACTTCCATCTCGCCGGCCGGGGCGGGTTGTGATTCCAGGTTGACCAGAGCTTGGCGCAGGGCCTCATCGGCCTGGGCCTGCCAGCTTTCCGGTTGCAGCCAGGCATGGTAGGCGCCGCGCCCGCCAACTCCGTGGCTGCCCGATTCCATGCGGTCGCCGTCGCCGGCCACCACGCTGACGTTGAGCCGCACCAGGGGCCGCAGGTCGCCGACCCGGGAGCCGTCGGCGCGGATAATCTCCACCGCCTGCCATTCGCCGGTCAACGAGGCCATGACTTGGCGGACCCGGGAGTCCTTGGCCCGGGCATAGGCGTCGATATCGGCCAGCAGCTTGACCTTGGCGGCGAAGTCGACCTCGCCGAGCGGGTTGGCCCCACTATAGAGAGCCTGATTGGTGCCGGTCGGTCCTTCGGCCACGGCGCCCGAATGGCCGGCGCGCACCGCCTGGACCGTCTTCGAAGCCCGGGCCATGGCGTCCTCGCTGAGTTCGGAGGCATGGGCGTAGCCGGTGGCCTCGCCGGCCACCGCGCGCAGACCGAAACCCTGGGTGGTGTCGAAGCTGGCGGTTTTGAGCATGCCATCGTCAAAGCCGAGGCCTTCGGACTGGCGATATTCAAGGAACAACTCGCCATCATCGGCGCCGGCCAGGGCCTCGCCCACCAGCCCCTCGACGCGGCCGCGGTCGAGTCCGGCGCGGGTGAAGAACAAGTCGTCGCTATTCGGCTGGTCGGTCATGGTTGGCTCCTCGGGCGGATTGGTTGCCTATAACATAGGGTGTAGGACGGCAAAAAACACCGCGACAGTTGCCTCTTCCAAAAGCGAATGAATTGCAGTCGCGAATAGCTGGAAAAGTGGCCGTGAGAGCCGCTCACGCTATTGTGATTCGTGATCTCGTGTTGTAGGTTCCGCTCGACGAAGAGGGGTCGATCAGGAGCAGGCTTGGAAGCGCGTTCACGGGCAGAATTTGTATCGTAGCGGGTATACGTCCGGAGGGGCGGGGCTTGGTTCGGTGTGTGATCGCCAACGATACCGTTGGCGGGCATGGTTGTTGGCGTGGTCATCCGGGCCAGGCAATACTTGTGGAATAGTGACGGGGTATAGAGGTATGTCGCTGAGCAAAAAAATATGGGGCCTGATGGTTGCCATGGGAATGATGACGTTGGGCGGCACTGTCGTCAGCGCCAGTCAGGCGGTGCCCTGGCAGATCGGCTTTCAGGAAGCGGCAACGCCGGTTATGCGTCAGGTTCTTGAATTCAATGATCTTTTATTGACGATTATCATCTCAATTGTCATTTTCGTGGTGGCGCTTCTGTTCTACACCATGCATCGTTTCAGCGCGACGCGGAACCCGGAGCCCTCGAAGACTACCCACAACACGGTGATCGAGGTCATCTGGACGGTGATTCCGATCATGATTCTGATCGTCATCGCCATTCCGTCGTTCAAGCTGCTCTACTTCCAGGATCGCATGGTCGATGCCGAGATGACCATCAAGGCGGTCGGCCACCAGTGGTACTGGACTTACGAGTACCCGGACCACGACGACCTGACGTTCGACGCGCTGATGATCGCCGACGAGGATATCGAGGACGGTCAGGCTCGGCTGCTCGAGACCGACAATCGGGTGGTTGTTCCGGTCGGCATCAACATCAGGCTGCTGACCACCGCCGACGACGTTATCCACGCCTGGGCGATTCCCGCCTTCGGCATCAAAATTGACGCCACGCCGGGACGGGTCAACGAGAGTTGGTTCCGCGTCGAAAAAGAAGGCGTCTACTACGGCCAGTGCTCGGAGCTTTGCGGCGTTTATCACGGCTTCATGCCGATCACCGTCGAAGTGCTTTCAAAGGAAGCCTTCGCCGCCTGGCTGATTGAAGCCAAGGAAGAGTTCGCCAGTAACAGCGTGCCAGCCACGACTGTGGCCGACGCCGCGTCCGACAGCGTGTTTTAGGGTAAGGGGAAGCGATATGAGCGATCACGGAAACACGGCGGCGGACGCCCATCACGACCATCACCCCACGGACTGGCGGCGCTGGCTGTTCTCGACCAACCACAAGGACATCGGCACGATGTATCTTGTGTTCGCCATCATCATGGGCCTGGTTGGCGGCATCCTGTCACTGCTGCTCCGCCTTGAACTGCAGGCCCCCGGCATGCAGTTCTTCGGCGTGAATTACCAACTCTTCAACGTGTTGGTCAGCGCCCACGGCCTGATCATGGTATTCTTCATGGTCATGCCGGCGTTTATCGGCGGTTTCGGCAACTGGATCGTGCCGTTGATGATCGGCGCCCCCGACATGGCCTTCCCGCGCATGAACAACATCAGCTTCTG
>CAZYDR010000071.1:0-6306 GCA_964645285.1 uncultured Alphaproteobacteria bacterium
GGCGGGCCCGCAACAGATAGAAGCCCTGGGCGCTAAGATGACTGGAAAGGAATTGGGCATCGGGCGTGTTGTTGAGGATAACCCAGGGTTCGAGCTCGATGGAGGCGCGAAAACTGGCCAGCATAGGGGGCCAGGCCAGGCCCAGGTCACGATCCTTGATGATGTCGTCGAAATCCACCGCCAGGGCGCCGAGGATCAGGTAGTAGGCGTAAAGCCGACTCTTGACCGAATAGAACATATCGTCCGCGTGGAGATCGAAGACGCCGCCATGCTCCCTGATCTGGCGGTCGATGGCGGCCGACGACGAGCCGATATCGGCAGCCACCCGGTCGAGGGTCGCCAACAGGTTATCGGCCCGGCGCTCAAACATGGCGTTGCCTTCGGCAAGCCGTTCGTTGTAGCGCGCCAAAGACCGCACGGCGGCGCGGTATTGGGATTCCGACGGCGCCGTGGGCGCCCAGGAGGTGCCGAAATCGAACACCCATACCGTGCTGGGGTACTTGAGCAGACCGAGCGCCTTGTCGAGGTCAGGATCGACCTCGCTGGAGCCCCGGGTGCAGGAGATCTGATGGGTCAGCTCGATGGTGAAGCGTGACACCGCGGCGACGATACCCTGCTGGAAATTGGGCATGTTGTCGAGCGCCGCCGCCGGCAAGAAGAACAGATCGTTGGCGGTCCAGCGGTGCAGGTTGACTTCGCGGTCGACCAGGGGCCACGGCCCGGCTCTTGCCCGGTGTCAGGCTGTCGGCCGGCGGTGAGAAGCCGGGATCGGCGTCAATCCGGTGAATCCAGATCATGCCCAGAGGGTAATAGAGCAACAGCAACGCCACCACCACGCCCAGGGCCTTGAGCCCATAGCCCGACGGGGGCGGCAAGGCCTGCTGATCGGTCATGAATCTGTCGCCGGGCCGAGGCCTATGATACCGTGAATATCGCCGATGTTTTGCCGCGCCATGGCGCTGGCGCGCTCGGCGCCGGCAGCGAGAATGCCGTCGATATGGCCCGGATCATCCATTAGGCGGTTCATCTCGGCGGCGATGGGCGCCAATACGGAGACCGCCAGATCGGCCAGATCAAGCTTGAAGGCGGAGAACATCTGGCCTTCGTATTTGGCGCAGACCGCTTCGGCGGTGGTGCCCTTGAGGGCCGCGTAGATACCCACCAGATTTGCCGCCTCGGGCCGCGCCTCGAGACCCTTTGGAGTGCCCGGCAGCGGGTCGGGATCGGTCCTTGCCTTGCGGATCTTGAGGGCGATGGTGTCGGCGTCATCGGTCATGTTGATGCGCGAATAGTCCGAAGCATCGGACTTGGACATCTTGTTCGATCCATCGCGCAGACTCATGACCCGGGTTGCGGCGCCGAAGATCTGCGGCTCGGGCAGGGGAAAATACTCAACCCCGAACTGGCTGTTGAAGGCCCCGGCGATGTCGCGGGCAAGCTCGAGATGCTGTTTCTGATCGTCGCCCACGGGCACGTGAGTCGCCTTGTAGATCAGGATGTCGGCGGCCATGAGCACCGGATAGGCAAAAAGCCCAAGGCCGGCGTTCTCGCGATGCTTGCCCGCCTTCTCCTTAAACTGGGTCATGCGGTTGAGCCAGCCGAGCGGCGTCTGGCAGGCAAGCAACCAGGCCAGCTCGCTGTGGCCGGACACGGCGCTTTGGGCGAACAGGGTGCAGCGCGCCGGATCGATGCCGGCGGCGACAACGCCGGCGGTGACCTCGCGAAGATTTCGGCGCAGCTCCGCCGGGTCCTGGGGCAGGGTAACGGCGTGGAGATCGACGATGCAGTAGATCGACTCGAAATCCTCCTGCAAGCCCACCCAATTTCGGATCGCCCCCAAGTAGTTGCCGAGGTGGAGATTGCCGGTGGGCTGGATGCCTGAGAAAATACGGTTCATGACGAAAGACTCACTGGTATCGGAATGAAGCGCGCCGTTATGGCCCGCAGAGGTGGCACGGTCAAGCGGGTCACTCGCCCCGACCCAGTGTCGCGCGCAATTCGCTGAGTCGAGCGGCACCCAAGAGGTGGGCGGCGGCGGCGAATATTACAAGACCGCCGGCGACCAGGGCGGCCAGCGCCGCGATGCGGAAGCCCAAGGAGCCGGCCAGGGGGGCGACCAGGCCGTCGGCGAGCAACCACAGCACCAGCGCCATGATCAGGGCGGCGGCCAGGGTGCGGGGCGCGCGCGAGCGCAGGCGTTGGTCAGCCACCAGGTAGCCACGACGCTTGAGCACCAGCCACAGCAGCGCCGCCTGGAGGGTCGATGACAGCGCCGTGGCCAGGGCGATGCCCACATGGCCGATGAAGGGGAACATCCCGACCGTGAGGACGATGTTGGCGACCACCGCGGCGATGGAAATATGGAACGGGGTCGTCATGTCCTCGCGGGCGAAAAAGCCGGTCAGCAGCACCTTGACCAGCACATAGGCGGGTAACCCCAGGGCGAAGGCGGCCAGGGCCCAGGCGGTGGCCTCGGTCTCGGCCGGACCGAAGGCGCCATGCTCGAACAATACCGTGATAATCGGCCCGGCAATGACCATCAGGGCCGCCGCCGCCGGCAGGGCGAACAGCAACGAGACCTCGACGGCGCGGTTCTGGTGATCCATGGCCGCCGTGTCTTCGCCGGCACGGAGGGACCGTGACAGCATGGGCAGCAGGGCGGTGCCGACGGCCACGCCGACGACGCCGAGGGGCAACTGGTTGACCCGGTCGGCGTAGTAGAGATAGGACACGGCACCGCCCTGAAGGGTGGCGACGATGGTGCCGATAAGCAAATTGATCTGGTGCACCCCGGCGGTCAGTCCGGCCGGCACCATGAGGCGCAGGAGTTTGCGCAGCTCCGGCGTCAGGCGTGGTCGCGACAGACGCAAGGCCATGCCGGCGCGGTGACAGGCCACCATCATCAGGATGAACTGCCCGGCTCCGGCCACGGCCACG
Organism: uncultured Alphaproteobacteria bacterium; assembly: GCA_964645285.1. GTDB lineage: Bacteria > Pseudomonadota > Alphaproteobacteria > JAAXGF01 > JAAXGF01 > JAYZAP01. The sequence continues at coordinate 2,938 of CAZYDR010000071.1, forward strand.
GCCCAAGCCAGGGCATGGCCCGGCGTCGCGCCAACCTCGGTAAAACCGAGCAAGGCACCGATCAGCACCACGTTGAGCAGGATCGGCGCCGCCGCCGCCGCCGCGAAGTGGTAGAGCGAGTTGAGCACGCCGCCAAGCAACGCCACCAAGGCCATGAACAGCAGGTACGGGAAGGTGATGCGGGTAAACAGCACAGTCAGGTCGAATTGAGCCGGGTTGTCGATGAAACCCGGCGCGATCAGGTGCATCAACCCCGGCATGGCGATTTCCACCGCCACGGTGAAGGCCAGCAAAGCGCCAAGCAGCACGGCCAGCACCTGCTCGGCGAAGGCCCGTGCGGCCTCCTTGCCATGGCTCTCCAGCCGGCCCGAGAACATCGGCACGAAAGCAGCAGCAAAGGCGCCCTCGGCAACCAGACGGCGAAACATGTTGGGAATGCGGAAGGCGACGAAAAAGGCGTCGGCCACCGGCCCGGCGCCCAGTACCGTGGCGATAAGAATATCGCGCAGGAAGCCCAGAATGCGACTGAGCATAGTGTAGCCACCCACGATGGCGGCGCGCCGGATTAATGCCATTTGCCGCTCATAACGACTGTTCGCGACGAAATAAAGGCAGCGGCCTCACTCCGCCGCACTCGCCTCGGCACCGAGCTCGACCAGGGCTTCGAGCAGACGGGCGCGAATCTTCTCGATTTGGCCTTCGTGATCGACTTTCAGACCGAACACATCCTTGACGTAGAACACGTCAACCACGCGCTCGCCGTAAGTGGAGATATGGGCGGTGACGATGGAGAGGCCGAGCTCGCTCAGGGTTCGGGTGACGTCATAGAGCAGCCCGGGCCGGTCGCGGCCGTTAACCTCGATGACCGTGTGGCGCGTGCTGGCGTTGTTGTTGATCAGCACCCGCGCCTTGACCGTGAAGACCGCCGCCGCCCGCCGCGACAGGCTGCGCCGGTGGGCCAGGGCCTCGCCGAGGTCACGGCGGCCGTCGAGGGCCTCGCCGACCAGGGTCGCCAGACGGTTGCGGTGATCAGGGCGATCGAACGGCCCGCCAGCGGCGTCCTGGAGCCACAGAATATCGAGGGCGACCCGGTCGCTAGTGGTGAAAATCTTGGCATCGACGATAGTCGCCCCGGCCACCGCCACGGCGCCGGCGAACTTGGCGAACAGTCCCGGCTGATCGGGCGCCACCAATACCACCTCGGTCACCCCATGATGATGGTTAACCCGACTGTCGAGCACCAGGGGCGCCCCCGTCTGGTCGGCCTCGTTCAGGGCCATGGCATGGCGCGCATGGGTTTCCTCATCGAAGCCCAACCAATAAGGCGGGTAGAGCCGGTTAAGGTGACGCTCGATGCGCGCGGCCGGCCAGTTGCCGGACGGGCCCTTGAGAATGGTCGCCACCGCATCCTTGGCGGCAGCCACCCGCCGACCCTTCTCCTCGGCCGCATGACCGCCGGATATAACCTCGGCGGCTAGAGTATAAAGCTGGCGCAGCAGCGCGCCCTTCCAGGCGTTCCACACGGTGGGGCCGACGGCGCGGATATCGGCGGCGGTCAACACCAGCAGCAGGCGCAGACTTTCCTGGGACTGCACCTCAGCGACGAAATCATCGACGGTCTTTGGGTCGCCCAGATCACGGCGAAAGGCGGTGTTGGAGAACAGCAGGTGGCGTCGCACCAGCCACGCGGTCTGCTCGACCTCTTCGGCGCTAAGGCCCATCTGGGGGCCAAGCTCGACGGCAATGGCGGCGCCCATTTCCGAGTGGTCGCCGCCGCGTCCCTTGGCGATATCGTGCAGGAAGGTGGCGAGATAGAGCACCCGGCGCGACAGCATCTCATGGATGATTCCGGTGGCCAGCGGCAGGGTCTCGGCGTAGTCGCCGCGCTCGATCCCGACGAGTACGCCGACCGCCCGGATGGTGTGCTCATCCACCGTATAGACGTGGTACATATCGTGCTGAACCTGGGCCACCACCCGGCCGAAATCGGGCACCAGACGGCCCAGAACACCGGCCTCGTTCATGCGCCTGAGCGCGGTTTCCGGATCGTGGCGCGAGGTCAGGATTTCCATGAACAAGGCGCCGACCTCGGGTGATACACGCAGGGCGGCATCGATGCGCCGCAGGTTCTGGGTGATCAGCCGCAGGGTCCAGGGATGAATATCGAGGCCCCGAACATCGGCCACGTGGAATAACCGCACCATGGCCGCCGGATCGCGGGCGAAGGCATCGTCGTCGGTCACCATGAGCCGGCCGCGCTCGACTACGAAACCATCGATCTCACGGCGCAGCGCGCCCCAGCGCGGCAGCTGCGCCAGGGAACTGACCCGGTGCTCGGCCTCGAAGGCGGCACAGAAGATGCGTGTCAGGTCGCCGACATCCTTGGCCACCAGGAAATAGTGCTTCATGAAGCGCTCGACACCGCTGAGGCCCGCCCGATCCACGTAGCGCAGGCGCCGGGCCATCTCGAGCTGGACATCGAAGGTCAGGCGCTCCTCCGGGCGGCCGGTGAGATAGTGAAGCTGGAAGCGCAGGGTCCAGAGGAAAGTCGCCGCCTTGGCGAATTTGCCGTGCTCCCCGGCGGTCAGCACGCCGCGGCTCACCAGATCGACCACGTCGTCGAGTTGGTAGAGGTACTTGGCGATCCAGAACAAGGTGTGGAGATCGCGCAGGCCGCCCTTGCCATCCTTGATGTTGGGCTCCAGCACATAGCGCGAGTCGCCCATGCGCTCGTGACGCTGGTTACGCTCAGCCAACTTGGCGCGGACAAACTCGGCCGCCGTGCCCTCGACCAGCTCAGCGGCGAAGCGCAGACGCAAGGTCGCTGCCGGGGCCTTGTCGCCGGCGATCAACCGGGCTTCCACAAGGGTCGTGCGGATGGTCATGTCGGCGCCGGCGTCGGCCAAACACTGATCAACCGTGCGGGTCGCATGACCAACCTGGAGCCCCAGGTCCCACAGCATGTAGAGCACGAACTCGATGAGTTGCGTGTCGCCCGGCGAGGCTTCGCTGTCGAGCAGAAACAACAGATCCACATCGGAGAATGGCGCCAACTCACCCCGGCCGTAGCCGCCCACGGCGACCACCGCCAAAGGTCCGATATCGCTTTCATGGGCAGCCGAATCATGGAGCGTAGCGATGATGCCATCGATCAAGCGACTGAGAGCGGCCGCCGAATCAGTACCTGAGGCGCCGTCCTCGAACTGGCGGCGAATGTCGGCCCGGCCCTCGGCCAGTTTCGCCTTGAGGCGCTCAAGCAGGGCGTCACGGCCCAAGGTCACGGGTCACCGTCAACAAGTGGTTTGAGACGATAAATCAGCTCCAGCGCGTCCTTGGGCGAGAGCTCGTCCGGGTTAATCTCGGCCATGG
>CAZYDR010000071.1:6337-19404 GCA_964645285.1 uncultured Alphaproteobacteria bacterium
AGACGGCCCCGTCTTGGCGGGCATCGCTGCCGACGGGGCGGCGGTAAACAGCGGCAGGTCGTCGGCGAGGCGCGACAGGTCGGCGGATTCTTCGCCGCGCTCAAGGGTGCCCAACACTTGTTCGGCGCGGCTCACCACCGCGTCGGGCAGGCCAGCGAGGCGGGCCACGTGAATGCCGTAGGAGCGGTCGGCGGCGCCGGGTCCGACCTCATAGAGGAAGACTACGTCACCCTGCCATTCCTTGACCCGCATGGTGTGGCAGCTCAAGGCGTCGAGCTTGGCCGCCAGGGTCGTGAGCTCGTGAAAATGAGTGGCGAACAGCGCCCGGCAGCGGTTGACCTCGTGGAGATGTTCGACCGCCGCCCAGGCGATGGACAGGCCGTCGTAGGTGGCGGTACCGCGGCCGATCTCGTCGAGGATGACCAGGACGCGGTCGCCGGCCTGGTTGAGAATGGTCGCGGTCTCGACCATTTCGACCATGAAGGTGGAGCGCCCCCGGGCGAGATCGTCGGCCGCCCCGACCCGGCTGAACAGCCGATCGACCACACCGATATGGGCGGCCTCGGCGGGCACGTAGGAGCCCATCTGGGCGAGAATGGCGATCAGCGCGTTCTGCCGCAAAAACGTGCTCTTGCCCGCCATGTTGGGCCCGGTCACCAGCCACAGCCGCTGGTCGCCTCCCAGGTCGCAGTCGTTGGGTATGAAACCGCCGGCCTCGCCGGCCGGGGCCAGGGCCTCGACTACCGGATGGCGGCCGCCGATGATCTCGAAGGCCAGACTGTCATCGACCAGCGGGCGGGTGAAATTGCACTCCACCGCCAAATCCGCCAGGGCCGTGGTCAGGTCGATGCCGGCCAGGGCGCGGCCGGCCCGGGCGACCGCCTCGGCCCGGGCGATGACCTCGCCGACTAGATCGTCGAACAGTTTGAGCTCAAGGGCCCGGGCGCGGTCGGCGGCCTGGCTGATTTTGCTCTCAAGCTCACCGAGCTCGACGGTCGAGAAACGCACGGCGCTGGCCAGGGTCTGGCGGTGGATGAACGGCTCGGTGATCTTGTCGGCGTGTGTTGGCGTCACTTCCACGTAATAGCCGAGCACGTTGTTGTGGCGCACCTTGAGGGTCGCCACGCCGCTGTCATCGCGATAGCGCGCCTCGAGCCCGGCGATGAGCCGTCGGCTTTCGTCGCGCAGCGCCACCAGTTCGTCAAGATCGGGGGCGTAGCCGGTTGCGATGAAACCGCCATCGCGGCTGAGCAGGGGAAGATCGGGGCTGAGCGCCCTGGCCAGGCGATCGACCAGGGTGTCGTGACGGCCCAGGTCTTCGTCGAGGGCGGCGATTTCATCAGGCGCAGTGGGCAGGCCAGGCTCGGCGAAATGACCACGCAGCACCGACGACTGAGCCAGACCATCGCGCACGGCGGCCAGATCGCGGGGGCCGCCGCGACCGACCGTGAGCCGCGACAGGGCGCGCTCCAGGTCCGGGCAACGGTCGAGAACCTCGCGCAACAGCCCGCGTAATCGGCTCTCGGCAACGAAGAACGCGACCCCGCCAAGACGACGGTCGATGGCCGCCGCATCGGTCAGCGGTGCCGCCAGGCGGGCCGACAATAGCCGCGCGCCGGCGCCGGTAACCGTGCGGTCCATGGCGCTGAGCAGGCTGCCGCCGCGCTCGCCGGACATGGTGATGTGGAGTTCGAGATTGCGCCGGGTGGCGCCGTCGATGGCCATCATGGAGCCCTCGGCCAACACTCGGGGCGGACTAAGCCGGGGCAAGCGCCCCTTCTGGGTGAGTTCGACATAATCAACCAGCGCGCCACAAGCGCCGAGCTCGGCACGGCCAAACTGACCAAAGGCATCGAGCGCCGCGACGCCGTATACCGTCTTGAGCCGACGCTCGCCGGCGGCGCTGTCGAACCGGGCTCCGGGCAGCGGCGTCAGCGCCGCCTTCCACTCGGCGAAAACCTCGAACAACGCCGGGCGTTCGAGCAGGCCGTCAGGCACCAGCAGCTCGCCGGGCTCGAGACGGCCAAGCTCAGCGGCCAACGCCTCCAAGGCCACCGGCTGGACGCTGAACTCACCGGTCGACATATCGAGCCAGGCCAGGGCCAGAGCATCGCCGGCCCGGCCCACGGCGGCCAGGTAGTTGTGCCGCCGGGCGTCCAACAGGCTGTCTTCGGTAATCGTACCGGGGGTGACAATGCGCACGGCCGCGCGCTTGACCAGGGCCTTACCGCCGCGCTTGCGGGCTTCGGCCGGGTCCTCGACCTGCTCGCAGATGGCGACCTTGAGGCCGGTGCGGATGAGGCGCTGGAGATAGCCATCGCTGGCGTGGACCGGTACGCCGCACATGGGAATATCCTCGCCGTCGTGCTTGCCGCGCTTGGTCAGGGTGATGTCGAGCGCCTTGGCGGCGGTCACCGCGTCGTCGAAGAACAGCTCGTAGAAATCGCCCATGCGGTAGAACAGCAGGCAATCGGGATGGTCCGCCTTGATGGCGAGATACTGCACCATCATGGGCGTCACCCGGTCGCCGCCAGGGGCGGGCGCGGTGGCAGTGGTGGCGCTCTTGTTCATGGGCTTTTGTGGCTCGGCATTTGCGGCGCAAAGCTAGCACATTGCCGCACTCGATTCACGCCCCCGCAACCACCGAGAGTCGACACCCCTGGTTTGCGGACCGGGGGTGTTTGCTTTTCGTGTCATCGCACAGCGTCAGGATTGCCGCGAGATCACCGTGGAGTTCGGCCTGGAGCCCGTCTTGGCCCGGTGTCAGGACGATATGATCAATCAGGCTGCGGAGGATTACTGCGGTCCCCGATCTGACGCCATCGTCGTCGAGCGCATGCTGAAGGTCGGCGACCTTGGCCTTGTATACGTCGCTCAGCCGCGGGTGCAGGAGAACGGGCGTCGGCGGTGCCGCCACGGTGAGTTGTCGGTTGAGACCGTCGCGGCGCGCTTCCAGTTCCTGCATGCGTGTCTTCATACTCGATGTGTACATGCCGTCCTCGATGGCTTTCAACATGCGCTCGATCTTGCGCTCGACGGTGGCTCGCTCGCGCCGCAAGCCGGCGCCTAGTTGTTGGCTCTCCCGGGCCATGCGCTCGAGCTCGGCGCCATAGGCCTCGATGGAGGCGGCGACCAGCTCGGACGCCATGAGCCGCTCTTCGAGGCCGGCAAGTACGCGGCGCTCGATATCGTCGCGCGTCCGGCGCCGGGAGCAGCCGTAGCGGCCCGGGGCAACGTGATCGATCCACGGTTCTGGCCAATGCCAAGACTAAAGGTGGCCAAACGCAACGTCCACTTTGTTGAGATGCGCCTGCGAGTATACCGACAGGTCGGTGCCATAGGCGATATCGCCGGCCAGACGTTCAGGCTTGAGAGCAAAGCGCTGTTCGGTGCGCTCGATTATGGTCTCGGTGGCATCGACCTCCTCGGAGATACGCGTCGGCGTGGCCTCGACATCGAGGATGACGGCGTTCTCCAGGTCGATCAGATAGTTCAGGCTATAGCCGAACATCGCTTTGTGGCGTTCCCGTGTCGTCCAGGCAGCGCTCGGATCGGTCGGTGACATTACCTTGGGCGCGCGTTCGGGATTAGTCGGTGGGTTGTCGTTTTCCAGGGCAACCAGATACCCTCGTACCGGGCGGCTAGCCCGCTGCTTGTCCGTCCAACCAACCTCGGCCCCCGCCATTCGCTGGAAACGGCTGGCATCCGCCTCGATCATCGAGGCATCGACGGCAAACCCCTCACCACCGACCAAACCCGCCGTCATGCAGCCGCAGACAACCTCCTCGAAGACCTTGCGCAGGATACTACTCCTCCGAAAGCGCCCGTGACGGTTTACCGAGAACGTCGAATGATGGGGAACCTTGTCCTCCAGTCCCAAACCGCAGAACCAGCGGTAGGCCAAGTTCATCGCCATCTCCTGGCACAACCGCCGCTCCGAGCGGATCGAATAGCAATAGCTGACGATCAGCATTCGGATCATCAACTCGGGGCACACTGATGGACAGCCCAGGTGGCTGTAATGGGACGCCATCTCGCTGCACAACCAGCTCAGCTCCAGAACCCTATCGATCCGGCGTAACAGGTGGTCGCTCGGAACCATGTCTTCGATATCAAATTCGTAGAAAAGACGGTCTTGCTGACCTACTGGTTCAGCCATTATCGTCGTAATCCCCCTCCGAAGCGGTAACCCAAGGGAATCACGCCAAACCGCACAGAGCAAACGACTTCTTCAACAGCCTCAGCCAACAACAGATGGGGCGGATGGCTCCTATTTCCCTGTGGTTCATGATCGTCCGTCGGTGGTGAAAGCAAGTCAGATTGTTAGCGTGGCGGAATGGGTGGGATCAGTTTGTCCGCGCCGGCATGATCATAGGTCGCTGATCGCCGAGAAAATTGCTACGACCTGTCGGCTTGCTCGCTTGCCGGGCCCTCGCGCAGTAACGCACCGACACGGGTCTTGAGCAGATTGTCCAACCAGTCCGGGTCCATTTCAGGTACCGAGGCGAGCAGCAGTTCGGTGTACTCGTGATGGGGCGGGGTGAGAATTTCGTCGCGTGAGCCATGCTCGACCACCCGGCCCTGCAACATGACCACGATTTCGTCGGAGATTGCTTTCACCGTGGCCAGGTCGTGGGTGATGAACAAATATGACACGCCAAGTTGGTTTTGCAGGCGTTGCAGCAACTCCAGAATCCCCTCGGCGACCAGTTGATCGAGCGCCGAGGTCACTTCGTCGCAGATAATCATATCGGGTTCGGCTGCGAGCGTCCGGGCGATGCACACCCGTTGCTTTTCGCCGCCCGAAAGTTCCGAGGGAAAGCGGTCCTTATAGCGCTTGGGAAGTTCGATCTGCGCCAACAGATCGAGGACCCGTTGGTTCTTCTCGACGCCCGTCATGCCGAAGTAAAACTCAAGCGGGCGGCCGAGAATCTCGTGAACCTTCTGGCGCGGGTTGAGGGAGACGTCGGGCATCTGGTAGATCATCTGCAGGCGCCGAAGCTTGTCCTGGTCGCGCTCACTGTAGCGTGCCGGGAGTTCCTCGCCCTGGTACTCGATAGCGCCCTTGAGCGGCTGCAGCAGGCCGGTAATAACCCGAGCCAGGGTGCTCTTGCCGCTGCCTGATTCGCCGACCACGGCGATGGTCTTGCCGCGGGTAAGGGCCAGGTCAACGTTGTCCAGGACCACGACACCGTTGCCGTAGGCGGCCGACACATCCTTGACCTCGAGCAGGATATTGCCTTCATCGCCATGATCGGTCTTCTGCCCGCGGCTCTCGCGTACGGACAGCAGGGCGCGGGTGTAGTTCTCCTTGGGATTGGCCAGAAGTTCCCGCGCGGTACCCTCTTCCACCAAATTGCCATCGCGCAGCACCATGATCCGGTCAGCTACCTGGGCGACCACGGCAAGATCATGGGTAATATAAATGGCCGCTGAGTTAAGTGCCTTGATGGCATCCTTGATCGCCGCCAGAACCTCGATCTGGGTGGTCACGTCAAGCGCCGTGGTCGGTTCGTCGAACACGATCAGGTCAGGCTTGCAAGCCATGGCCATGGCGACCATGGCGCGCTGCAACTGGCCGCCGGAGACCTGGTGGGGATAGCGGTCGCCGAAATTGTCCGGATCCGGCAGGTCGAACCGGCGATATAACTCCCGGGCATGGTCTTCCGCCGCGGCCCGCGCCATTATGCCGTGTTTGACCGGCGCCTCGACGAACTGGTTGATCAACCGATGCGCCGGATTGAACGCCGCCGCCGCGCTTTGCGCCACATAGGAAATTCGCACCCCGCGAATCTCACGCAACTGCGCCGCCGAGGCCGTCGCCAGGTCGATGCCCTCGAACTCAATTGTGCCGCCGACAATACGGCAGCCGGATCGGAAGAACCCCATGCTGGCGATGCCGATGGTCGATTTGCCGGCGCCCGACTCACCGATCAGGCCGAGCACCTCGCCGCGGTCGAGATGGACATTGATCGGGTGAACAATCTCGCCCCAGCGATCTTCCTGGAAGCCTTCGACCCTCAGATTCTCCATGGTCAGCAGGCGCGACATCGGGTTCTTCTTAGTATTCATCACGAAGACCCGCTGCTTTGCGCAGGAACCAGTCCACCACCAGATTGATGCCAACGGTCAGAAACGCGATGGCGGCCGCCGGAATCAGGGGGTTGTAGACACCAAAGCTGATGGCCCCGGAATTCTCCTTCACCATGCTGCCCCAATCGGCCGTGGGTGGCTGTAGGCCCAACCCCAAGAAGCTGAGCGCACTGATAAACAGGAACACAAAGCAGAATCGCAGACCGAATTCAGCGACCAGCGGGGGCAGCGTATTGGGCAGGATTTCGCGCCACATGACCCACATGAGTCCTTCGCCGCGCAAGCGCGCCGCCTCGACGTACTCCATCACCGCGATATCCATGGCGACGGCCCGCGACAGGCGAAACACTCGCGTCGAATCGAGCAACGCGATGACTGCGATCAGCACCGGAATCGAGGTGCCGGCCACCGACAGAACGATCAGGGCGAAGATCAGGGTGGGGAACGCCATCATGATGTCGACCACCCGGCTGACGATCTGATCGACCCAGCCGCGCATGGTGGCTGCCAGAAAGCCGAACATCATGCCGATCACGAACGACAGTCCGGTGATAATCAGCGCGATGGTGATGGTGTTGCGGGCGCCGTACAACAACCGGGTATAGAGATCGCGGCCGATATGGTCGGTGCCGAGCCAGACCTTGCCGTCCGTGCGGCCATCATTGAACTGCGACCAGCACGGGCCCTTAAGCTTGATCGCTTCCTCGGAACAGTCCGTGGCCCAGATACCGGGTTCCCACACCTTGCCGACGATCTCGGTTTCCGTAAACGGTGCCAGCGTCGGCGCAAAGGCCAGGGCAAACAGATTGATGGCGATGACGACGAACCCTAGTTGGGCGCTCCACGGAGCGCCCATAAAGGCTTTGGCGATGTTGATGATCATCGCGGCCGTCTCACTTGGGATGCCGTAGCCGTGGATTGGCGAGGATCGACAGAATATCGGCGGTCAAATTTAGCACCACGTAGGTACAGGCGAAAATCAGGCCGCTCGCCTGCACCACCGGCAGATCGCGCTTGGAGACGGAGTCGACCATCAACTGCCCCAACCCCGGATAGACGAACACAACCTCGACCACCACCACGCCGACCACCAGATAAGCCAGATTGATGACGACCACATTGATGATCGGCGCCAATGCGTTGGGTAGGGCATGATAGATGATCACCCAGGAACGGCTCATTCCCTTGAGTTCCGCAGTCTCGATATACGGTCTGGTCAGCACGGCGATGATGGCTGCCCGGGTCAGGCGCATCATATGGGCGACCACCACCAGGACCAGGGTCAGGACCGGCAGGAACACGGCGTAAAGCTGCTCCCAGAACCCGGTGCCGGATGTCACAACCGCCATGCTCGGGAACACACTGAACTCGACCGACAGGAAGACGATAAGGATATAGGCGACAAGAAACTCGGGGATCGAGATGGTCGTCAGGGTGGTCATGCTGATTATCTTGTCGAACAGGGATTCGCGATACAGCGCCGCCAACAGGCCGAGGAAAATCGATAGCGGGACGGCGACAACGGCGGCGGTCACCGCCAGGAACAGCGTATTGGACAGGCGCTTACCGATCAGATCGGCAACCTCCCGCCCATTGGCCAAAGATGTCCCTAAATCCCATTGCACAATATTGCTAAGCCAGTCGAAATAGCGCACATGCAAGGGCCGGTCGAGGCCCAGTTCAAGCCGGATTGCGGCGAGCGCCTCCTGGGTCGCTTGCTGCCCCAAAAGCGCCTGAGCTAGGTCGCCGGGCAGCATTTCCACACCCAGTGTAATAAGCACTGAAATGACAAAGAGAGTCAGCAGGCCAAAGGCCAGGCGTTTGAGAATGATTGTCCGTAAGCTATCCACGACTAGATACAGTCCACCCTGGACGCCCGCCACGCTATGACCAAAACTTGCCTAGTGGCCGGCGGTTGTGCCGCCATCGATCGGTAACGCGACACCGGTCACGAATCGGGCATCGTCCGACGCCAGATAGAGGATACCGGCGGCGATTTCGGCCGGTGTGGTAATTCGCTTCAGGGGCGCATATTCGACCATCTTCTGCCATGCCGCTTCCGGGTCGGGCCTCAGTTGATTGGTCCGTCGGATCATATCGGTATCGACATACCCCGGGCACACGCAATTGACCCGCACGTCGGGCGCGATCTCGATCGCCATGGCGCGGGTCATATTGACGACGCCTCCCTTTGTACCGCAATAGACGGTGATTCCCGGCACTCCGATCAAGCCCGCGTCCGAAGCGATATTGATGATATTGCCATTGGACCCGCGCAACGATGTTAATGCCGCGCGGCAGGTAAAGAAGGTGCCCTTCAGATTGACGTCCACATGATCGTCCCACATCTGCTCGTCGCAATCTTCAATTGGTCGGCCCGCGCCAATTCCCGCGCTGTTCACCAGAACATCGAGACCGCCAAACCCGTCCTCCGCCGTCTTTACCGCCAATTCACAACCGGCGACGGTGCTGACATCACCGGGCGCCGCGGCCAGACACTCGTTGTTTTCCAGTTTCTCGATCGCCGCGTTCACGGACCCCTCGGTTTTGCCATTGATTGCAACGCAGGCGCCGGCCGCGAGAAAAGCTTCCGCGACACCAAAGCCGATGCCTCGCGTGCCGCCAGTTATTAGAACCCGCTTGTCCGTAAAATCCATGTGATTCCCTTGGTGTGATAGTCGACGCCGCTTACGCGGCTTGTTTCGTAAAAATGGTCGGCACCGCCCACCCTGTCAGGGAGATTGAGGACAGGATGAGCGGTGCCGAAAGATCGATCAGTGTTCGAGGTCTTCTACGCGTTTTCGTCGACCCAGACGTCCTCGTACAGCAGGCCGGCGCTCAAACCGAAGGCGGAACTGCCCTGGTAGCCCTGAATCCGCTTATGGACACCTTCCACGAAGTTCATGTACATGGGATTGAACGCACCACCGTCGTCGTGCAGCAAGGTTTCCGCCTCGCAGTAGATTTCGTAGCGCAAGGCGGGATCGGTGGTCTTGCGACCCATGACTAATAACTCGTCGAAGCGATCATTCTTCCACTGGGTCTCGTTCCACTCCGCCTCCGAATGGTAGACGAGGGTGAGCATGAGATCCGCCGTGGGCCGTGCGTTCCAGTTAGAGGCGCTCATGGGCACCTGCATCCAGACGTTATCCCAGTAGCCGTCCGCGGCTTCCTGCTTGACCTGGATATCGATACCGGCCGCCTTCGCGCCTTCCTGGAGCATGACGGTTGCGTCGACCGCGAAGTCGCCAGCCTCAACCGAAGTGGATACCTCTATGCCGGACAGGCCGGTCTTGTTCCAGTAGAAGCTCGCCTTGTCGGGATCAAAGTCGTGTTGCGGGATCTCCTTGCAATAGGTGGCGATTCCGGGATTGACGGAAAAGTCATTGCCGATGGTGCCGTGGCCTTGCAGCAGCTGGTCGACCATGGCTTGGCGATCAACGCAGTGCTTCATCGCGAGCCTCAAATTGAGATCATTGGTCGGCTCCCTGTCGCACATCATTACCCACAGGAATTGTGCGCCCGAGGCAGTAGAGTGCACGGTGACGTTCTCGTCCCTGTCGAGCATCCCTGCGGTGCGCGCGTCCACCGCGCAGATACCCACAGCACCAGTGCGTAGTCCGTTCGTGCGCGCAGTGGCGTCCGAAATGCCCTGGCTGATGTAAGTGTCGACCCAGGCGGAGTCCGGCTTCCAGTAATTCTCGTTGCGAGTCGCAACCGAGCGAAGTCCGGGCTCGAATTCGACCAACTTGTAAGGGCCTGTGCCAACCACCGGGTCGCCGTCCTTCCAGCCCTCGGGAACGATCGACGTGTGGTAGTCGTGACCGAGCTGGATGGGGAAGTCCGCGTTGCCGGAGTTGAGGGTGATCTTGACCACATTGGCGCCGTCGGCCCGCATGTCTGTAATCGACGCAAGAAGCGTCTTCGACGGAGATTTCGAGCCTTCCTTGATGTGCTCGCCGAGGGAGAAGATGACGTCGTCGGCGGTCAGCGTCTTGCCGTTGTGGAACTCGACGCCCTGGCGCAGCTTGAAGGTCCACTCGGTGGCTTCGTTGAGGCCCTCCCACTCCTCTGCCAGGTTCGGCACCGGGTTCAGGTTCCGGTCCAGATTTGTCAGCCGGTTATAGACTTGGTGGGACCGGTTGGCATCTGTTCCGGTGAGCATCTTGGTGGGGTCGAAAGTCTCGGTCTGGCTGGATTCCTCAGTGGCGACCGTGACCTCGCCACCGCGCTTTGGCGTGGACGCGTAAGCAGACTTGCTCAGTAAACTCGAGGCGGCAGTGGCGGTGATGCCGAGCGCGGCGGCCCGACCGAGAAACTCGCGCCGGTTCATGCGGCCCAGTTCCATCTCTTTCAAAAGAATATCGAAGTCGTTCATAACGTTCCTCCCAGTTGGTTTTCTATATGGCGAACTCGTCGACGAGAGCCCCCTCTCTTGGACGGCGTGGTGACAGAACAGAATTTTGTAGGTCGTCGCGCGCCTGGAGAACCTTCACCAGGCTGTCCTTGGCGCTCTCCACATGGTCGCCGATGAGTGCCGCGGCGCCCGCCGCATCCTTTTCCTTGATCGCATGAAGCAGGGCCTGATGCTGGCTATCAGCGGCGGCAAGGGCTTCCCGGTTGGAGGTCTCCACCCAGATGAAGCACATGACCTTGTCCAACACGTTCTGGATGGCCTGATGCAGCGAGGCGTTGCCGCTGGCGCGGGCAATCAATTCATGAATTTCCAGGTCCAGCCGGACGGCCTTGGCGTGGTCCTTCGGCTCCGACGACAGCTTTTCCAGGTCAGCCAGGATGCAGTCGAACTCGTGCAGGTGCGACGGCAGCGCGTTCTTCGTGGCCAGCTTGGCCGCATGGACCTCGAGCATCTTCCTGAACTCATAGAGATCGGTGACCTGCTGCGCCGAGAACGTACTGACGTAATAGCCGCGCCGGGTGCGCGCCTCGACCAACCCGGTCATGGCCAGGCGGCCGAGGGCTTCGCGAACCGGTGTCCGGCTGACGCCCAACCGTTCCGCTAAATCACGGTCGACGAGCTTCTGGCCGGCGCGCAGTGAATTTGAAAAAATCAAATCGCGCAGCCGCCCATAGACATCGTCGATCAGCAGTTCGGATCGCTTTGTTGCCACGGTGGCGTGAACTCCGGTAGCATGAAATTTGGTATTCCACTTTGTATGCCATCGGTGTTGTTGTCAAGTTTCCGTGGGGTGGTGACACCCCGTGCGGTCTCACGCCACTGTCGTCGGTGGCGGTGGCGGCGGCGGCATTCTCGAAAAAGAAAACCAAACACACCAAACTGGCAGGGGGAACGGATGAAGTTTAAAAACAAAGTGGCCTTGGTGACCGGTGGGAACTTTGGACTTGGGCGCGGAATTTCTCATAGATTCGCCGCGGAAGGCGCAACGATTGCCGTCGTCGCCCGAAACCAGGAGCGGGCGAATGCGGTTGTCAAAGAGTTATCCGACCTTGGCCACACCGCGACCTTCTTCAAAGCCGATGTCTCGGGCGAGGAAGCCGTAAAATCCATGATTGACGCGGTGGTCGAACGGTTTGGACGCCTGGACATTGTTGTCAACAATGCTGGATGCGGAAGCCAACACTGCGGGGTTGAACCGGATACCCCGCCCGGTGAACGATGGGCGTTTTTCCGTGGCGCGAATTTGGACTCGAACTATTATGTGACCTCTTTGGCGATACCGCATCTGGTGAAACATCGCGGCAGCGCGGTGGTAAACATCTCATCGACGTCAACGTTCCACGGAAATTGGGGACTGTATGGTGTCGCGAAAATCGGCGTCGAGGGCATGACGCGCTCTTTCGCCGCTGAACTCGCGCCCTATGGTATACGCGTGAACGCAATCAGCCCTGGTTGGATCGAGACAAGTCCCGAAGAAACCGCCGCGGCACAAGGCGATAGCGGAGAATGGAAGATGCCGCCATCGCTATTCGATAGAATGGGAACACCGGAAGAGATTGCCAGCACGGCAGCTTTCCTGGCCTCCGACGAAGCGTCCTTCATCACGGGCCAGACACTGATTGTCGATGGTGGTTTGATGATACTGGACTATCCCTCGAGACCGTCGCTTGAAACCGTTGGCCATCGCGTATTTTCCCATTCAGCCGGCGTCGCCCACGGCGGCGCGGCCCAAGACGGCGCGGACTGAGTATGTTCGCCATGGATTTGAAGACGATCTAGGATATTTCGGTTCAAGCAAGGGAGACAGTGATGAGTTTCGAAGGCAAGAGGGTGCTGGTGACCGGTGGTTCGCGCGGCATCGGGCGGGCCACGGCGAAGGCCTTCCGCGAGGCCGGCGCGCGGGTCGCGGTCAACGGGCGCACCATGGAATCGACGGCCGAGGGCATCGCCGCGCTTGGTGGTGATGGCCTGATCGCGGCGCCCGGAGACATCGGTACGGTGGCGAGTTGCCAGGCCGTGGTGGGCGCGACTCTCGACGCCTTCGGCGGGCTCGACGTGCTGGTCAACAGCGCCGGGGTGGCCAAGGCGCGCACCATCGAGACCTGCGACGAGGCGCTGAAACCAGGTCATCGACATCAACCTCAAGGGCACCTTCTTCTGCATTCGCGCGGCCGCCACGGCCTTGCGCGAGAGCCGCGGTAGCATCGTCAACGTGGCCTCGACGTCGGGCCTGGCGGGCAACGCGAACCTGTCGATCTACTGCGCCTCGAAGGATGGCGTGGTTCTGCTGACCCAGGCGCTGTCAGCCGAGTTCGCGCCCGAAGTACGCATCAATTGCGTCTGCCCGGGCTTGGTCGATACCGACATGGCCAGGCGCGACTATATCGAGAGCAGCGACGATCCCGCCGCCGCCCTCGCCAAGATCGAGGCCGACTCGCCCATGGGCCGCATGTCACAACCGGAAGAGATCGCCGCCTCTATACTCCATCTCGCTTCCGACGCGGCCGGGGTCGTTACCGGCGTCGCCCTGGCCATCGACGGCGGCAGCACGGCCAGC
>CAZYDR010000072.1:0-2678 GCA_964645285.1 uncultured Alphaproteobacteria bacterium
AAAGACCACCGGCGCGTCACGCTGACAATTCCACAAGCGTTTCTACACAGCCTGGGTCAAAAGGAGACATTAGGCGTGGCGTCGTCAATGTCCGCTCCTGGGGTGCCGCCTCAACCGGTCGATGCAACACAAGCGTTGAATCTCTCTGCCGGCGTTTCAAACTCCAATGTCTTGCGCGGCCGTTCGTTTATCATTATTCCCTGTCCGACTGCCCCTCCCTGCTCGATAGGAGCGGCGGAACGATCAAGATCGACTGAGTGGCGCGGTGGGCCTAGCTGATAGAGGGAGGTAGCGCCGCGCGCGGACCAGGCAAAATCAGCCTAAGGAGAGTATTATTGTGGGGTTGTGTGTGAGGCCCATGTCCAAGACAAATAATATATGCCTTAACAACAATACGTTACACAACAAGTTGGTGCCCGCTGAGGGACTTGAACCCCCACCCCCTTTCGGGGAACAGATTTTAAGTCTGTCGTGTCTACCAGTTCCACCAAGCGGGCCCCAAAGTTGAGTCTAGCATGGTCGTTGCGTTGAGCCGTCAGCTTTCAGCCGTCAGCCATCAGAATGCTTTGGCTGAGCGCTGACGGCTGAAAGCTGTCTACTCCCCGTCTTCGAGATAGGGGTTGCCGCCTGAGGCTTCCAGCACCGCTATGAGGTCGGCGGCGGCGGCATCGAGAATGGCTTCGTCGGTGCCGCGCAGCACCAGTTTTACGCCGAAATTGCCCGAGTGGTAATAGGGGTAGCTGCCGATGGTGATGCCCTCATGGCGCTCCAGCACCTGTTCCAGGTTGACGGCGATGGCGCCCTCGCCGAGGTCGACGGCGACCGAGCGACCGTGGAGCGGGGCGCCGCCGGTGAGGCGATGGGTCATGCCGTCGAACATAGCCTGCATGATTTTCGGCACCCCGGCGAAGACGAAGACGTTCTCGACCTGAAAGCCCGGCGCGCCGCTCACCGGATTGTCGACCAGCACGGCGCCCTCGGGCGTGTTGGCCATGGACATGCGAGCCTCGTTGAGTTCCAGGCCGGTGCGCTCGTATGCCTCTTCGAGAATGGTCACGGCCTCGGGGTTGCGGATCAGCTTGCGGCCGAAGGCGGCAGCGATGGCGGCGGCGGTAATATCGTCGTGGGTCGGGCCGATGCCGCCGGTGGTGAAGACGTAATCAAAGGCGGCGCGGCAATGGTTGACCGCGGCGACGATGGCGTCCTGGTCGTCGGCCACCACTCGGACCTCCTTGAGGCGCACACCGAGGCGGTTCAGCTCCTTGCCGAGATAGGCCAGGTTGGCGTCCTTGGTCCGGCCCGAAAGGATCTCGTCGCCAATAATGACCATAGCTGCGGTGACGGTAGGGGCCATGACGTCTCTCTCGGCTATTGCGGCGCGGATACCCGAAAGACGTTGTAAACCGCCCGGCGCTGCTCGTCGAGTTTGCGGTTATCAATCTTGTTGACTGTGGTGTCCGGCAGCGGCGCCCATTCCGGGCTGAGGGCGACCAGGGCGTCATCCAGGCGCCAGCGGTGTATGAAGCCGCGGCCCGCCAGACTGGCTACCGCCTTGAGTTGGCCCGGGCTGAGGAAGCCGCCGCTGCACTGCGACAGCTTGGCGCCGTCGATGACCATGTGATCGATTTCGGCGAAGTCGACGAAGGCGCGGGATATTTCACCGTTGTCGGTCCCTGTATCGGTCAGGGCATCGGCCAGGGCGCGGGCGGAGACGAAGTTCCGGCCGGCCAGGACTTTGGCTTTGGATGTATCAATACCATCAACCTCAAGGCGCTCAAGCACCGACGTGGACAGGCTATAAACGACATCGCGATGGACGTGCTGGTTGAACACGTTCTGCAGGAAGAACAACGCCACGAAGCACATCACGCCGGCGATGAACGGGGTCATGGCCCAGCCCGCCACGATGCCGCCGAGCAGGCGCAACCGCAGGCTCCGGCCACCGCGCAACAGGGCGATGCCGACCACGGCGCCGATCGCCGCCTGGGAGCTCGACACCGGCACCAAGGGAATTGTCGGCAGGCCGGCGCTGGCCAGCAGATGCTCAAGGTCCTGGCTGGCGAACAGGAACAACACGATGGAGTGAGACACCACCACCACGAAAGCGGCCACCGGCGACATCGGCATGAGGTTGCGTCCGACGGTTATCATGACGCCCTTGGAATAGGTAAACACGCCGACGGCGATAGCGATGGCGCCGATCAGGAACAACTGCTGGGCCGACGAGACAGTGAACAGATCGCCCACCGAAAACGGGGTGAACGGCGACACCGGCACGAACACCCCCATGACATTGGCGATGTTGTTGGCCCCCAGGCTATAGGCGCCGAAGGCCCCGGCCCCGATCAAGCCGACCCGGGTATAGGCGTCCTGTCTGAGAATGTGCAGTTCGGCCCGGTGCAGCCATCCGGTAATCGCTTTGAACAGCCCGGCGGCGATGACCGCGGCCAAGGCCGGGCAGAGGATCCAGGTGGCTACCAGGGTGGTCAGGGTAGCGGCGTCGGTCAGACCGCCGGAGAACAGGTTCCAGCCGACGATGGCGCCGACGATGGCTTGGGTCGTGGAGACCGGCATGCCCGCCTTGGTCATGAGATAGACCGTGGTGGCCGCCGCCAGGGCGACCATGAAGGCGCCGGGCATGGCGTTGACCGCGCCCAACTTGCCCAGGGTATGGGCGG
>CAZYDR010000072.1:2688-4094 GCA_964645285.1 uncultured Alphaproteobacteria bacterium
ATCATGCGCGTGCCCACCGCCGTGCCGAACACATTGGCGGCATCGTTGGCCCCCAGGGACCAGCCGAGGAACAGCCCGCTCGACAAAAAGACGAGGACCGCGACATCCATGCTCTACGTCCCCAAGCTCGGTTCAGCCAAGCGTCGTATTTTAGTCAATTGGAGCGCTTGATGCTGTAGATGGCGAGGCGATCGGCGACGTCCTCGGCGGTGTCGGCGATGTCGTCGATATGCTCGACGAAATTGCGCAGCTGGGCCTTATGGGCAAGGTCGAGGTCACCAGCGAAGATGGCCATCTTGAGCCGCGTACTGACCTTGTCGCCTTCCTTCTCGAAGAACAGCACCTTGTGCATGTGGTCGGTAACCTCGGCCATGCCGCGGAAGAACGCCCGCGAGGCCGACACCAGGGCGTCCACCGCCTCCACCGAGGCATCGACCAGACCGCGATAGTCGGCGTGAAACTCGGTTGGAATGTCGGGCTTCTCGATGGCGAACTGCCACATGGCCCCTTCGCAGTTGTTGAGGATGGTGTCCATGTTTTCCAGCAGGCCCAGCACATCACCCCGGGATTCCGGGATCAGGGTCTGCTCGTAGAGCCGGCGTTCGACGTCGCGGCGCAGGGTGTCGGCCTGGCTCTCCAGCTCGTTGACCTGCTTGAGCTTGTCTTCGAAGGCGGGAAAGTTGCCGTCGAGAAACGCGACGATGCCGATCTTGAACGACATGGCGCCTTCATCGACCTTGTCGCAGAACTGATCGATCTGCGACTCAAGCTCCTTGGTCCGCTTGAACATGGAAACGCGTTTCAAATACTGTCCCTAACCTCTTTTGTGCTTCGCCCAGAACTTTGTACGGTCACCTTCGGTGACCTGCGTTCAATTACCATGCAGGCTCCCGCCGAACGGTCGGCGACCCCCGGTCGGGGGCTGAAGGAAGGCCGGGTGATTCCAGGCACTCGTCTTTCTTCAAGCGTATTCGTCACACCGATTGAGGTCAACGGCGGGCCGATTCTTCTTCGCTCAGGCATTCGTCGAGGATGCTCAGGGCGGCGTCGATTTCACTCTCGGTGACGGTCAGCGGCGGCGTCAGGGTGAGCACGTTGCCGATCAGCGGGTGGCGCGCCGACATGTCATGGAGCCGTTCCAAAGCCCGGACGCCCTGAACCCGGGCGTTCTCCACCAGGTCTTCGTCCTCGATGATCTCGATGGTGGTCAGGGCGGCGCGGCACAGCAGCGGGTTCTTCTCGTGGGTGTAATGGCCAAAGGCGACGCCGCCGGCGACGTCGAGTTCGGGCCTGGCGATGACCGCGGCAATGGGCCCCGCCGCGCCGCCTATGTACTGTTGACCGCAGCAGGACGGCACGGTGACCAGGAAGCCATAAACGATCTGGTCGATCTCGCCCGCAACATG
>CAZYDR010000072.1:4104-6035 GCA_964645285.1 uncultured Alphaproteobacteria bacterium
CTTTGAACGAGTAGTCGCCGCCCTTGTTGATCAGGGTAAAGCCGTCGAACGGTTGGCTGTTGCCGCGGTCGTTAGTTTCCATGACCGTGACGCCGTCGAGCAGGACGTCCATGGCGCCGTTGGCGGTGCGGCGCCAGAGCAGGCGATGATAGTTGCCGTCTTCCAGGCCTTGGGACAGATCGGCGCGGGCGATGATTGACGAGCCCGAGGGCGAGACGCGCAGCAGGGCCAGATTGGGGCGTTTGCCCTGGGTGTAGATCAGGCGGTAGCCGGCATCCCGGCGGCTGCCCCGGGTCGGGCCGAACTCGATGCCGCCGCCCTCCATGGCCTTGGCCAGGGCGCCGAAGCGGAGTTCCACGGAAAACTGATCGGAGATCGCCAGGGCGATGTGGATTTCGGCGACCCGGGCGCGATTGCCGCCGCCGCTGTTCTGGTTGGCCAGTTCGCCGAGCACGGCGCCGAAAAGCTGTAGCGCCGCATCGCCGCCGCTGCCTTCGCCGGAGCCCAGGTTGAGGCTCGCCGGCGGGGTGAAGCGGTTGCGCAGGCCGTATTTGGCGTCGACCCCGAAGCGGCCGCTGGCCACGGTCCAAGTTGGCGTGCGGGTGAAATCGCCGTCGCTGAACTTCTCGTCTAGCAAAGTCACCCGCCAGGGCTGGTCGTAGTCGCCGGCCAGGGCGCGGAGCTGCTCAAGGAAGCGGTAGTCGGCGGTGCGCTCGCGCTCGGCCTGGGCGATCAGGGCGTGCAAGCCGTTGACCAGTGCCTGGGTGCCGCCGTCGTCGGCGCCACCGGGCGGCGGTATGGCGGGATCGTCGGGCGAGGTCCATGATCCGGGTGCCTGATTGGCGGCGGCAATAATGCGGGCGATCTCGGCGGCGCGCAGGCGAGCATTGCCGACTTCCGTAGCGCTCATACGCTTTTCGAGCAGGTCGCGGCCGGCCACCGCATCGCCCTGGCCGGCACCGGCGGCGGTGTCGAGCCAGGCCCAGGATTCGATGTAATCGCTCGGCACCCCGCCGCCGTAGCGATAAAGGGTGGCGAGATTGACTTGGGCGATGGCGTGACCCTGGCGGGCGGCGCGGTCGTACCACAGGGCTGCCTGGGTATAGTCCTGGGCCACGCCCTGACCGTTCTGGTAGAGCACTCCCATGATCGCCTGGGCGTCGGCCAAACCGGCGTCGGCCAGGGGCTTGCAGGCCTCGACAGCGGTCGAACTGCGGGCCTCGTCATAGGCGCGCTCGCAGTTGAAGGCGGCGAAGGGGTCGTCCTGAGCCTGACTCGCCGAAGACGCGGTGACCAGCCCGAGAAAACCGCAAATGACAAACCAGCGCAGCATGGCACGACCATCCTTGTGAATTTGATCGTTCAGCCTAACGCATTGTCCGCCCCACCGCCACGCAACCATGTATCCTGCGGCCATGAACCAATGGCAACCGCCGTCGTCACTGGAGGAACGCCTGCTCGACGCCCTGGTGCCGCCGCGACTGCACTACTGGGTCCGGGCCCGGCGTCAGTGGCGGCGCGGCGAAGGCGAACTGCGCCTGCTGCCGGAGCTCATGGACCCGGCTCGCAACAGCGTCGATGTGGGCGCCAACAAGGGCGTCTACACATACTGGATGGAACGTCATTCACGCCACGTCTACGCCTATGAGCCGAACCCCAAGATGTTTCGCATCCTCATGGCCGGGGCTGGGCGCAACGTCACCGCCTCGCCAGTGGCCCTGTCGGACAGCACGGGCCACAGCGTGCTGCGGGTGCCGCGTACGGCCAGCGGTTATTCCAATCAGGGCGCCAGCCTGAATTACGGTAAGGTCGGCGATGACTACGGCGAGGTCACCATCGAAGCCCGCCGCCTCGACGACGAAGCGCTAACAGACGTCGGTTTCATAAAGATTGACGTGGAGGGCCACGAACTGGCGGTTCTAGAAGGCGGC
>CAZYDR010000072.1:6045-19109 GCA_964645285.1 uncultured Alphaproteobacteria bacterium
ACCTCATCGCCCGGGACCGGCCGGCGCTGTTGATCGAGATGGAGGAGGCCCACACCAAGCAACCCATCGAGGGGTCTTTGGGCGCCGTCCTGG
This sequence comes from uncultured Alphaproteobacteria bacterium, assembly GCA_964645285.1. Taxonomy (GTDB): domain Bacteria; phylum Pseudomonadota; class Alphaproteobacteria; order JAAXGF01; family JAAXGF01; genus JAYZAP01. The sequence continues at coordinate 6,139 of CAZYDR010000072.1, forward strand.
CCCTCGACTACGACGGCTTCTTCCTATGTCGCGGCGAACTTACGAGCCTCGACAATTTCGACGGCGACGCCCACCACCGCGCCGCGTCACGCGCCGCCGACTACACTTTCAACTTCATCTTCAAGCCCAGGCAATGAGAGGCTTATTAAATTAAGGGGACAGTATATCTAATTAATTAAATATACTGTCCCCTTAATTATATTCAGTGTCCCGCCAGGGCGTTCCACTCGGGCAATAGCACGATCAGGTTGGGGTCGAGCGCCATCCTGTAGCTCGCCATGGCATCCTCGGCGCGGCCACTATTTAGCAGTAAGTTGCCCAGATTATTGTGTATCGCCGGGTTGTTCGGTGCCAAGGCTACGGCGCCCTGGTACGCAGCGGCCGCATCATCGAAGCGTTCGAACTTCTGGTAGACATTGCCGAGGTTGACACGCGCTTCGACCAGACCGGAATCGAGTTCGATCGCGTCGAGCAGGGCAGCTTCCGCCTCCGCAAGATCATCGTGCTGATCAAGAATCGAGCCCAGGTTGTTTTGCGTCCTGGCGTCACCGGGCGCCAAGACGGCGGCTCGTCGCAGACGTGGCAGCGCGCCGTCGAGGTCGTTCCGTAGGGCAAGTATCAGACCGCTATTGCTCAGGGCATCAGGGTGATCGGGGTCGAACTGGAGGATCGTCTCATAGAGCTTCAGGGCTTCATCTAGATCGCCGGCGCGGTACAGGGTCAGGGCCTGCTGCAACATTACGTCCGGATTGGCGGGCGAGCCGGCGCCCGGCCGGACGATCTTGTGTTTCCGTGAGCTCTTCGCAAGCCGCCGCGTTTGCCTGTTCATGAGTTTACCGTCCACCCTAATTCGATGCCGTGTTTAAGCCACGGCTATAGGGCTAGCAGCTATAGCTTTAGGGATTGTTAATCATAATCGAGGCGTCGACAGGCGAGCCTTCATCGGCCATCCTGTGGCAAACTCATGGAGAGGGTCATGACCGTCAATCGTCGAACGTTTATCTCTGCCACCACTGGTCTGTTGGCTTGGGGCGCATTCGCCCATGCCGGCGAGACGCGGATTTTCGAAATCGCGCTTCGTGATGGCAAGATTGTCGATGCCGAGACCACCATCAAGATATCCGAAGGTGACACGGTGGAGCTGCATTGGTCGAGCGACGGCGAGGTTGAACTCCACCTCCACGGCTACGACATTGAGATCGAGGTCGCGGCCGGCGGGACGGGTGTGATGGCCTTCGAAGCGTACGCCACGGGGCGCTTTCCCATCGTCGCCCACGGTCACGGCGTCAGCCACGCGCCGTTCGCTTATCTCGAAGTTCACCCCGATTGATGAAAGTTTTCGCCCTCGTTTTTGTCGCAGCACTGACCCTGTCGGCGCCCGCCGAGGCCCACGCCTTCGCCCAGCGCTATGACCTGCCGGTGCCATTGTGGCTCTACCTCACCGGTGCCGGCGCGGCAGTGGGGCTGTCCTTCGTGGCCCTGGCGGTATTCTTTCGTCATGCCCCCGGCGGGGATGGTGATTATCAGCGGACCAATCTGCTGCAATGGCCGCTTTTCAGGTTTCTAGCCCACGACCATGTGCTGTTCACCATTCGCCTGATCTTCGTCGGGCTCTATCTGATGGTCATCATCGCCGGCTACGTGGGCAGCCAGGACCAACTAAGAAATCTGGCGCCAACTCTGGTGTGGGTGATCTGGTGGGTCGGGCTGATGTTTGTCTCGGCCCTGGCCGGCAATTTCTGGGCCTTGATCAACCCGGTCGACACCATCGCCCGATGGTCGGGCGCCCTGGTGCGCCTGGTAGTGCCCGAGGCGTGGTTGTCGGGCGGTTACGCCTACCCGAAATGGCTCGGTGTATGGCCTTCGGTGGTTTTCTTTGGCGCTTTCGCCTGGGCCGAGCTGGTGTGGCCCGGCGGCGGTGTGCCGGCCAACATTTCGGTCATGATCTTCTTCTACTCAGCCCTGACCTGGGCCGGCATGGTACTGTTCCGCCGCGACGTCTGGCTACAGAACGGCGAGGCGTTCACGGTGGCCTTCAGTCTGGCCGCGCGCTTCGCGCCCTTGGAGGTGCGGACCGTTGATGGCAAGCTCGAATGGAATGCCCGGCCTTTCGCGGTCGGCCTGCTGACGGACCGGCCGATCCATCCATCGATGGTGGTGTTCGTCATCCTACTGCTCACCACGGTGACGTTCGACGGTTTCATGGAAACCCCGGCCTGGATGGCTATCCTCGGTTGGGTCAGCGAAGCCATGTGGCTAGGCCCGATCCTGTTGTGGGTACAAGACCAAGGTATCGGGCTGCTGACCTTCGTCAAGTCGGTGGCCTTGGTGGTCGCCCCGTTGCTGTTTCTCTGTGGGTTTCTGCTGTTCTCCAAGCTCATGGCCATCGCCGCCGGGACGGCGCCCGGTGAAGCCCGGCGCTCGACCCTGGAGGTCGCCTGCCTGTTCGTGCTTTACCTGATTCCCATTGCCGTCGCCTACCACATCGCCCACTACCTGTCGTTCATGCTGCTCGCCGGGCAACTCATCATTCCTCTGGTCTCGGACCCTTTCGGCTACGGCTGGGATTTGTTCGGAACCGCCGGGTACAGCATGAACATCGCCATCATCAACGCTCGCTTCGTGTGGCTGACGTCGGTCATAACCATCGTCACCGGCCATATGATCGCGGTCTATCTGTCCCACCTGGCGGCACTGCGCGTGTTCGACAGCGCGGCCGCCGCCATGCGTAGCCAATACCCCATGCTGGTGCTGATGATCTGCTATACCATGGTCAGCCTGTGGATCCTGGCCCAACCGGTAGTGGAAGCCGCATGATCAAGACGGTCGATTACTACTACTCCCTGCTGTCGCCCTGGACCTATCTCGGCAGCCTGCGCCTCGACGCCATCGCCGTGGCCGCCGGCGCCACGATCAATTACCGGCCGGTTGATCTCGGCGAGATTTTTCCCGTCTCCGGCGGGCTACACCTGGGCGCTCGTGCGCCCCAGCGCCGGATCAACCGCATGAACGAGCTCAAGCGCTGGCGCGATTTCCTCCAGATGCCCCTGACCCTGGAGCCTAAATATTTCCTTGGCACAAACGATGAGCCGTCGACCTATCTGGTGATCGCCGCCCGGATAAGCGGTATCGACGTCGGACCTCTGACCAACACCATTCTTCGCGCCGTCTGGGTCGAGGAACGAAACGTCGGCGACCGCGACACCCTGCATGAAATCTGCGCCAATGTGGGCCTCGATGGCGACGCCCTCCTCGCCCGCTCCGAACAAACCGACATCCCCGAAATCTACGCCACCGACACCAGCAAAGCCATTGAACTCAACGTCTTCGGCGCGCCGACCTACATCTTTGATGGCGAGTTGTTCTGGGGCCAGGATCGTCTCGATTTTCTCGAGCGGGCGGTCAACAGATGACCCCATGACCGACGCCGAAACCTTGCGCCGCATGATCGACGAGGCGAGCAAGGTCGTTGCCTTCACCGGCGCCGGTATAAGCACGGAATCGGGCATCCCGGACTTCCGCAGTCCCGGCGGCATCTGGACCAAGTATCAGCCGATCGATTTTTCCGACTTCATGGCGTCCGAGGAAATGCGCCGGGAGTCGTGGCGCCGCAAATTCGCGACCTACAACGAAATTGGCGAGGTCGAACCAAACCGGGGCCATCGGGCCATTGCCAAGCTCGCCGAGGCCGGCAAAGTGACCAGTGTCGTGACGCAAAACATCGACGGCCTGCACCAGCGTTCCGGGGTCGCGCCCGAGCGGGTCATCGAACTCCACGGCAACACCACCTACGCGGTTTGTCTCGACTGTCATGAGCGCTACGACCTGGAGCCCATCCGCGTGGCTTTCGAGGCCGACGGCGCCCTGCCCCTTTGCAACGCCTGCGACGGCATCGTCAAGACGGCGACCATCTCGTTCGGCCAGCAAATGCCCGAAGCCGAGATGCTGCGCGCCGAAGCCGTGACCCTGGAGTGCGACCTGTTCATCGCCATCGGCTCGTCGCTGCGGGTCTTCCCGGCGGCCGGCTTTCCGGTGGTGGCCAAGCGCAACGGCGCCAAGCTGGTCATCCTCAATCGGGAGCCCACCGATCTCGACGAACACGCAGATTTGATCATCCATGATGAAATCGGCCCCACCCTTGGCGATGCGATCGGTGTAAATTAGAGCGTCAAACGGGAGGTAAACGAATGAAATCCGACGAACTCCGCGCCATGCAGGCGCCCTTCAAGGAACAATACAAAGAGGCGCCCGATGCGGCGGTTATCACTCTGACCGCCGACGGCACCCTGGGCGACGAAGGCGTCACCTGCTCGGTCGAGACCGGCCGGGCCATGGTCGAGGCCGGCCTTCATCCGGCGACCGGCGGCGACGGCATGTCCGCCTGTTCCGGCGATATGCTGCTCCAGGCCCTGGCCGCCTGCGCCGGGGTGACCTTGCGCGCCGTGGCCACGGCCCTCGAAATTCCCGTGGCCGGCGGTTCGGTCCACGCCGAGGGCGACCTGGATTTTCGCGGCACCCTGGGGGTTGACCGCGACGCCGCCGTGGGTTTCACCAACATCCGCTTACGCTTCGACCTCGACACCGAAGCCAGCGAAGAACAACTCGCCACCCTCTACAAACTTACTGAGCGTTATTGCGTGGTGTGCCAGACTCTGAACAACGCGCCGCCCATCACGCTGGAGAGCTAGACCGCGCCCATAACGGCGCCGGCGAGGCCGCAGCCAATGACCACCAGCCACGGCGGTGCATTCCATAGGGCGAGGGCGACAAAGGCAACAATCGCCAGGGCGAAATCGCCAGGGCCGTGTATGGCCCCTGTCCACACCGGATTGTAGAGCGCCGCCAGCAGCAATCCGACCACCGCCGCGTTGACCCCGGCCATGGCCGACTGGATTCTGCTGTGGCGGCGCAACGCGTCCCAAAATGGCAAGGCGCCGATGACCAGCAGGAACGACGGCAGGAACACGGCGACCAGGCACAGTATTCCGGCGGGCCAGCCGGCCAGGCGCGGATCGGCCATGGCCCCGAGATAAGCCGAGAAGGTGAGCAGCGGGCCGGGCACCGCCTGGGCCGCGCCATAGCCGGCAAGAAACAGGTCTTTCTCAATCCAGCCCGGCGGCACCACCTCGGCCTGAAGCAGCGGCAGGATGACATGGCCACCGCCGAACACCAGGGCGCCGGACCGGAACAGGCTGTCGAACAAATCCAGAGCCAGACTGTCGGTCAGACGAGCAACAACCGGCAACGCGGCGATGAGGATGAAGAACGCCGCCAGAAACAATACCCCGGTACGGCGGCTAACCTTGATGCCGAAAGGTGGCGGCGGTCCGTCACTATTACTGCCAAGTATCAACCAGCCGAGCACACCGCCCAGGACAATGGCCAGAATCTGCCCTGGTGCGCCCGGCCAGGCCAGCACGGTAATGGCGGCCACCACGGCCAGGGTGATGCGCGGTCGGTCGGGGCAAAGATGCCGGGCCATGGTCAACACCGCCCGGGCGACAACAGCGACGGCGACGACTTTGAGGCCGCCCAACCAGCCGTTATCGACCGCCCCCGAAAGGTGGACCATGGCGAAGGCGAACAGCACCATGAGTACCGCCGACGGCACGGTGAAACCGAGCCAGGCGGCAAGAGCGCCGGGCAGGCCGGCCCGGGTCATGCCAATGGCAATACCGGTCTGGCTGCTCGACGGGCCGGGCAGGAACTGGCTGAGGGCGAGCAGGTCGCTATAGCCCCGGTCATCGAGCCAGCCGCGCCGGCCGACGAATTCATCACGAAAATAGCCGAGATGCGCCACCGGCCCGCCAAACGACGTCAGGCCGAGCTTGAGAAAAGCGGCGAAAACTTCACCGGCGGTGCCTTGATGGTCACGGTTCATGGAAACGCCACCTTCGGTTGCCCGCTGCCCGCCAATCATGTTGGGGAGAAATGGGGCGAGTGAGGGGAATTGAACCCCCGACCTCTAGATCCACAATCTAGCGCTCTAACCGACTGAGCTACACCCGCCGTTGGGGGTGATGTAGTCGCTATGATGTGGACTCGTCAAGCGGCATGCTTGCCGCCATGACACGGACCCCACATACTGCTGCAAGTTTGAAGTGTTGCTGGGGGGAGATCATGGCTGACGAGCTGTTCACCGACGACTTCAAGGATACACCCTACTGGTGGGATGAGGCGCCCCGCGTGCTGCTGCCGGAGACCGCGCTGCCGGAAACCACCGACGTGGTAATCATCGGTTCGGGCAATGTGGGGCTCAGTTCGGCGCTGACATTGGCCCGCGGCGGCCGCGACGTGGTGGTCCTGGAGTCCGAAGAGGCCGGCTATGGCGCCAGCACCCGCAACGCCGGCTATGTGGGGCGCAGTCTGTGGTCGAAATACAGCGCCCTCGAGGCCAAATACGGGGCCCAAAAGGCCATCGATTTCTGCAACGAGACCGTGGCCTCGCACCATCATGTGGTCAAGCTCATCGAACATGAGCAGATCACCTGTCATTTCAATTACTGCGGCCGTTTCATCGCCGTCCAGACTCAAGCCCAATATGACGCCCTGAAAAAGGATCTCGAGGCCATGAAGTGCCAGGGTGTCGAAATGGACGGCACCATGGTGTCGCCAAGCCAGGTTCGCGACCAGATCGCCACGGATTACTATCTTGGCGGCATGGTTCTCGAAGGCACTGGTTCACTCCACCCCGGCCTGCTGCACAAGGGCCTGATGGAGCGGACCTTAAGCGCCGGCGCTTTAATAATCGACCGTACCCCGGTGACCGGTGTCGAGAAAGACGGCCAGCGCTTTACCGTGACCACCACCCGGGGCCGCATCAGCACGCGCGACGTGATCGTCGCCACCAACGGCTATACCGGCCCGCCGACACCCTATTTCCAGCGCCGGCTGGTGACGGTACCCGCCTACATCATCGCCACCGAGCACCTGGGGCGCGAAAAACTCAAGGAACTGCTGCCCACCGGGCGCACGGTGATCGATTCAAAGATCAACATCTATTTCACCCGGCCGTCGCCCGACGGCGAGCGCCTGCTGTTCGGCAGCCGCACCGGCATGCAACAGGACGACCCGCGCATCAAGGCGCGGGAGATTTACGGCGATATGCTCAAGGTCTTCCCCCAACTCGAAGGCACCCGCATCAGCCATAGCTGGAACGGCAACATGGGTTTCACCTTCGACAAAATGCCCCACACCGGCCAGCACGAGGGCGTCGAATACGCCACCGGCCTGTGCGGCACCGGCATTCCCATGGGCACCTATCTCGGCCACAAGACGGCGCTTCGGGTGCTCGGCGACCCGGAAAGCGCCACCGCCTTCGACGGCCAGCCGTTCCCGACCGCACCGTTCTACACCGGCAACGCCTGGTTCCTGCCCCTGTCCATGGCCTGGTACAACCTCAAGGACCGCCTGACCGGCAGTTAGTGCATTATCTGAAACGGACGAACTTCATGACTGAGCAGCTTCCCAACCTTTTTTCGCCCATCGAGATCCGCAACATCTCCCTCAGAAACCGAATCTTCTCGACCGGCCATGTGACCGGCCTGGCGAACGGCGGCATGACGGACCGCCTGCTTGCCTATCACGATGCCCGGGCCAAGGGCGGCGCCGGCTTGGTCATTACCGAAGTGGCGCCGGTTCATGAGAGCGCCTTCTTCTCGACCCATGATCTGCGCGCCGACAACGATGATTGCATCCCCGGCTTTCAACGCCTAGCCGAGGCGATCCACGCCCAGGGCTGCAAGCTGTTCGTGCAGATTTTCCATCCCGGCCGTCTGGTGTTTGAATCCATCGACGGCAGCGCGCCCGTGGCCTACGCGCCCTCGGCGGTGCCGGAAGAACGCTTTCACACCATGCCTCGGGAAATGCCGCCCGAATTCATCGCCGAAATCATCACCGCCTTTGGCGATGCCGCCGTGCGCGTAAAACAGGCCGGTATCGACGGCGTCGAAATCGTCGCCAGCCACGGCTATCTGCCGGCCCAGTTCCTCAATCCCAGGATCAATCTGCGCGACGATGACTACGGCGGCAGTTTCGAAAACCGCCTGCGCTTCACCCGCGAGATCATCGAAGAGATTCGCGCCAAGGTCGGCGACATGGTCATCGGCATGCGCATCTCGGGCGACGAGCTGGAGCACGACGGCCTCACCCTCGACGAGGTCGTCGAGGCCTGCGACGCCTTCGATACCATGGACGACGGGCTCGACTACTTCAATGTGGCGGCGGGGGGATCGGCGACCCTCGCCGGCTCGGTCCACATCGTGCCGCCCATGGCCATCGAAACCGGCTATACGGCGCCCATCGCCGCCGCCATCAAGGCACGGGTCAGCAAGCCTGTCTTCGTGGCCGGGCGCATCAACCAGCCGCAAATCGCCGAACAGGTATTGGTCTCGGGTCAGGCCGACGTTTGTGCCATGACCCGGGCGCTGATTTGCGATCCCGAGCTACCGAACAAGGCGAAAGCCGGGCGGCTCGACGACATCCGCGCCTGCGTCGGCTGCAACCAGGCCTGCATCGGCCATATGCAGGCGGGATACGGTGTCTCCTGCATGCAGTACCCGGAAACCGGACGCGAGCGCGAATACGCCATCAAACAGCCGGCGGAGAAACCGCTCGACGTTGTGGTGGTCGGCGGCGGTCCCGGCGGCATGAAGGCCGCGGCGGTGGCGGCCGAGCGCGGCCATCGGGTGACCCTGTTTGAGCGCGACAGCCAGCTTGGCGGCCAGACGCGCCTGGCCCAGCTTCTGCCCGGCCGGGCCGAGTTCGGCGGCGTCATTACCAATCTGTTACGGGAGATGGAGTTGGCCGGGGTCAACATTGTCACCAGGACCGAGGTGACACCGGCGCTGATTGCCGAAAAAGCACCCGACGCTATCGTCGTCGCCACCGGCGCCGCGCCCTATCGGCCGGCCATCGAGGGCGCGGACGAAGCCCATGTGGTCGATGCCTGGCAGGTGATTCAGGAGGAGGCCAATGTGGGCGCCTCGGTGGTCATCGCCGACTGGCGCTGTGACTGGATCGGTCTCGGCCTCGCCGAGAAGCTGGCCCGCGACGGCTGCCATGTGCGGCTCTGCGTCAACGGCAATATGGCCGGTGAGTCGATCCAGAAATACGTCCGCGACCATGCCCTGGGCGTGTTGCATAAGCTGGGCGTCGAGATCATCCCTCTCACCCGCCTCTACGGCGCCGACGCCAACACCGCCTATTTCCAGCACACCGCCAGCGGCGAGGCAGTCATCTGCGAAGACATGGAAACCCTGGTGCTCTCCCTGGGCCATGCCGCCAGCGACGGCCTGTTGCGCGGTCTTGGCGATTTTGATGGCCGGGTCATCGGCATCGGCGACTGCCTGGCGCCGCGCACCGCCGAGGAAGCCGTGCTCGAAGGCCTCAAGGCGGGCATGGCGCTCTAAGTCTTATTGCCCGAAGCACTTGCGCAGGCGTTCGATGGCTTCCTCCAGCACCGCGTCCTCTTTGCAGAAGGCGAAGCGAGCGAAGTGGCGCACGTCGCCGGTGTCGTAGAACGCCGATAACGGCACCGCGGTGACCCCGGCTTCGACGGTGATGTAGCGGCAGAACGCCACGTCGTCGCCGGCGAACCCCAAGGGCCGAAAGTCGGCGCTGACGAAATAGGTTCCGGAAGACTCGATGACCCCGAAGCCGAGGTCCGCAAGGCCTGCCGCCAACAAGTCGCGGCTGCGCTCCATACCGCCGGCCAGGTCGGCGAAATAAGCATCGTCCTTGGCCAGCCCCTGGGCCACGGCGCGCTGCAGATTAGGCGGCGTGGTGAAGGTGAGGAACTGATGCGCCTTGGCGACGGTCGCCAGGGTCTCCGGCGCCGCCACCACCCAGCCGACCTTCCAGCCGGTGAGCGAAAAAATCTTGCCCGCCGAACCGATACGCAGCGCCCGCTCGCGCATGCCGGGGAATGTCATCAGCGGCACATGACGGCGGTTGTCGAACAACAGGTGCTCGTAGACTTCGTCGCACACCGCATAGGCGTCGTGGGCCACCACCAGCTCGGCGATAAAGGCGAGGTCGTCGTCGTCGAACACCTTGGACGCCGGGTTCATGGGTGAGTTCAGCAGGATCAGCTTGGTGCGCTCCGAAAACGCCGCCGCCAGGGCCTCGCGGTCGAGACGCCAATCGGGCGGCTCAAGGCGCACCAGCTTGGGCGTCGCCCCGGCCCGGCGCACGATGGGTAGGTAGCTGTCGTAGAGCGGCTCGAGCAGCACCGCCTCGTCGCCGGGCTCGAGCAGGCCGAACAGGCAGCCGGCCAGGGCCTCGGTGGCCCCCGACGTTACCATGGTCTCGCTCTGCCAGTCCACATCGAGGCCGTAGAAGCGTCCGGAATGGTCGGCGATGGCCTGGCGCAGTTCCGGCAGGCCCATCATGGGCGGGTATTGGTTGGGGCCGTCGATGATCGCCTCGGCGGCGATGCGGCGCACATCCTCGGGGCCGCCGATGCCGGGGAAGCCCTGACCCAGGTTGATCGACTTATGCTCGATAGCGAGCCGCGACATGACCTCGAACACCGTGGTGCCGAGTCCGGAAAATACGCTGTTGGCAGGTTTCATGTGGCGGCTCCGGTCAACTTCCGCCGGCGTCGGCGAAGGCGATCATGGCATCGGCCAGGTCCTCGGTGAAGAAGTCGAGGAAGAAGTGATCGGCATCCTCGATATCCACATAGGCGATGGCGCCACTGGCGGCCAAGGGCGCTATGGCCTCGGGCAGACCCCGGACGATCTGATCGTCGCTGCCGGCGACCACCAGCACAGGCTTGGTGATGGCGGGCAGGTGATGGCGGGTATCGAGACACGTATCGTCGCCGTAATAGCTGACGAAAGATGCCGCGCTGACAGTACCGCCGGGACAATAGAGGAAATCCGTATGGGCCATCATGGTGTCGCCGTTGCCGGCCGCCGCGCCACCGGCAAAGACGAAGGTTGCCACTAGTGCCACCACGAAGCGTCTCATTTTGGTCATCCCCCCAGTCGCGAAATTTACCAGCACAGGGAAGGGAACCACAGACCGGGCCGCAAGTCGATGGCATCGCGAACGTCCAAATGCTGGCGCCTGGCTTGCGTCGCCACCGGCGATACGGCATCGTCGGATGAGGACCACCGGAGCGAAGCAAATCATGGCGACACCCCTGCCCCACGACGACGCCACCTGCGGCTGGTACCGGGCTTTGCCCGAACCGGCCCCGGCGCGGCGTATCAGTGGCGATACGCACGCCGACTGGGTGGTGCTGGGCGCCGGCTTCACCGGTTTGGCGGCGGCGCGGCGGCTGGCAGAATTGCGGCCCGACGACCGTATTCTGCTGATCGACGCCCAGCGGGTCGGCTACGGGCCGGCGGGGCGCAACGCCGGGTTCATTCTCGAGACACCCCATTACACCGAGGAATGGCCTCTGGAGCGCACCCAACGCCTGCTGCGCATCTTCAGCGCCGGGGCCGAATACCTGCGCGAAACCGTGCGCGCCCACCAGATCGAGTGCCAATGGCGCGATGCCGGCCAGATCAAGGCCGCGGTGGGCGATGCCGCCACGCCCTACCTCGACGGCTACCGCAGGTCCCTCGATGAACATGCCATTCCCTACGAGGATCTCGGTGCTGCCGCCATGGCAGCAATCACCGGCTCGACCTATTACCGATCGGGCATACTGGCAACCGGAAAAAGCCTGATCCAGCCGGCGGCCCTGGCCCGTGGTCTCGCCGGGGCCCTGCCCGGCAACGTCGAGGTTATCGAGGAAACGCCGGTGACCGCCTACCACGACGGCACGCCGGTGCGCCTTGACTGCCAGGGCGGAACCATCACCACCGGCGGCCTGCTGCTGACAACCAACTTTCACACGCCGGCGCTGGGCAAGTTCGCCAAGCGCATCTTCCCGATTTTCCTGTTCGCCAGCCTGACCCGGCCCATGACCGATAGCGAGGTCGATGCCTTGGGCGGCACGCCCCACTGGGGCATCGTACCGGCCCATCCGGCGGGTACCACCGTGCGCCGCACCACCGACCATCGCATCCTGATCCGCAACACCGCGCGTTATGCGCCGGAGCTGGGCAGCACTGAGACCCAGCGCCAGCAAGCACGGGTCCATCACGTCGATTCATTTCGCGCCCGCTTCCCTATGCTGCCGGATGTGGAATTCGAGAACACCTGGTCCGGCGGCCTGTGCATGACCAAAAACGGCGGCACGGTGTTCGAGCAGGCCTCGGACGGCGTCTACGCCTCGATTGCCTATAACGGTCTCGGCATTTCGCGGGGCACCGCGTCGGGCATGGCCCTGGCCGAGCTGGCCACCGGCCACGACAGCGATACCCTGCGTGACGTCCAGACCATGCCCGAGGCCTCGGACAAACCGCCCGAGGCGCTCATGAGCTTGGCCGTGCCGGCCTATATACGATACATGCAGTGGCGCGGCGGCGTTGAACGTTGAAGGTTGGTGAGTGATGAAGATTAGCGAACGCATGTCGCGTCTCGGTACCGAGACCGCCTTCGAGGTTCTGGCCCGGGCCAACGCCCTGGCGGCGGAAGGCCGTAACATCATCAATCTCGGTATCGGTCAGCCCGACTTTCCCACCCCGGACAACATCGTCGAGGCCGGGCGCAAGGCGCTCGCCGACGGCCATCACGGCTACACCCCGGCCAACGGCATGCCGGCGCTGCGCGAGGCGGTGGCCGCCGATCTTCATGCTCACCGCGGCGCCGAGGTCAACCCGGACCATGTGGTGGTGGTGCCCGGCGGCAAGCCGACCATGTTCTTCGCCTGCCTGATGTTCGGCGAGGCCGGGGCCGAGATCATGTACCCCAATCCGGGGTTTCCCATTTACGAATCCGCCATCGCCTTCTCCGGCGCCACCCCGGTACCGATCCCGCTCCATGAGGACAACGGCTTTTCGTTTTCGGCCGATGAAGTATTGGCGCTGATCACGCCGCGCACCCGGCTGATCATCATCAACAGCCCGGCC